>JADGQS010000127.1 GCA_017881585.1 Gemmatimonadaceae bacterium | reverse complement strand
TTCATTCCGCCCGCGCCGAACACGATCTGCTTGCTGGCTTCATCCACGCGCTGCACGCCGCGCACGAGCCAATTTCCTTTCGTGATCTGGCTCTCGATCGCGCCGGTTGCGCCGTCGACCATGTAGAGGTGCGCCCAGCCATCACGCTCCGACATCCAGATGAATTCCCGGCCGTCGTCGAGATCGAAGCGGAACTGCCGGCCCGAGTCGGCGAGCCCGACGTTCGCGCGACGATAATCGACGAATGTTTGGGACGTCTCCGTCATGAGCGGGCGAACGCGTCCGTTGGAGGCGTCCACCTCGAGCACGCGGTACAGCTGGTGGCCGCGCTGATTGTACTCGAACGTGAACGCCCTGCCGTCCTTCCGCCATTCGATTCGAGAGAGATCGTACGGATTCGGGAAGAGCGCGTTGTCCACGACCATCTCACGTTTCGACGCGACATCGAAGAACGCCGGCTGCTGCAAGTCCAGCACGTCGCCCGGCTTCTGGTAGTAGCGCTCGAACGTCTTGGGCTGCAGCTGATCGGCGGGCGACGATTCCACGTACCGCACCATCCTGCGGTACCCGGGCCGCACGCGATACGCCGCGATCATCGCCGAGTTGGGTGACCACACCACGGACTGAAGCGTGTACGGATTCCCCTCCGAACCGTCGGTGCTGATGCGCGTCCCTTCAGCGGAGCCCGCGAGCCGCATCGCGATGTTGTAGTTGTCGATGTACGCGAGGAGTTTTCCGTCGGGCGACGGGCGCGTCGCGTCCCCTCCGGTGGGCGCGCCGCCCGCGCCCCCTCCGCGTCCGCCGCGACCGCCTCCGGTCGCTCGCGCGGCGCCGCGCGTGCACTGATAGTCGGTCAGCGTGCAGCTCCAGTTCACGCTGTCCGCCATGAACGAGATGCTGCGACCGTCGTCGGCGAAGGTGAACGTCGCGAACGGCAGCGTGACCGCGGTGACCGGCTTGTGAGTCGCCGTGCCGATGCCCGCCGCGAGCCTGTCGTGATCGAAGGCCGGCTTCTTCTCGGGAACCGCGGCGTCAACGAGCACGAACGCGTTGCCGCCCTTCACCGTTTTCCGGTACCAGAACCGGGATGTTCCCTCGACCCACAACGGCGCGTCGGGCGAATCGACGACGAGCGGCGAATAGCGCTTCTGCAGCGCCTGCGCCCGCTGATAGTCGGCCATCGTTCCCTGCGCGAGACCAGCCGCGGGAAGAAGGAGCACGAGCGTCGCGAGCTGCCGTCCGTTGATCATGCGGGTCACCTCTGGGGTGCTTCTCTGTTGCTTCTTGGCTATTTCTGCCAGGCTGCGTTGATCGCGTTCGCAATGTCGCGGAAAATCGTCCCCGACGTCGGCGGACACTTCTCCGTCCTTCCCTTTGCGGTCGAACGCAGCATCAGCTCGTTCGACGAACGGTCGACAACGGACACTCTCAGCGACGTGAGCTGGAATCCGCCGCCCAAGCAGCGTTCGAAAATGTCCGGCGTCACCTCGATGGCGTACTTGGTGTTGTCGACGAGGCTCTCCCCCATCTTCACCTGCCCCACGGATTCCGTCATCCGGTCACGGTTCTGATAGTGCCTGAACGTGAACCCGTGCTCGGTCAGCGCGTCCTCGAGCGCGGCGACCACGTCGGTTCGCGTCCCCATGATCGCGACGACCTTCGGCCCCGTCAGCGCCGCCTTTGGCGCCACCTCGAGTGTCGCTTTCCCGGGGAGCCCGCACGCGGCGGCGACGAGCGTGGACAGAAGAAGCGCCGCAAGGCGCGCTCCGCGCGTCACGTCGCTCTCCGCCCCGGACGTTCCCCCGCCTGTCGTTTGCCGCCTGTCATCTGCCGTCTCATGGGATATCTCTCCACCAGTTTCGCGACGGTCGTCGCGTTCCGCACGGTCGCCTTCATTCCGAGCGCCTTCTCGATTCCGACTCTAAAGAACGGCGAGTCACTCATGTGCGTCTTGCAGAGCCAGTACACCTCGCGTTCGTTCACGTGAAAGTCGTCGGTTTTGGAGCGATGCGCCATCAGCTTCGTGTGCGATTCCTTCGGCGGCCTTTCGAACAGGAACGCGATGTACACCGAGTGCGACCCCGGATCCCCGAGCACCTCATGCTCGAGCACCCTGGCCAGTTCCTGGTCCGTGCGCAGAAAAGTTGCCACCGGGAAACCCAGCGACTTCTCGACATGAGCTGCGATCTTCTTCTCGAGTGCAGCGGCGTTCGTCGACGCGGACTCGAAGATCACGTTCCCGCTGGCGATGAACGTCTCGACGTTCTTGAGGCCGAGCTCCTCGAAAAGCTTCTTGAGGCGATCCATCTTGACGGTGTGACCGCCGAGGTTGATGCCGCGCAGCAGGGCGACGTATCGCGGCATGCGGCGGCTACTTGATCACGACGGCGATAGCGAACCCGTCGTATCCCTTGCTGCCCACGGTCTGCACCGCCGTCGCGCTCACCCTCGGCTCCTTCGCCATCGCCTCGAACAGCCGGCGGGCTCCCTGGGCGTTTGCGTCGCCCGCCGGATCGAGGACATCGCCATTTCGCACCACGTTGTCCACGATGATCAGTCCACCCACGCGCGTGAGCTTCAGCGCCCACGCGAAATAGTCCGCGTTCCCGGGCTTGTCGGCATCGATGAAAACGAGGTCGAACGCCCCGCCTCCCTCGGAGGCGATCCGCGGCAGCGAATCGATCGCCTTGCCGAGCCGGATCTCGACGAGATCCGTGAGACCGGCGCGCTCGATGTTCACGCGCGCGACCTCCGCATGCTTCCGCTCATATTCGAGCGTGATCAGCTTCCCGCCGGGCGCGAGCGCCCGCGCGAGCCATATCGTGCTGTATCCGCCGAGTGTGCCCACCTCGAGGATGCGTTTCACGCCGATCGAGCGCGCGAGCACCTCCAGCAGCTTCCCCTGGTTCGGCGCGACGTTGATCGCCGGCAGCCCATTCGCCGCGCTCGACGCGAGCGCCGCATCGAGCGCGGCGTCGGACGGCACGAGCTGATCGGTGATGTAGCGGTCTACGACGGTCCACTGATCTTCGTTCACGCTGCCTCTCGCATAGCAGGATCGGTCGCCCCGGTAGTTGTCTCGCAGCTATCAGCTCAGGACTAATAGTTCACAGCTTTGACCTCAAAGCTGAGAGCTCAGAGCCTTGACGTCAAAGCTCTGAGCTCTCAGCGGTCAGCCGTTAGCTGCCAGCCACCATCAATTCTACGGCTGCGTTTTGGTCTCGGTTTTGGGGTTCTTCACGTACATATCAAACCACGCAAACCACCGCGCCCACTGATCGAGGTCGGTCTGGTACGTCGCCACACTGTGGTCCTCGTACGGATACAGGAAGAGCGCCGCCGGCTTGCCGAGTCCCTGCAGCGCGTGGAACATGCGGATCGAACTGATCGGCGCCGTCCCCACGTTCTGGTCCTCGAGCGAGTGGTACATCAGGAGCGGTCCTGAAATCTTGTCGGCACGATAGAACGGCGACATGTCGAGGTAAGTCTGCTGCGCATCGAAGAAGTTGCGGCGCTCGCTCTGGAATCCGAACGGCGTCAGCGACCGGTTGTACATGCCGTCGCCAGCGATGCCGGCCTTGAAGTACGACGTCAGCGTCAGCGCGTTGACCGTGCTGAACGCGCCGTAGCTGTGGCCGCCCACGCCCATCCTCTCGCGGTCGACGTACCCCTGGTCGACCAGTGCGTTGATGGTGACGTCGAGGTTCTCCCTGAGATCCCGCGAGTAGCTGTCGTTCATCTTCCCCGCGTCGCCGATGATCGGGCAGTCGGGCTCGATCACCGCGTACCCCTGCGTCACCCAGAGCTTGGTGGACGAGGCGGGGCGCAGCGCCGGTGTGTCGGGGAACTTGTTGATGTTCGTCGTAAACCTCGAGCGATCGTACTCGGCCTGGTTCGTATACTCGCGCGGATAGAACCAGATGATTCCCGGCAGCCGCGTCCCCGGTTTCCAGTCCGCGGGCAGCGTGAGATCCACCCAGAACTTGATCCCGTCGCGCTGACGCGTGACCTGGATCCGCCTGTGCTGCGCACCCGAAACCTCCGGCGCCACATCCTTCGCGTGCGTGATCTGCGTGCTCGTTCCCGCTTTCGCGTCGCGCAGGTACGCGTCCTGAATCATCGTCGGCGACTCGTGCGTGTAGATGAACGAGGAGTAGTCGTCGTCGAGCGCCGTCACGAATTCGTCGAACGCGTTGGTCGGGCTGTCGAACACGCGCTCGCGCCGGGCGCTCTCGAAGTCGAGCCTGTCCACCCACGGACGCGGAGCCTGCGAGTTCCAATTCGCGCCCGGGTTGCGCGTGCCCGAGAGATAGACCGTCTTGCTGTCGCTGCCGACGATCACGACGTTCACGCCGTTCGGTCCGCGCTTGGTCGCGAGCGCGCCGCCCGTCGCGCTCGTATCGGCACCGGCGGCGCCGAACGCACCGCCACCACCGCCCCCGCGACCGCCACCGCCCGCCGGAACCGTGACGCCGCGCCCAAGATTGTAACGCTTGGAGGGATCAGCCGAACGCAGCGCGATCACCGCACCGCTGTCGCTCACGAACATCGTCTTGCCGTCGTAGCTGAACGCGACGTTCGAGAGCTGACCGCTCCCTTCGTAGATCAGCTTGGTGTCGCCGGCGCCGTATGGTGCCACCCAGCTCAGGTAGCGCACGCTCGCCGGCGCCGGACGCGCCGATGCCGTGCCGCGCCCCGCGGCCGCCGGTGCCGCCGCGCCGCCGCGTCCGCCTCCGCGCCCACCGCGTCCGCCGCCAGCCGGCGCCGCAACCGCACCGGTCGCACCACCGGCGCCAATCCCACCGGCCGCGAACACCGATTCGTAGTAGACGAGGCCGGGGCCGACGGGATTCCAATTGATGTTCCGCTTCCCGGTGTCCGACGCCGTCTGCTGCGGTCCGCCGCGCCCGCCGCCGGCCGGCACGTCGGCATCGCCGGCCGACCCGCCTTCGCGCAGCGGCTGCTTGCTCAGCGTTGCCACGACCTTCCCGCTCAAGTCCCATAGCTCCTGCGCAGAACCGAAGTTCGTCACCGGCACGAGATACGAGAACGGCTCCGTCATCTGCGTCACGCGAAAGAACTGGCCGTCGGGCGACGCATCGACCGTGCGGATCATGCCCGGAGCGCCGATCTTCTTCGCCGCCTTCGTCTTCACGTCGATCAGCACGACCTGACCGGTCGTGTAGTACTTGAGCATCGCCTTCTCGTGCGGATCCTCGAGCAGGCTCGGATGGATCGCCTGCGGAATCACCCGCGACTCGCTGAGCCGCACTTCCGGCCCGTCCTCGATTCCGTTCTTGCCGTGCACCGGCGCGGGGCCTCTGGCCTCGGGAACCGCCACGGCGACGATGCTCTTTCCGTCCGCGGTCCATTCCACCGTCGTCACGAGCGTCGCCAGCAGCGGAGTCTTCGAGACCTGCACCGACTTCCCCGTCGCGACATCCGCCACGAACACGTGCGAGGCATCGTCGAAGTTCGCGATGTACGCCACCTGCGTTCCCGTCGGCGACCAGACCTGCGACGAAATCGACGCGCCCTTCGGCGTCTCGATCGTCTTCGTCGCGTTCGTCTTCGGGTCGACGAGAATCAGTCCGAGATGCGTGCTGGTCGTAAGCGAGCGCGCGCGATTCGCGTGCGCGTCGACCTGCACGCCGCCCAGGTAGATGTGCGGCTTGCCGAACTGCGCGACGTCACCGCGATCGAGACCCGGCGACTTCAGGAACCATTTCCGGTCCGGGCTGGGCTGGGCGAACGTGATGTCCGTTCGCTGCGCCATGATGATGCGATCCACCACCGCCGGCGGACGTACGTATGTCTCGGTGGTCAGCAGGTCGTGGTCGCTCTGGCCCGCGAGGGTCTGCGCCACGGCGGGCGATGCGAAGAACGTCGCACCGGCAGCGACGACGAAGGCGCGCCGCATCCAGCGCATCCTGTATGTGAGACCGATCATGCCAAGCTCCAAAAGTGGGGGTGACGTCGAATACTCTACGGCTTTCCCGTCTCCATCGTTTGCCAGGCGTGCCAATGGGCCTGGGTCTTGAACAGCTTCTTCACCATCGGCTTGGGCGCGTCGGCTTTTTCCTTCATCGGCTCAACGTCGGACTCGCCGGGTCGCGAAGGAACCCCTAGGGCTGCCGGCGATTCTGCGTGCCGGCGCGCTCGGCGAATACGAACTCGACCGCCACCCAGATCACCTTCGAGAACGGATAGGAGACGATCGCCGAGACGAAGATCATGACGACGGCGAGCACCTCGACCCTGGCCCACGTCACCGCGGGCCAGGTCCAGAGCACGTATCCGACCACCACGAAGAGCATCAGCAGTTGCGAGGTGATCAAGTTGATGAAGTATCCGCCGAACCATTCGTCGTCTTCGGACGCACGACGCATGCCGAGCGCGCAGACGCTGCAGCGCTCCTTGAGCCTGAACCACCCGTCGAGGATGCCGCGCGTGCCGCATCGCGGGCACTCGAGCAACAGCGCCCGGCCGATGGCCGTTACGAGCCCGACCCGATCGGTCGACTGGCTCACGCCGGATCCGTCCCGAGCGACGCGTAGTACCCTGCCACGCGGTCGTGCGCACCCTTTCGCGTGTACGCGTCCGGCAGGCGCGACTCGATCACGTCGACGATCACCGCGGCAACCTCTTCGGCGCTCTGCGATTCCGGAAAGGTGCGCGAGTCCGGCCCGCCGTGCCGCGCATTCAGCCCGAAGTCCGTGCGCACGACGCCGGGCGAGACGATCGAGAACTGGATCCCGGGATGTGTCGCCTGGACTTCGGTCCGGAAGTTCGCGGTGAGCGCGTTGAGGTAGTGCTTGGCGCCGTTGTACGCCGACCGGATGATGGCGAACGGGACTCGCCCCAGCATCGACGAGACGTTGACGATCTGTCCCTCTTTGCGCGACTTGAAGTGCGGGAGCACCTCCTGCATTCCGTAAAGCGCGGACTTCACGTTGACTCGCATCGCCTCGTCGATGTCCTCGTCGGTGAGTTCCGTCGGCTGCCGCGTGATGCCCTGACCGACGTTGTTCATCCAGACGTCGATCCGGCCGAATTTCGCGAGCGACTCGTTCACGACGCGGCGCACCTCGTCGCGCCGCGTGACGTCGGCGACGATCACGTGAGCCCCATCGCCGCACTTCACCGCGACCCGTTGGAGTGCGTCCGCGCGGCGGGCGACGAGCACAACCGATGCGCCGCGCATCGCCACGGCTTCGGCCGTCGCGGCGCCGATTCCGCCGCTCGCGCCGGTGATGACCACGATCTTGTTCTTCATGTTCAAGTCCCCGGATCAATGACGACGTGCTTGATGCGCCTGCGCTTCCACGTATA
>JADGQS010000126.1 GCA_017881585.1 Gemmatimonadaceae bacterium | reverse complement strand
GTACGTGCCCGCGGACGAGAGCGATCGCGCCGTCTCGTTCATCACGGACATCCGGTGGGGTCGCCTCGGGCACTGGATCAAGTAGACGGCAGACGGCAGTTGGGACGACAGACGGCAGTTGCGCTGACGACCAACGACGAATGACCAAGAACCTTCTACGCTCTTCCCATAAGGAGAACAGGATGCGTCGACTGATCACTGCGGCCGCAGTCATTCTCGCCCCGGCCGTGACACTCGCCCAGGCCCCCCAGTTCCTCACCACGAACCCACAGAGCACGGCTCCCTTCTCCCCGGCGGTGAGAGTGGGCAACATGCTCTACCTCGCCGGCCAGCTCGGTACCGATCACGGCAAGCTCGTCGCCGGCGGCATCGGCCCCGAAACCAAGCAGGCCCTCACCAACATCAAGATCGTCTTGGAAGCCAACGGCTCCGATATGGAGCACGTCGTGAAATGCACCGTCTTCCTCGCCGACATAAAGGAGTGGCCTGCGATGAACGACGTGTACCGGACGATGTTCACGGCGGGCAGGTTTCCCGCGCGCAGCGCCTTCGGCACGACGGGCCTCGCCAACGACGCGCGCGCCGAAATCGAGTGCATCGCCGTCGTGAAATGACATGATCGCGGCACTCCTTCTCGCGCTCAGCGTCGCCGCCCATTCGCGACCCGAGTCGGCCGTGACCGACTCGATCCGCGGGTCGGTCGTCACCGACACGCTCTGGTCGCAGGCGCTGGGCGCGAAGAAGGCCGTGGTCGTCTATCTCCCGCCGTCGTACGGGCAGGAGCGGTCGCGGCGCTATCCGGTCGCGTACTACCTGCACGGCCTCGCCGGAACCGAAGTCGACTGGACGAAGAGCGGGCATCTGAACGAAGTGATGGATTCCCTCGTCACGGCGGGCGGGCCGGAGATGATCGTCGTCATGCCGGACGGTGACGACGGCTGGTACACCACCTGGAACTCGCTCGTCACGATCGAGACCTGTCGCCGCACCGCTCCGGCGCGCGAAAGTGCCGACACGTATTGCGTGCCGTGGCAGCACTACGACGACTACATCACTCGCGACGTCGTGCAGTTCGCGGACAGGAAGTACCGCACGCGGGCCGACCGGCGGCATCGCGCGATCGCCGGCCTCTCCATGGGTGGCTACGGCACGATGGCGCTTGCTTTCGAATACCCCGAACTGTTTGCGGCGGCAGCGTCGCATTCCGGCGTGCTCGCTCCGCTCTATATGGGACCCGCGCCGTTCGACGGTCATCCGCAGTGGGCGCAGGACGGAACCGCGCTCGAAAAGGGGTGGGGAAGGGTCTGGCCCCTCATCGCACCCGCGTTCGGTCGCGATACCGCGGCCTGGTGGTCGCGCGATCCCGGCCGCCGCCTCGAACGGCTCATCGCGAAAAAGGGACGAGCATCGGTTCCGGCACTCTTCGCGGATTGCGGCACCGAGGATGGCCTCGTGAACGAGAACCGCGCCTTCAAGTGGAAGGCCGATCAGCAGGGCATGCCCATCGTGTATCACGAATGGCCCGGGAAGCACGACTGGCCCTATTGGCGCTCGCACGTCGGCGAGAGCCTGCGCTGGATCGGGACGCAGATCGGTAAGTAGCCGGAGGCCGGAAGCCGGAAGCCGGAAGTCCATCACACACGTGCGCTGTTCGCTTGCCTCCGCGCCGTGTAATGTTCCCATCGATGCCCGCAGAGTTCTTCCCCCGCAAGACCGTCGCCTGGAAGCTCGAGAAGCCGCCGGCGCTACGGCAGCTCTCGCTTTCGCTGCCGTACATGGCGCTGCTCACCGGCGTGCTGCTGCGGCTCTGGCGCTCGTACGTGCTGACGCACGGCGCGCCCGACAGCTGGGCGTGGGTCGGCGGGACGTTCCTCATCGGCACGGTCTTCCTCTTCCTGATGGTCACCATCCATCTGGGGAACTACACGCTGCGGCATTGGACGTGGCGCGCGCCGGTGTTCGCGCTGCTGGAGGCGGGCACCGAGATCATCATGAGCCTTGCCCTCACCACCCTCGGCCTCGAACCGCTCGGCGCGGACCGCGCGGAGCTGGCCGACTGGCTTCCCTCGAGCATTCGCACGCTGGTCTTCCGGCTTGTCGGCATCCTGCTGTTCGTGATGGTGCTCGCCGTGGTCGTGTCGATCATGCGCAGAATCCTGCTCGTGGCGGAACAGCGATCGTCGATGGCGGTGCGAATCCAGCGGGCATCGGTCGAGCAGGAGACCCCGGGGGACGGCGCGGGTGACTCGACACGAGGGAAGGGAGACAGCGCATGAAGAAAGGGAAGAAGCAGCTGGTGGTCGTGGGCGATCGCGTACTGATCCGCGTCGAGGAGGGCGAGGAGCGCACGAAAGTCGGGCTCTATCTGCCTGCGACGGCCGCGGACAGCCAGGCCGTGCAGGGCGGAACGGTCGTCGCGACCGGACCCGGGCAGCCGCTGCCGACCGTCGAGGACCACCTCGATGAGCCGTGGAGGATCTCGGGAGCGAAGGACACCCGCTATGTTCCAATGCAGGCGCGCGTCGGCGACTACGCGCTCTTTTTCCGGAAGGCGGCGGTCGAGATCACCTTCGACAACGAGCGATATCTCGTGGTGCCGCAAGCAGCCATCCTGACGCTCGCGCGAGACGAATAGGGACACATAAGGAGAACGGGCCCAATGATGTACGACGAACGCTTCGTGACGCCGATGCGGCAGGAACTGACGCAGCTCGGAGTGGAAGAACTGCGCACCGCCGCTGAAGTCGATGCGAAACTGAAGGGGCAGCCGGGCACCGCGCTGGTCGTGGTGAACTCCGTGTGCGGCTGCGCGGCCCGCAACGCCCGCCCGGCGGTCGCCGCCGCGCTGCAGCACGCGGCGCGCCCCGACCATCTCTACACCGTGTTCGCGGGCCAGGACGCCGACGCCACGCGCCAGGCACGCAGCTACTTCACCGGCTATGCGCCGAGCTCGCCGCAGATCGCCATGTTCAAGGACGGCCGGATCGTCTTCATGCTCGAGCGCCATCAGATCGAGGGACGCTCGGCCGAGGAGATCGCCGTGGACATGGCGGCGGCGTTCGACAAGTACTGCGCCAAGGAGACGGCGGCGGCCTGACCGGTCGAAGGCGTTTTACTTGAAGAGATAAAGTACTTGTGACCGCGCGATCGCCACGCCACGTTTCACCCATGCCAATGGCGCTCAGCGATCGCGCGGCCAACGATCTCCGGTTCATCCGCGACGCGATGGCGCATGCCGGCGCTCGTCGCGGGCGCGGTGCTCACGGTCGCGTTCGTCGCGACCGGAGAGTCTGCGCTCCTCCCCGGCACCTGGCTCTCGCTCTACGGCGCCGCGGTCACGGCGGGCGGAGCGTTCTCCGTGCGACCGGTCCCGATCATGGGATGCGTATTTCTCGGGCTCGGCGCGCTCTGTTTCGCAGTTCCGGTGCAGGCGCAGCAACTCATTCTCGCCGCCGGGTTCGGCGGCCTGCATCTCACGTTCGGATATCAGATCACGAGGCATTACGGTGGCTAAGCAATCTTCGTCAGCGGCCGCCCGCCGCGCCGAGCGCGGCGCGCGGGCCACTCCATCCGGCCTGCGCGCGCACAAGGGCGACGAGTCGATGGCACCGGCGCTCGACAAGATCATTCACGAGCGCATCCGCCTCGGCATCGTGAGCGCGCTGGCCGTGAACGAGCGGCTCACGTTCAACGAGCTCAAGCAGCTGCTGCACACGTCGGACGGCAACGTGAGCGTGCACGCGCGAAAGCTCGAGGACGCCGGCTATCTCGCGTGCACCAAGTCGTTCGACGGGCGCGTGCCGAAGACCGACTACAAGCTCACGGTCGCGGGGAGGAAGGCGCTCGAGCGATACCTCTCGCACATGGAAGCGCTGATTCTGGCCACTCGGGGGAAGTAGCAGCGACGGTACGAACGGCAAGTCGCCCCTCACCCGTCGCTCGTTGCCGTTTGTGAACCCCTCACCCGTCGCTCATCGCGTGCCCTACGCGTACTTGATCCAGCGCACCAGCTCCTTGAGATTCGGCCGCTTGCCCGTCATCAGCAGGCCGATGCGGTAGATGCGCGCCGCCGCCCAGATTGCGAGCCAGCAGGTGAGCCCCAGTCCCACCAGCGAGCCGATCAGCTCGAGCGGCGGAACCTGGATCGCCGTCATCCGCAGCGGCATGATCACGGGTGCCGTGAACGGGATGACGCTCATCGCGACCGCGAGCGTGCTCGACGGGTTGAGCAGGATGGGCTGAATGAAGATGATGCTCGCGATGAGCAGGAGCACGACGGGCTGGGCCGCCTGCTGCACTTCCTCCTGGCTCCCCACCATCGCCCCGACCGCGGCGAACATCGACGAATAGAGGATATAGCCGAGGACGAAAAACAGGAACAGCGACACGAAGAGCAGCGGCGAGACCGTCGGGAACGTGAAGTTCTTCATCTCGGGAATCCCCATCGCCTTGGCCATCACCGCTCCGTACGTGATGAACGCGGCGGCGCTGCCGAACCAGACGATCTGCTGGGTGAGGCCGACCGCGCCGACGCCGAGGATCTTCCCGGCGAGCAGGATGTCGGGCTTCACGCTCGCCATCACGACCTCGGCCACGCGCGTCATCTTTTCCTCGAGCACGCCCCGCATGACGTTCTGGCCGTAGAGCATGATCATCATGTACAGCATGAACGCGACGATGAACCCGAAGATGAAGTTCACGATCCCGCTCTCGCCGCGCCCGCGCTCGTCGAGCCGGACGGTTGAGAGGTCCACCTTCATGCGGATGAGCGAGTCGATGCGTTCGGACTTGATGCCAGCGCCCTCGAGACGCGAGGCAATCATCGATTGGCGAATCGCTTCCTGCATCAGCTCCATCTGCCCGACCGCCGACGCGTTCCGTCCGGCGTAGCGGGCGGTGCCCTTCGTGAGCGTCGCGGAGTCCAGCACGAGATATCCCGGATTGATCTTGTCGATCACGGCCTTGGTCGCGACCGACTCCGCCATGGCGAGCCTGGGCGGGTTGATGTCCTCCACTTCGCTCGGAATCGCCTCGGTCGTGGCCTGTGCGCCGCGCCCCTGAAGCGGAGAGACCGCGGCGGTGTCCTTCCGGCTCGCGAGACGCGCCGCCACGCGGTGCCCGAGCCCCGTGCCGGTCGCGTCGAGAATGCGGATGCTCGAGACCCGTGAGTTCTTCATCCCCTTCACCGTCATGTATCCCGGCAGGATCGTGATGGCGGCGAAGAACACGGGCCCGAAGATGGTCGTGAAGATGAACCACTTCGACCGCACGCGCTCGAGATACTCGCGCTTGATGACCACCCAGAGCTTATCCATGGCCTGACATCCCCACTTCGACGCCGGTGGCGCCGACTTTCTCGAGGAAGATCTGGTGCAGCGACGGCTGCACGAGTTCGAACCGCTGCACTTTCGCGCCCGCCTCGATGAGCCGGCGGAGCAGGGCCTGCGGGTCGGCGTCCTTCTGGAGCGAGATCTCGAAGAACCGGTTCGAATCGTCGACGCGCTCGACCATCTTGTGGTCGCTGAGCACGCGGTGCACGAGGTCGGCGCCGCCCTCCGCGAGCGCGAGCGCGACGTTGTTGCCGCCGTGCTCCTGCTTCACGCCGGCGACGGTGCCGTCGAGCACTTTCTCGCCGCGCGCGATGATGCACACGGAATCGCAAAGGCGCTCGGCGTTGTCCATGAGATGCGTCGAGAAGATCACGGTCTTGCCGCGTTTCTTGAGGTCGACGACCGTGTCCTTCAGCGCCTGCGCGTTGATCGGGTCGAGGCCGCTGAACGGCTCGTCGAGGATCACGAGTTCGGGATCGTGCAGCAGCGTGCCGATGAACTGCACCTTCTGCTGCATGCCGCGTGAGAGCTCGTCGATCTTCGCGAGACCCCAGTCCTTGTCGGCCGTCTTGAGCGAGAAGCGCTCCATCCATTCATCGATTCGGCGGTCGGCTTCCTTTGCGCCCAGCCCTTTGAGCTGGGCGAGAAAGCGCAGCACCCGGCGCACCTGCATCTTCTTGTAGAGGCCGCGCTCCTCCGGGAGGTATCCGATGCGGTCGAGCACCGACTGATCGGTGTTGGGCAGGCCGAGCAGCGTGATCGTCCCTTCGTCGGGCGCGATGATGTTGAGGATCATCCGGATGGACGTCGTCTTGCCGGCGCCGTTCGGGCCGAGGAGCCCGTACACGGCACCTTTCGGCACGGCCAGCGAGAGGCTGCGCACGGCGGTGAAATCGCCATAGCGCTTGGTGATCCCCCGGATGTCGAGGGCGGTTTCGGTCATATGCTCCCTTGTATGGCGTGCTGCGCGCTCCGAATATACGACAATGCCCGCGCACGCAGGAAACGTACGGTTCGACCGGAACGGAGTTTCCGGTGCGCTCGGCGACCCCGGCAGCAAGGTGGCGGTGATCGCCGGCGCCGGCCCGGCGGGCCTGACCGCGGCCTGGGAACTGCTCGCGCGCACCGACATCGTTCCGCTGGTGTTCGAGCGCACGCACGCGACCGGCGGCATCGCGCAAACGTTCGCGTACAAGGGAAACCGGATCGACATCGGCGGCCATCGCTTTTTCTCGAAAAGCGACCGCGTGATGCAATGGTGGTTCTCGAAGCTTCCGCTGCAGGGGAAGCCGGCGGCGGACGAGCTCGAGCGACAACTCGAGGTGGAGTACGCCGGCGAGGTTTCGCTGCAGTCGCTCGCGCCGAAGGGGGCGCCGGGGCCGAAGGTGCGCGAGACGCGACGGCCGGCGCCGGATCCCGAGCGCGAGGATCGCGTGATGCTTCAGCGTCCGCGCCTCTCGCGCATCTACTTCGGCCGCAACTTCTTTCCCTATCCGATCGGCATAACGCTGTCGGTGGCGTGGCGCCTGGGGCTCGTGAACACCGCGATGATCGGGCTGAGTTACATCAAGGCGCAGCTCTTCCCGCGACGCGACGAGACGTATCTCGACGCGTTCTTCATCAACCGGTTCGGCGAGCGGCTGTACGAGACGTTCTTTCGCGGCTACACCGAGAAGGTGTGGGGCGTGCCGTGCAGCGAGATCCGCGCGGACTGGGGAGCGCAGCGCGTGAAAGGCCTGTCGCTCACGCGGGCGCTGACGCACGCGCTGAAGGACCTGCTGTCGAGCGATTTCAAGAAGAAGCAGGAGGAGCGCGAGACCTCGCTCATCACCCGGTTCTTCTACCCCAAGTTCGGACCCGGACAGATGTGGGAGACGGTTGCCGAGCAGGTCACGGCGGCCGGCGGCGAGATCCGTTACGGCACCCGGGTGGATGGAGTGCACATGACGGACGGGCGCGTGACGAGCGTGACGGTCACGGACGAAGTGAGAGGTACGAGTGAGGAAATGGCCTGCGACTATTTCGTCTCGACGATGCCCGTGCGCGAGCTGATGGAGCAGCTGACGCCGTCGCCGCCG
>JADGQS010000125.1 GCA_017881585.1 Gemmatimonadaceae bacterium | reverse complement strand
GTCACAACCTTCCGGTCTCGAATCGTGGCTCGCCGCGTGCGAGACGCGCCTCGCCGATGGCGGTGCCTCGCGGCCCGCGCCGCGCGAGAACGATGCCGTCGTAGCCTTGCTGCTACTGCGCCGGCCCGCCTGAGCGCTCCGCGAGCAGCTTCGCCGTGAAGCGCTGCCCTTCGGAAATCCGCTCGAGCTCGATCGCCATGGCGTCGACCGAGTCCTGCAGCTGGCGGATGTGCGGCGTGAGGTCGGGAGCGGCCACGGTCTTGAACTCGGTCTTGCGGTCGATGCGCCGGGCGAACGCGCGCGCCAGCGGAAAGCCCACCACGCAGAACGCGACCGTGAAGAAGAACGCTAGAGAAATGTCCACGACTTGCGGCGGGAAATAGTCACTCGGGTTGCCGGGAAAAGGCGGCGCCGTGGTGGCGGTATGTCCCGCGTCCTGGCCGGCCTTCTGGGCATCCTGCGCGGTCTTCCTGGCGTCCTGCACCGTGGTCTTCGCCTGCTTGACTATGTCGCGCACCTGCTGCCCGATCGCCGCGCCCGTCGTCGGCGGCGGGGTCACGTCCATCGACGGAATGGGTGGCGCCTTGGCCGCGCCCCCCTGAGTGTTCTGTACGTTAGGCATGGATGCTCCCGTAACTGGAATCGCTCAGTCTCCGTACGGAAGGTAGCCCCTGAAAGTGTCGCTCGATACTTCAAACCTTTCCCCCACCCCGGCCATCTGAACCAATGAGACCAAGAGGATCAGATTCCGGATGGCGGCGGCCCTGCGATACCACCCTGTGATCGAACCGGCAAACCGATCGAACGACGACATCGCGCGGGCCGCCGGCGGCGACCGGCAGGCGTTCGAACGGCTGTACAGGCAGCACGTGAACCGGATTTTTTCGCTCTGTACGCGAATGGTGGGCGATCGCACACGCGCAGAGGAACTGACGCAGGACGCGTTCGTGAGGGCCTGGGAGAAGCTCGATCAGTTCCGCGGCGACAGCGCGTTCGGCACCTGGCTGCACCGGCTCGCCGTGAACGTGGTGCTCAACGACCGGCAGACCGAGAACCGGCGCCGCGGACGGCTGGATGATTCGGTTGAAGACGTGGACACGATGGCGCATGGCGCTGTCCGAGCTGAGGTCCCACCGGGACTTTCAATAGACCTCGAGCGCGCGATAGCAGGACTCCCGCCCGGAGCGCGAAAGGTCTTCGTGCTGCACGACGTGGAGGGCTACACGCACGACGAGATCGGCGAGATGCTCGGCGTGACCGCGGGGGGATGCAAGGCGCAGCTCCACCGCGCCAGAATGTTACTGAGAGAGGCACTGAACGCATGAATACTCCCGACAACGATCCTGCCGAACTCGACGCGGAGCTGCGTGCGATCGTGCGCGCCGCCGCCGAACTTCCCACGCTCTCGCCCTCGCGAGATCTGTGGAGCGGCATCGCGTCCCGCATCGAGGCGCCCGTGGTCGCACTGCCGACCCGCATCACCAACGGCGACGCAACGACGCTCGCGCCGGCGGCGCAGCTTCCCTGGCGCCGCCTCGCGATCGCGGCCTCGCTGCTCATCGTGGCCACGGCCGGCGTCACCTGGTCGATCGTGAAGCACGGCAGCTCCGCCGAACTCGCGGCGAGGAGCGACTCGGCGACCGTCGAGGCGCCGCTCGCGGGTGCCCCCGTCGAGCCCGTGAGCCTTCAGCCCCCCGGGCAAACCGCCGAGCAGACGTTCGACAAGGAGATCGGCGCGATGCGCGAGATCATCGACGAACGCCGCAAGGAACTCGATCCCGTCACGATCGGCGTGCTCCAGAAGAACCTGAAGCTGATCGACGCCGCGATCGCCGAGAGCAAAGCCGCGCTCGCGAAAGATCCGGCGAGCGCCTTCCTGATGGACCGCCTCACGCACGCCTACGACACCAAGCTGCAGCTGCTGCGCGGAGTGGCGACCATTCCCGCGCACGGCTGAACAACTTTTCCCGAAACGAATTCCGATCATGAACAGCAGCACACGTTTCACCATGCTCGTCGCCGCCGCTGCGGCGACCATCGCCGCGGCGCCCGCGTCGGCACGCGCGCAGCGCGATCGCGAGCGCACGCGCATCGACTCGACCTTTGCGTTCGACAAGGGAAGCTGGGTCGACGTCAGCGTCGCATCGGGCGCGATCATCATCACCGGCTGGACGCGGCCCGAGGCGAAGGTCTATGCCTCGATCGAACGCGGCTGGATCGACGCGCAGCTCTCGCCACACCGCATCACGCTGCAAGCGCGCTCCGACCGCGGCCGCTCCGGCGACACGCGGATCGAGATCATGGTGCCTATCGGCACCCGCGTACAGGCGAGCAGCGCGTCCGGCAGCATCCGCATCACCGGCACCGACGGCGAGGTGGAGGCCGGCTCGGCGAGCGGCGCCGTCGAGGTCATCGGCGCGACCGACCGCATCACCGTGCACTCGGTGTCCGGCAAGCTGCACGCCGCGAAGCTGCGCGGCCGCACGCGCCTCGGCACCACGAGCGCCACGCTCGAGGCGGAAGACATCGTCGGCGATGTCACCGCCGGCACCGTGAGCGGCCGGATCACGCTCACCGGGGTGAAGTCCTCGCACGTGAGCGCCGAAACCGTGAGCGCATCGGTGACGTACGTGGGAAGCATCGATCCATCCGGGAGCTACGAGTTCTCGACGCACTCGGGCAACGTGCACCTCGAGATCCCGGAAAGTTCGGCGGCCGATCTCTTCCTCGAAACATTCAGCGGCCGCATCTCGAGCGCGTTCCCGATCACGCTTCAGCCGGGAGACATCTCGGCGATGGCGCGGCACGGCAAGAAGATGGAATTCACGATCGGCAAGGGCGGCGCGCGGATCACCGCCTCGACCTTCAGCGGCAACATCATCATCGACAGGGGCGGTCACACGGACCGCGAGGAGAACTGATGCGACGCAAGATCTCGACGCTGGCGCTGGTGCTCGGCGCGGCGATTCCGAGGACGTGAAGATCACCGTCCGGCAGGTGGGCGCCGGCGGCGGCGACAAGGGCGGCCCCACGCTGCGGCTCTCGACCGTCAACGGCAGCATCCGGTTGCGGAAACTCTAGTGAGATAGTTTCGTAGGGCTTGGGTAACGGAGGAACACTCATGCCCGCAGTCACGACAGCTTCGCACACACAGAGGGCCGCGCGCGTCACCGCGTTCGGCCTTCTGGCCGTCGGCGCACTTTCGGCCGGCGCTTGTATCATCGGTTCCAGCGGCCCCGAGCAGGTCGATCCGGCGGCATTCGCCTGGAATGCGCCGGTGAGCGCGCCCGCCACGGTGTACGTGCGGAACACGAACGGTTCGGTGGAGGTGAAGCCCTCCACCGACGGAAACGTTCGCGTGACCGCCGAGGTGCGGTGGAAGCGCGGCGATCCCAAGCGCGACGTCAAGTTCGAGACCGTGAACGGCGCGAACGGCCCGACGATCTGTGCGCTGTGGCAAGGCGGGACATGCGGCGCCGCCGGCGACTACCATTCGGCGAACAGCGGCCTGGCGAGCAAGCTGCGAGAGCACAACACGGACGCGAGCGTCGCGTTCACCGTGTACGTGCCGACCGGCGTGAAGGTCGACGCGTTCACCATGAACGGCTCGGTCGGCGTGGCGGCCACGGCTCCCGTGATGGCGCGCACGGTAAACGGCACCATCAAGGTCGCGACGTCGGTGGGACCGGTGGACGCCGAGACCATGAACGGCGATGTGGACGTCAGGATGACGACGCTCGGCGCAGACGGTCCGGTGCGTGCGAAGTCGGTGAACGGCTCGGTGAGCGCGTACCTGCCGGAGAAATTCGACGGCATGGTGGAGATGACGACCGTGCTGGGCAGTCTCACGAGCGACTTCGCCGGCGCCGCCCTGAAGGGGGAAGACAAGAAGTTCTCGGCCGCACTGGGCACCGGCGGTCGCAAAGTGGAGATCGGCACGGTGACGGGATCGGCGGCGCTGCACAAGCTCAATGCGAATGGGACCGTTTCGGCGCCGTAGCGGGAACGTCGGCAGCTCGACCCGGTTATAATTGAGTGTCTTTCACGGAGCCGCACGAGATGGGTTTTTCGAGATACGCCGTACCACAACAGGGACTGATCGTCCGGACCGGCGAGGAGCGCGCGACGCTCGTCCGGCGGACGTACTCGCTTGTGCTTGCCAGCGTCTTCGTCACCGTGGGCGCGGTCGCGTTCGCGATGACGCAGCCAGCGATGATGCAGGCCGTGACCCAGCATCCGATCATCACATTCATTTGCGCGTTCATTCCGTTGATGCTCGCGCAGAGAGCCCGTGCGTCGTTTCCGCAGAACATCGGGTTCGTGTTCCTGTTCACGTTCGCGATGGGGCTCTACGTTGCGCCGGCCATCGCCTGGGCCGAGACGCAGAGCCCCGGCATCGCGTCGCAAGCAGGTCTGCTGACGTTCACCGCCTTCGGCGCGCTCACGATGTACTCGTTCCTCAGCCGCCGCGATTTCAGCGCGTGGGGAGGTTTTCTGTTCGTCGGCTTGATCGTGCTGATCCTGACCAGCGTGCTGAACATGTTCTTCGGCAGCGCCTCAGGATTCACCTGGATCGCCGGCATCGGCGTCCTGCTCTTCAGCGGACTTCTCGTGTTCGACACGTGGCGGATGCGGAACCTGTACGGGCCCGATGACTACGTGATCGCGGCCGTGAGCATCTATCTCGACCTGCTCAACATGTTCCTGTTCATCCTCTCGTTGCTGAGCGGGAATCGAAAGAACTAACGGCAACAGCTTTGCCGCGGATTTTCGCGGAGAACTTCCGTGGTAAAGCTTTTTGTTACTTCATCTCACCTCGCACACCCGCCGGCGCGTAGCCGCGGCGCCCGTCTCCCACCGCGAGGCGATACTGCGTGCCGGCATCCTCGAGCGCAAACCGCGCCTGCGACACGAGGAGCCGGGCCTGCGCCAGCTGATCTTCATACAGGAGGAGCTGAAAGGTCGTCACGAGTCCGAGGCGCGCACCCTCCGCGGCAGCGGCATACTCTCGCTCGCCGAGCCGCGCCGCGTCACCAGCTCGCAGATACCGGTCCCTCTCCGTCTGCAGCGCGCGAAGCGCCTCGCGAACCTCCGCGCGCACCGCGTTGACGGTGGCCATCTGCGCCAGGCGGGCTGCCTCCCACGCCGACTGGGCGCGCTGGTCCACGGCGAGAGCGGCGTCGTTCCGCTGGAAGAACGAAGCGCTGAAGCCGAGGGTCCAGATCGACGAACGAAGGTCGGCCGAGTCGGCGAAAGTCAAAAAGCGCGCCGTCGGCGCCGTGCCGCCATATCCATAAGACGCAACGAAGTCGAGCCTGGGCAGGCGTTGGTTGCGGGACTGCTCCACGCGGCGGCGCCCCGCTTCAACATCGCGGCCCGCGGCCGCCATGTCACTTCGTTGCGCAAACGCCATCGCCTCCGCTGCGTCGAGCGTCGGAACCACCGGAACCACCGCCGAATCCGGCGTCGTGTGCACGTACGGCGCTTGAAGCAGCGTGGCGCCGCGCGCCTCTTCCCCGTACACAATGAAGAGCAGCCGCTCCGCCGCATCTATCCGCTGGCGGGTCGCCTCCCAGAGCTGCGTCTCGCGTGTCGCGAGGCCCCGCTCGGACGTCAACACATCGAGGGTGGTCGCAACGTCGCGCGCCTGCAGCGCGACGTTGCGATCGTAGATCTCCCGCGATGCATCCACCGACCGTCGAAGCACCAACTCGTCGCTCTCGGCCTGCCGCAGGGTCCAGTAGGCACGCTCGACGAGCGCGACGACCGCGTCCGCATTGCGAGCGTAGCGGAATCGCGCCGATTCGACCGAGGCACTCGCCGCATCAACGAGCCCGTACGTGCCGGCGCGTCCGAAGCCGCGCAGCAGCGGCTGCGTGAACGAGAGGCTCAGGCCGGACGCGTGCGAGGTCGGAAAGGGCAGCGCGGAGGTGATGCCGAAGGGATCGGACGACACCCTGCTGTTGCTCAGCGAAAGTGCGACCTGGCTCCCGACAGGAAAGAGCGCGCCAAGCGTGGCGCTGCTCGAGTCGGAGGTCTGGGTGGCACGCGGGCTGATGCCCAGCACGTCGTTGGCCTGCCGGCCGCGCTGCGTGGCGAGCGTGAGCCATGGATCGAAGCCGGCGCGCGCCAGAAGAAGATCGGCCGTCGCAAGACGCGGCCCGAGCTCCGCCGAGCGAAGGTCGATGTTGTTTCGGAGCGCGGTCACCACGAGCGTGGGGAGCGCCAGCACGATCGTATCCGCGGCCGCACCGCGCGGAGCCGGCGCCTGTTGGGCGGCCGACGTCGCGGAGACACCAACGAGGAATGAAAGAGCGAGACGGCGCACGACGTACCGTACTGCCCTCCCCGCCGGCTTGGCAAGGACCGCGCGCTCGCGTGTCGCGCTCGCGGCCTCGCGGGAGAACCCGCACCAGGCTAGCTTGCGGGAATCAACGCGGTCGCTACCTCTTCCGTTGCGCGCAGAGGAAATCGCATGGCACCGGAGCTGTTCCGAAAATCCGCCCTGGCTCGGCTCGACAGCCCAGAGCAGCTCGACCAGTTGATGGAAGTCACCGATACCAGGGGCTGGTGGACGCTCTCCGCGCTCGCCGCGCTGGTGGTGGCGGCGCTGCTCTGGTCGGTCCTCGGCCGTATTTCGACGACGGTGCAGGGCACGGGCATTCTGCTCCGCGAAGGCGGCGTATTCGACGTGCAGACGACGGCAGGCGGTCAGGTGATGGAGCTTCGAGTCGTCGAAGGCCAGACCGTGAACGCCGGCGACGTCATCGGCCGCGTCGCGCAGCCCGAACTGGTCCGGCAGATCGCGGAAGCGCACCAGGTCATCGCGGACCTCGAGGATCGCAAACGTCAGACGTCCGGGTACAGCGCCGCCGAGCTGGGATCGCGGCTGAGCACGCTCGAGCAGCGGCGCATCTCGCTCGAGACCGACACGACCTCGACGCGCGGCCAGATCCAGTGGCTCACGACGCGCCTCGCGCAGCAGCAGGAAGCCAAACGCCTCGGGCTCGTCACCGGCGAGCAGGTGGAAGCCGTTCGCGGCCAGCTCGACGCGTCGCGCGGCCACTTCGACAACGATCTGACGTCGCTGCGGCAGGTGCAGGTGGACATCATCGGCGCGCAGCAGGCGTCGGCCACGAATGTCCGGCTGGTGGACAATCAACTCGCCGATGCGAAGCGCGGGCTCCAGACCCTCGAAGGACGGCTCTCGCAGGCCGAGCGCATCATCAGCCCGCAGTCTGGTCGCGTGCTCGAGGTGAAGACCGACGCCGGCTCGATCGTCGCGGCTGCGACGCCGATCGTGAGCATCGAGCTGGCGAGTCGTCCCCTGCGCGCCATGCTCATCGTGCCCAGCACGGGACGAGTGACCAGGCCGGGGATGCTGGTGCGCGTCATCCCATCGACCGAGAACTGGCAGGAGTCCGGCTTC
>JADGQS010000033.1 GCA_017881585.1 Gemmatimonadaceae bacterium | reverse complement strand
TCATTGTCCCGGATCGACGGAACCGGAACATCCTTGAGCACGAATCCCACAGCGGGGGACTCTTTGACGAGAGCCTTCATGAATGAAAACTCACCTGCTGCAAACGCTGGCGAAAGTGCGGGTGAATCCGGCTGTCACGTATCCCCGTACAATTCGTCAATGTGGGGCGGGGATGGCTGCCCGCTGCGAGGACGCCCCAATCGACGAGGATCGCCCGATGACGCCCGACGCCCGCTGGATCCGACGCGCTCACGCACGAGCGGGCACCGCCGTGCTGCCGCTCATACTGGCCGGATGCTCCTTTCTCTTTCCGCCGCGCCCCGGGATGGACGGCAGCCCGGTGCCGTCCGCCGCGCCGATGGCGTCGGGGTCGGCGGCCGGCGCAGCCGCGCCAGCCGCTT
Source organism: Gemmatimonadaceae bacterium (assembly GCA_017881585.1). Taxonomy (GTDB): domain Bacteria; phylum Gemmatimonadota; class Gemmatimonadetes; order Gemmatimonadales; family Gemmatimonadaceae; genus Fen-1231. Next base: position 25,643 of record JADGQS010000033.1, on the reverse strand, counting down.
CCGCCACTGTTTTTGCGTGGGCCTCGTCTTCCAGGCCGGAAGCGTCGCTCTACAGCCGACTGGGCGGATCCGACGGCATCACCGCATTCACCGACGACTTCCTCGGCCGTGCGACAAACGATCCCGTGATCATCCCGTTCTTCAAGGGACTTTCGACCGCCGACCTGCAGCGCATTCGCCAGCACGTCATCGAACTGCTCTGCTCCGCCACCGGCGGAGGCTGCACCTATTCGGGCAAGGACATGAAATCGGTGCACGCGCGGATGGAGATCACGAACGCCACCTGGAACGCGTTCACCGGACACCTGAACGAGACCGTCACGCGATTCCAGATCGCCGACCGCGAGCGCAATGAGCTCGTCGTGATCATCGCGTCGCTGAAGAAGGACGTCGTTAACAGATAGCGACGAGTGACGGGCGAATCGTGAGAACGGCGATGAGAAAGCCTTTGCCCTGTGTGCGGTGCCATCGTATAATCGATGACGAATGCAATCGACCCATGCCGCCGCGAACTCCCCCCGCCTTCGGCAATTCCTGATCGAGATCCGCGACTCGATCGGCCACCGTGTCTTCAGGACCGTGTGACCGAATGACAGATCGTCGACAGTTCCTCAAGCAAACGGGCACCGCCGGCGCCGCCCTTGCGATGGTCTCCGCGATGCCGCGGGGAGCCCATGCCGCACCGCTCGCCGCCGCGTCGCGCGAGGTCGAGCGCTTCGAAGGCGGCGCTCCGAAAGAACTGATGATGGAAGCGCTGAACGCCGCGAAATCGGCGGGCGCGTCGTGGGCCGACGCGCGCATCGCCCGCTTCCGCCAGAACTTCGTCGTCACGCGCGAACACCAGATCGTGAACGTCGTCGATACCGACACCCTCGGCTGCGGCGTTCGCGCCCTCGTCGACGGCTGCTGGGGATTCGCCGCCACGCGCTACCTGACCACCGAGAGCGTGACCGCGGCCGCACGCGAAGCCGTCTCGATCGCGAAGGCGAACCGCATCGCGCGCGACCGGCCCGTGGAACTCGCACCGGCGCCCGCGTACCCGAACGCGACCTGGAAGAGCGCGTACACGACCGATCCCTGGGACGTGCCGCTCGAGGCCAAGGTCGACCTGCTCCTCAAGGCCAACGCCGAAGCGCTGAAGGTGCCGAAGGTCAAATACGTGAACTCCATCCTCTTCTTCGTGAAGCAGGACAGGAACTACGCGAACACCGACGGTTCCGTCATCACGCAGACGCTGGTCCGCAGCTGGCCGCTCTTCACCGCGACGGCCGTCGCGGACGACTTCAGCGACTTCCAGACCCGGCAGGGCGTGGAGGCCGCGCCGATGGGACGCGGCTGGGAATACGTCCTCCAGTGCGACATACCCGGCAACTCCCGCAAGTGGGCCGAGGAAGCCGCGCAAAAACTCACGGCGAAGCCGGTGGAGGTCGGGCGCTACGATCTGGTGCTCGATCCCTCGAACAGCTGGCTCACGATTCACGAATCGATCGGTCATCCGACCGAGCTCGACCGGGCACTGGGCTACGAGGCCAACTATGCAGGCACGAGCTTCGTCTCACCGCCGGAGGACAAGCTCGGGAAGTTCCGCTACGGTCCCGATTTCATGAACATCCAGGGCGATCGCTCGCAGGAAGGCGCGATTTCCACCATCGGATACGACGACGACGGTGTGCAGCCGGACGACTTCCTCCTGATCAAGGACGGAATTGTGAACGACTACCAGACCACGCGCGAACAGGCGTCGTGGCTGAAATGGTGGTACGACAAGCAGGGGAAGCCGGTGCGCTCACACGGCTGCGCGTACGCCGACTCATGGTCGAGCGTCTCGTTCCAGCGCATGCCGAACGTCTCTCTGCTGCCCGGCAAGGAAGACCGGAAGTGGGAAGACCTCATCGCCGCGACCGACAAGGGGATCGCCATCATCGGCGACGGTTCCTTCTCGATCGACCAGCAGCGGTTCAACGCGCAGTTCGGCGGCCAGGTGTTCTATGAGATCAAGGGCGGCAAGATCGCCGGCATGCTCAAGGACGTCGCCTACCAGATCCGCACACCGGATTTCTGGAACTCGATGGACATGATCGGCGGCAAGTCGAGCTACAAGCTCGGCGGGTCGTTCTTCGACGGCAAAGGACAGCCGGGCCAGGTGAACGGCGTGAGCCATGGGGCGGTGCCCTCGCGCTTCAAGCAGGTCAACGTCATCAACACGGGGAGGAAATCATGACGTCATCCCCGAAACGCCTGCTCGATGCCCTCACGGCGCCCGGCGACGGCGGCCTTTCGCGTGAAGCCGCGCAGGCCCTGTCCGAGAAGATCGTGAAGATGTCCAAGGCCGACGCGATCAACGTGACGATCAATGCCGGCCTGAACACCAACGTGCGATTCGCGGCGAATCAGCTGTCCACCGCGGGCTCGATCGTCGACGCGAACGTCGCGGTGCAGTCCGCGTACGGTCCGAAACACGCGGTGGTGACCACAAACGACCTCTCGGACGAAGCGCTGAAGCGCACCGTGGAGCAGGCCGAGCGGCTCGCGAAGCTCGCGCCGGACGACCCGGAATCGATGCCGGAGCTCGATCCGCAAAAATATGTTTTGGTCAATGCGTGGTTCGATTCGACCGCTGGATTGACCGCCGGCGAGCGCGCGAAGGCCGCGTTGTCCGCGCTCGAACCGGCGCGCGCGGCGGGTGATGTGACCGCCGCGGGATTTCTAATTGCGGGCGCCGGCATGTCGTCGGTCGCGAACCAAAAAGGAATGTTCGCGTACCACCGCACGACGAGCGCGAACTACACGCTCACTGTTCGCACGAAGGACGGCACGGGCTCGGGATGGGCCGCGGCGGATCATCCGGACTGGAAGCAGATCGACTTCGCCGCGGTCGCGAAGCGCGCGATCGACAAGGCCCGCGCGTCGCGCAGTCCGCAGAAGGTCGAACCCGGCCGCTACACCGTGATTCTAGAGGCACAGGCGGTGGGCGACCTCGTGCAACTCGTCGGAAATTACGCGGACGCGCGCACGTCGGACGAAGGGCGCTCGCCGTTCGTGAAGCAGGGCGGTGGTAACAAAATCGGGGAGAAGATCGTCGATAACCGAGTGACAATATTTTCAGATCCATCGGACCCGCAGTTGCTCGCCCAACCGTTCGACGGCGAAGGATTTCCGATCGCGCGACAGGTGTGGATCGAGAACGGAACGCTGAAACAATTGTATTATTCGCGCTTCTGGGCGAAGAAACAGGGCAAGCAACCAACGGGCGCGCCGAGTTCTTTGAAGATGTCGGGAGGCTCCGCGAGCATCGATGAAATGATTCGCGGCACAGAGCGCGGAATTCTCGTCACGCGACTTTGGTACTTGCGCGAAGTCGATCCACGCACAATTCTGTACACAGGTCTGACACGCGATGGAACGTTTTTGATCGAGAATGGAAAGGTCTCGCGAAGCGCTCAGAACTTTCGATTCAACGAATCACCGCTGTTCATGCTCAATAATTTGGAGGCACTCGGAAAGGCCGAGCGTCTCGCCGGCACCGAACAAGGCGGCTCGATCGTGATGCCGTCGATCAAGGTGCGGGACTTCAACTTCACGAGCCTCTCAGAGGCCGTGTAGTCAGGGCCGCGAGAAAACGGTCCTGAGACCCAGCGATCCACCGGGGGATCGCCAGGGCAATTCACTCCTTCACAGGAGATTGAACCATGGCAGCGAAGAAAAAGGCCAAGAAAAAGGCACATAAGAAGGCCGCGAAGAAGAAGTAGGCCGCTTCAACAACAAACGGGGAAATCGGCTTCGGCCGGTTTCCCCGTTTGTTGTTTCTGGATGGATTGACAGCGATGGAAGATCGAAGATGGAAGATCGACACAAACAAAAGACCGAAGCTGCCGTATGGCACCTTCGGTCTTCCATCTTCCATCTTCGATCGCGGTGGTTCTACGCCGCCACCATCTCTCCGCTTGTCTCCGGCTCCGGGGCCGGACCCCACACATACGCGGTAAGCCTCGGCGTCTGTTCCGCGCGACTTCCGCGCGAAATGACGATTCCGACCGGCTCCTGCTCGATTTCCGCGGGACGAATCTTTGCCATCGTGACCTCCGTGCTGTTCTTGGCTACGCTCTGCGCGTGCGCCTTCTATTAGATGGATGCTGGTATCGTTGAGACAAGGACTTTGCATGTCGGGTGCCAGTTACACACTCGACATAACGCCATTTATATCAATGGGTTGAAAACAAATCAGCCGGACCAAATGGGCCCGACTGTTGCATACGGACACGGCAGGAAACAGCATGCGTGTCAATTTGCTACATCACTGCCTTCCGGGCGACGAAGGTCTTCGCGGCGCCAGGCTCCTGAACGAACGAAACGTCCCAGCCGGAATACTGCGCTCGCAACTCCTCTTCCGAGATCGCCTCCTGGCCGGCCACGATCGTCTCGACGAGATGCACGCCGCCATCGGCTGTGGCGGTCTGGAGCACGGCGATCACCTTTTCGCGCTCGCTCGCCGAAAGTCCCGCGAATGCCGCCGGCGTGCAGATGACCGCGGCGAGCGGACCATCCGGCCGCCACTCGCGAAGTTCCGTTGCGAGTCCGCGGACGCGCGACTCGAGCCCGGCTTCCTCGGCCGCGTGGAGCACACGCTCCACGACATCGCGCTCCGGTTCGATCGCGGTGACCTGGCAGCCGTTGGCCGCGAGGTAGAGCGCCGAGCCCTGCACGCGCGCACCGGAGACGACGACGCGCGAATGCAGCGACGCCGAGTTGATCGCCTGCGCGAGCGGTGTGTCCGAGCGAAGTCCCCAGTATTCGGGACGCTTCGGCTCCGACGCGTTCTTCATCCGGCGGCGGCGCCATGTCTCGAAACTCGGAATCTTCAGCCGCTTCGCGATGATGCGATCGACCTCGGCGGCGAGGAGCACGTCGCGCATGCCGAGTTGCAGCTCGCCTTCCAGCGCTTTCTGCGCGAAGTCCGCGATGCCGCACAAGTGCTCGCGCGAGACGGATTCCTTGTACGCCTCGACCTCGCGCTCCAGGTAGAGCGAGTACTCGTGCCGCAGCGATTTCGGGTCGCGCACGGTCATGACGCGGCGTTCACGAGCGAGGGAGGCCGCATGGGGTTCACGCTAGCAAGCTATGTCACCCGGGCTCGACGTGCACGGTCACGTCCGCGGCGCCGAGCGCGTCGCGGATCGCCCGCTCGGCCGCGTCGGCCAGTTCATGCGCCCGCGCGACGGACAGCGCGCCGTCGCAGGTGATGGTCATCTCGGCGAACAGCGTTCCTGAGGCTGAGGTGCGCGACCGCACGTTCGGCACGCCGAGGATGCCGGGGATCGCGGCCACCACGCGCCGGATCTCCGCGGAGTCCACGGCGCGCTGGTCCACGAGAATCGGCACGGTCACTCGCAGGATCTGGTAACCGCTGAAGGCGATCACGCCGGCGACGACCAGCGCGAGCCAGGGATCGATGAAGCCATATCCGGCGCGCGTCAGCAGCAAGGCGACGAACGCGAGCACCGTGACGAAGATATCGCCGCCCGTATGCGCGGCGTCGGCCAGCAACAGGGCGCTGCCGAGCTCGCGACCGCGCCGGCGCTCGTACCATACGACGAACACGTTCGCGAATGCCGTGGAACCGAGCAGCGCGAGTTCGAGGGGTGTCGCCGCCTCGGGAAGCTGCTGGTGCATGAGCTGTGTGACCGCATTGCGGACCAGCTCGAAGCAGGAGATGGAGAGGAAGCCGACGATCGCGAGCGCGCCGAGCGTTTCGAACTTGTCGTGGCCGTACGGATGGTCTTCGTCGGGGCCGATCGCGGCGAGGCCCACGAGCGCCATTGCGATCACGTTGTTCATGGCGTCGAGGGCGGACTCCACCGTCGCGCCGAGCACCGAGAGTGCGCCGGTGCGCACCGCCACCACGATCTTCACCGCGACGACGACGAGGTTCGCGACGAGGATGATCGCCAGCGAGCGCTGGATCGCGCGAACTCTCAATCCGCGGCCTCGAGCAGCGCGCCCTTCAGGTACCCCGTCTCCGGAATCGTGATGACCTCTGGATGGTCGAGGGGCTGGGTGGTGATCCTGCGAAGGATCATGCGGCGGCCGGCGGCGGCGGCGGCCTCCTGAAGCATTTCGAGGAAGAGCGCCTTGGAGACGTGGTAGCTGCAGCTCGCCGTGAAGAGCAGGCCGCCCGTCTCGAGCAGGCGCATGGCGTGCAGGTTGACGTCGCGGTAGCCGCGCATCGCACCCTCGAGCGAGGCCTTGTTCTTGGCGAACGCCGGAGGATCGAGCACGATGGTGCCGTATCGTGCGCCGGCCTTCTCGCGCTCGCGAAGGAATTCGAACGCGTCGGCCTGCACCAGCGAGACGTTCTTGAAGCCGTTGAGCGCGACATTCTCGCTCGCGCGCTCGAGCGCTTCGGCTGAGCTGTCCACGGCCGTGACATCGGCGGCATTCCGGGCGAGGTGAAGCGCGAACGAGCCGTGATAGCTGAACACGTCCAGCGCGCTTCCCTTCGCGATCGAGCCGGCGAGCACGCGGTTCTCGCGCTGGTCGAGGAATGCGCCCGTCTTCTGCCCTGTGTGCGGTGCAGCGAGATATCGCACGCCGTGCTCCCGCACCTCGATCTCCTGCGGAACGTCGCCCCAGAGCGGCTCCACGAGCCGCGCGAGCCCTTCCCGCGCGCGCACCGACGCATCATTCCGGGCGAGAACACCTTCGGCGCCCGTGAGCGACCGGATGGATTCGGTGATCTCATCGCGAAACGCCTCGAGTCCCGCCGAGAGCAGCTGCACGACGACCCACCGGTCGAATCGGTCGGCGACGAGCGACGGCAGTCCGTCGCCCTCGCCGTGCACGAGGCGATAGGCGTTCGCGTGAGCGGCGAGCGGCTCGCGGCGCGCGATCGCATGCGCAATCCGCGCGTGCCACCAGCCTTCGCCGATCAGCGCATCGGGGTCACGGTCGAGCAGCCGCAGGGATATCTCGGACGCCGGACTCCAGAGGGCCCAGCCGAGCGACCGTCCCTGCTGATCGCGCACGGCAACCGCGCCCGGCGGCGAGTCGGGGGGCTGAACGACGTCGGAGCGAAACACCCACGGGTGCCCGCCGTGCCAGCGGCGGGCGCCACGGGCGGAGATGACGGCGGGGGGGTGCATGGAAAGAACTTAACGCAGACAGCGAGTAAACGGTTGTTGGTCATTGGTTGTTGGTCGTTGACTGTGGCACGGTTCCGTTCGGCGGCGCCGATGCAAGGGCCAACAACCTACGACCAATGACCAAGTACGGATTACCCGCAGTTGCGGGCGATCCGACCTTGCACCCAGAATTGCCCCATGCCTCGCTCCGTCCGAGCCCTACGCGGCGCCACCACCGTCGAACGAGACGACCCCCTCCTGATTCGCGAGGGGGTCCAGGAACTGCTCGAAGTGCTCATGGAGGACAACGACCTCACTCCCGGCGAGATCATCAGTGCCGTCTTCACGGCGACGCCTGATCTCGTGAGCGAGTTCCCGGCGCACGCGGCTCGTGTGTATGGCTGGGACGACGTGCCGCTGCTCTGCGCGCAGGAGCTTCCCGTGCCGGGATCGTTGCCGCGCTGCGTCCGCGTCCTGCTGCACGTGGAGACATCGCGGGCGAGGAATGAGATGAAGCATGCGTACCTGAGAGATGCGGTGCTGCTCAGGAAGGATTTGTTGTCCGACTAAACGGCGTTGCAGTTAAGGTTTCAGGGAATCTTTCTTTTGGCCCCGAACCATCCGTATCGCCTCGAGATGCTCCGCGTACGTCCTCCGGAACTCGTGGTGTCCGTCGGGAGCGGCGACGAAAAACCGATAGGGTACCTTCGCCGGATGCAGTGAAGCGCGCATGCTGGCGGCGCCGGGCGACGCGATCGGGCCCGGTGGAAGTCCCGCCCTGAGATAGGTGTTGTACGGCGACTTCACGCGCAGGTCCTTGAGCAGCACGCGTCCCGGCTTCTTCCCGAGCGCGTACGTGATCGTCGGGTCCGCCATCAGCGGCATCCCGATCTTCAGGCGATTGAGATACACCGCTGCCACCACCGGACGCTCCTCGTCGCGGCGCACCTCGCGCTCGACGATGCTCGCGAGCGTGACGATGTCGTGTCGCGTGAGCTTCATGGCCCGCGCCTGCTCCGTCCACCCCGGCTTCCAGGCCTTCTCGAACTCGTCGACCATCATGCGCACCGCTTCGCGGGCCGTCGTCTGGTCCGGGAAGGTGTACGTGTCCGGAAAGAGATAGCCCTCGAGCGTCGGCGTGGGCACGTCGAGCCGGTGCAGGAGCACGGTGTCGCGAACGGCGGCGTCGAGTGAGTCCTGCGTGACCTGAAGCGAGTCGATGAGCAGCGGCTCGATGTCGGCGATCGACAGTCCTTCGGGAATCGTGACCACATGCACCACGCCGCGGCCAAGGCGCAGGGCGTCGAGCATCTGTTCCCACGACATGCCGGGCCGCAAAACGTACGTGCCCCATCGCAGCGAACGGTCGCGCCGCCGCAGCTTCGCGTACAGCGAGAACACGCGGGCCGAGCGCACGAGTCCGTGCGCGGAGAGCGAATCGGCCGCCTCGCGGAACGACGATCCCTTCCGGATGGTGAGCTGCACGCCCGGCCCCGATGTCGACGAGCAAGCCGCCGCGAGGGCGGCTGCGAGTGCGGCTGCGGCCAGCGGCAGGAGGGCGCGCGCTCTCACCTCGACCCCTCCTCGTTCTCGGCGAGCCGGAGCGCGTGCTGGAGGAGCAGGGTGGCCGCCATCGAATCCACGTCACCCTTTCGGCCGCGCGTGGAGCCCTCCATCTCCCTGATCGCCTGCAGGGCGGCGGCGGTCGTGAACCGCTCGTCCACGAGCCGCGCGCCCAGCCCGGTGCGCGTGGCGAGCTCCAGGGCGAGCCGCCGCGCCTCTTCGGTCCGCGGAGTCTCCGCTCCGTTCGCGTCGAGCGGAAGTCCGACGACGAAACCCTTCGCCTCGAGTGCCGCCGCCTTCGCGAGGAGGGCCGTGAGCGGCGGGCGCTTGCCCGCGCGGCGCTCGATGAATCCCGCGGGCGATGCGATGGTGCCGGTCGGGTCGCTGATCGCGAGGCCGATCCTTCTGTCGCCAAGATCGATGGCGAGCAAACGGCCGCGCGGAAAAGAGTTCGTCACTCGCCCTCGGCCATCTTCTGGAAGAACTCCTCGTTGTTCTTCGTGCGCTGCATGCGTTTGAGGAGGAATGCGATCGCGTCTTCCGGCGCCATGTCGCCGAGGAAGTGTCGGATGAGGTAGATCCGGTTCTTTTCCTTCTCGGTGAGGAGCAGCTCTTCCTTGCGCGTCCCGGACTTGAGCATGTCGATCGCCGGGAACACGCGGCGGTTCGCGATCTCGCGGTCGAGCACGAGTTCCATGTTGCCCGTGCCCTTGAACTCCTCGAAGATCACCTCGTCCATGCGCGATCCGGTGCTCACGAGCGCCGTCGCGACGATCGTGAGCGAGCCGCCGCCGTCGATGCGCCGCGCGGCGCCGAAGAAGCGCTTGGGCTTCTCGAGCGCCTTGGCGTCGACGCCGCCGGAAAGAATCTTGCCGCTCATCGGAGTGACCGTATTGTGTGCGCGCGCCAGCCGGGTGATCGAGTCGAGCAGGATGACGACGTCCTGTCCCGCCTCGACGAGCCGCTTGGATTTTTCGATGACCATCTCGGCGACCTGCACGTGGCGCGCCGCCGGCTCGTCGAACGTCGAGCTGATCACCTCCGCACTCGGCACCGAGGCGATGAAGTCGGTGACTTCCTCGGGCCGCTCATCGATCAGCAGCACGATCAGCGTGACCTCCGGATGATTCTCCGCGATCGCATTCGCCATCTTGTGCAGGAGGATCGTCTTTCCCGCGCGAGGCGGAGCGACGATCAGGCCGCGCTGGCCCTTGCCGAGCGGGGCGATGATGTCGAGCAGGCGCATGGAGATGTCTTCCGACTTGGTCTCGAGGCGGAGGCGCTGGTCGGGATAGCGGGGCCGGAGCGTGTCGAACGGCACGCGCTTCTGCACCAGCTCGGGATCCATGCCGTTGACCGACTCGATCTGCAGCAGCGCGAGGTACTTCTCCCATGGCTTGGGCGGCCGCACGCGTCCGCGAATCGTATCGCCGGTCTTGGTGTTGAACCGTCGTATCTGCGTTTGCGAGACGTAGATGTCGTCAGGGCCCGCGAGATAGTTCCAGTCGGCGCTGCGCAGGAAGCCGAATCCCTCGGGAAGGAGTTCGAGCGTTCCCTCGGCGCGCAGGGCGATGTCCGACTCGAGCAGGGCGTGCTCGATGCGGAAGATCAGGTCCTGCTTGCGCAGGCCCGAGGTGTTCTCGATGCGAAGTCCCTCGGCCATGACCTTGAGGTCGGCGACGGACTTTCGTCTCAGTTCGGAAATGTCCACTGACTACGGCGACGGGTGAGGAGTGTGGGGGAGGGTGACTGCGCCCGACCGTGACTGCGCCGGAGGGTGATTACCGCGAGGGGATGGAACATGCGCGAGGCGGGATTCGAACCCACGACCTCTGCCTCCGGAGGGCAGCGCTCTATCCAGCTGAGCTACTCGCGCCGTTCAACGGCTGAAAAACGGGAAGCGTGCAGACCCGCGGGTGCGGTCGCTCCCTTTTTGATGAGGACTCCAAAGGTACCCGTTCCGCCAGACCTAAACAAGGATTCAAGGGCAACACTTTCATGCCAGCTTGACAGTGCGGGGCGCGTCCGCGAAGCTGTGAGCTTCTCCCTCGTGTTACATCGCGCTCAATGGCGCGAGCCAACCCGTTTCCTTCTCGATGAAAATTCTGGCTCTCCTTCCGGATGATGCGCGTCACCTGCTGGAGCGCTCGCTCACGGTCAGGCAGCGTCTCACCAAGGCCGCTGGAGCGGAGTCCGTCGCCTCTTGGCTTCGCGAGGGTCGCTGCGACGCGCTGGTGCTCGATCCGGGGGAGCTGGACTCCGAGGATTTTGAGGTCGTGATTGACGCCGTGAACGAGAGCGGCGTACCGCTGCTGCTGTACACCGCGCTCGGGCCGGTGGCGGCGCGCCGGATCGTCCAGGCCGTCGATGGTGCTGCGCATGAGCTCGTGCTGCGCGGGTCCGATGACGTGCCCGAAGTGCTGCAGCGCATGCTCTTGGCGCTCGTCGCGCCGTCGGCGCCGGCGATTCTGCTCAGTCGCGCGGCGTCGCACTTTCGGTCGTTTCCCGACCGGCTGCAGACCGTGTCGGTCAGCCTGTTCGGACGCAACACGCTGCCGCGCTGGGTCAGCGGCCTCGTGCGGGAGAGCGGGCTCGCGCGCCGCAGCGTCGACCGCTGGATGCACAAGGGAGGCATCAGCGGCGCGGCCCGGCTTCTCGACACCGCGCGCCTTGCTCGCGTGTGGGAACCGCTCGTCGAGCGAGGGATGGACGGGGAAGAAGTCGCCGTGCGCTGCGGCTACGCGCGGCTGCGTCTCCTCACCGCCCACACGCGCCGCATCATGGGCGTGGCGCCGCTCGGGCTCCGCGACCACTACACACGAGAGACGTTCGGTGCCCACCTCGCGGACGCGCTGATCGACTAGGCGATGGAAGATGGAAGATGGAAGATGGAAGATCGATGCCCTTCCATCTTCCATCTTCCATCTTCCATCTTCCATCGTCCTTACGGAAGGACCGCGCTCTTCGCCGCCATGAGCTGGTTGAACGTCGCAAGCTCCTTTTCATTGAAGAGCTTGAACGCGACCTTCGCGCGCTCGAGGTCTGCCTCGATTCCCGCAAGCACCTGGAGCGACGCGTCGGTCGGGCGGAATTCCGCGCCGCCGGCGACGTCGCCCGCGCCGGTTCCGATCTCACCGGAGAGCCAGATCAGGTTGAGGTACACGTGGAACGGCTCCACGTAGTATTTGTCGTCGCTGTAGAAGTCGGAGTTCGAGAGCAGGACGAGCTCGATGTCGAGCAGCTTCTTGCCGATCCCCTGCAGCGCGACCTTCAGTTCCGCTTTCGCGGTGTCACCCTTGAGACGGTCCTCGATCTGCCGCCGCATCCTTTCGATCTTGTTGATGATGTCGGCCGCGGCGTCCATGTCGTCGCGGACCTTCGTCTGCGCCTGCGTCGACGCGGCGATATCGGCCTCGCTCGTGAAGATCTCCGGATCGCGGATCACCGCGAACGACTGCACGGCGGATTTCCCGTCGGCCGTGACGCGCGCGCTGTACTTGCCGTCGAGCACGAGCGGGCCCGTCGCGATGGGACCCTGGATGCCCCAGTGCGTGATCGGGCGCACGTCCTTCCCCTTGAAGCGGGGCTCTTCCCAGATGTGCGGGTTGTCGGGCGGCGTCGTGCGCAAGTCCACGCGCACCGGCGGATCGCCGCGCAGGTCCCACGTCACGAGGTTCGGTCCCGTGCGACCCACCGTGCGCATCGTTCGCATCACGGCGCCTTTCGCGTCCATGATCTCGACCTTCACCGAGTCCTTCGGCGCGGCCTTCAGGTTGTAGACGAGATCCACGCGTCCCGCGCGCGCCTGCCGCACGCCGGGACGAGGTTCGAAGAGGAACACGTCGGCGTCCGCGACGACCTTGTCTTGCTGCTCGAGCGTCGTGATGTCGTGCAGGATGTGGACACCGCGTCCGTATGTGGACACGACCACGTCGTGCGAATTCTTCTCCACCACGATCCAGCTCACCGGCGATGCGGGGAGTCCTTCCTGGAACTGTTTCCAGTGGGCGCCGTCGTCCATCGAGTAGTAGAACGCGTTGCCCGTTCCCGCGAAGATCATCCCCTTGCGGTTCGGATTTTCCGCGACCGAGAGCGCGTACGCGAGCGGATGCTTCTGCGGCAGGCCATCGCTGATCTTCTTCCACGTCTGGCCGTAGTCCGTCGTCTTGTAGAGGAACGGCTCGCGGTTGTCCATCATGTGGAAGTCGATCGCCACGTACGCCGTGGCCGGATCGAACGGCGACGGCGCGATCTGCTTCACCGTTCCCCACGCCGGCAGGCCGGTGATGTTCTTCGTGACGTTGTTCCACTTCGCTCCGCCATCGCGCGTGTACCAGAGCTGGCCGTCGTTCGTGCCCGCCCAGATCAGCCCCTTCTGGATTTGCGACGGCGCGATCGCGAACACGAGTTCGCCGTAGAACTGGCCGAGATTGTCGGGAACTATTCCGCCCGATGAGACGATCCTGCTCGGATCCTTCGTCGAGAGATCCGGGCTGATCACCGTCCAGCTCTGACCCTGGTTCGACGTCTTGAAGATGACCTGGCAGCCGAAGTACATCGTGTTGTGATCGAACGGATCGATCGCGAGCGGGGGCGTCCAGTGGCAGCGGTACTTCGCTTCGTTCGGCGGCGAGTCGAGCGTGTGCACCCACGGGCTCACCGAACGCGCGCGCTTGGTTCGAGCGTCGTAGCGCGTGACCGTGCTGCCGTAGCACGAGGCCCAGATGATGTTCGGGTCGGTGTAGTCGGGAATGGTGAATCCCGATTCGCATCCGCCGAGCGCGCGCTCCCAGGTTGAGCCGCCGAAGCCGCGTCCACCACCTCCGCCGCCGCCTCCGAATCCCACGGCGCCCGCGATATCGGGCGCGCCGCCGCGGCCACCGCGACCGCCGGCCGTCGTGTCCGTTGCTGCGGCCCCGCGGCCGCCCGTCGCGGGCGCGGCGGCCTCGGCGGCCCCGGCGCCTCCGGCTGTGCCGCCACCACGACCTCCCCGGCCCGCGCCCGCGGGCGGAGCCGCGTGGCCGCCGGTCGTCGGCAGCGCCTCGGGCACGTCACTCGGCCCGCGCATCGTGCTGTTGTCCTGGCGATTCGTATAGATCCAGTACGGCGCGCGAGTGTCAACCGCCACGTGATACATCTGTCCGATCGGGAGTGTGACCGTGATCGACGTGCGCATGTGATCGGTGGAGACGCGTGCGCCCGCGTCGTCCGTCAGTCCGATGTGATCCGGATTCTTCGGGTCGATCCAGATGTCATGGTTGTCGCCGCCCCATGGCATGGTGGCGAACGTCATGCCGCCGTCGTTCGAATGGAAAAAGCTGCTGTTTGCGATGAACACTTCGTTCGCATCGCCGGTTCCCACCTTGATGTTGATGTAGTAGCCCGCACGCCCGATGAGCGCGCGCATCCAGTTCACGGCCTTCCACGTCACGCCGCCGTCGTCCGAGCGCCACACCGAGCCCTGGTCGGCGGTCTGGATGAGCGCGTACACGCGTTTCGAATCCGTCGGCGCGATGGCGACGTCGATCTTCCCGAGCGGAGACTTGGGCAGTCCGGGATGCACGACGTGGGTCCACGTCGTGCCCGCGTCATGCGACACGTAGATCCCGCTCGACGGCCCGCCGCTGTACATCGCGTAGGTGTGCATCACCATCTGCCACATGCCCGCGAACAACGTATTGGGATCGTGTGCGTCCAGCGTCAGGCCCGAGCATCCGGTGTTCTCGTCGACGAAGAGCACACGCTGCCAGTTCCGCCCGCCGTCCGTCGTGCGATAGACGCCGCGCTCCTGTTGCGGGCCGGTGCCGCGGCCGAGCGCGCACACGTACACGACGTTCGGGTTCGTCGGGTGCACGAGGATCCTTCCGATGCGCCCGACGTCGCCGAGTCCGGAGTTCGTCCATGTGGCGCCGGCGTCGGTGGACTTGTAGATGCCGTCGCCCATCACGTCCACGTCGCGAATCGCCCACGCCTCTCCGGTGCCCGCCCAGACGATGTTCGGGTCCGATGCCGACACGGCAAGCGCGCCGATCGCCATCGCGGTCTGCTTGTCGAAGACCGGCGAGAAGGTGTTGCCGTCATCAGTCGATTTCCACACGCCGCCGGAGGCCGCGCCGATGTACCAGACCCGCAGGTCGCCCGGCACGCCCGCGATCGACGCCACGCGGCCGCCGAACGACGGCCCCATCATCTGGAACTGCAGCGGCGGCGGCGCCTGTCCGCGCCCTCCGCCTCCTCGCCCTTGCGAGAACGCGGCGGCGGGAATCACGGAGAGCGCGAGAAACGCGCGGCGAATTCGACCGATGTGGCGGTTACGGCGGGTTGCGATCGATATCACAAATATCCTCTGAGATGGAACCGGATGAACCACAAAGGTGTCGCACTGTAAGGTCAGCGTCCACCGGCGGCGCACCACACGGCGGTTCCGGCGCTGGAATCGCGTGATCCTCACCTCGACGGCCTACGCCGTTCGCGCGATGGTCGCTGGCGAACCCTCCGGCTACGCTTCCAATGCAGGCACCGAATTCACGGATGCCTCCCAGCGTGCCGTGATTGCGGCGGCATCGTCATTCCTTCAGGAGATTCGGATGTCTACCCAGATCAAGAAGCTCAATCACAAGCTCGACTCGCTGGCCGACAAGGCCAAGGGCGGGGCCGAGAAGCTGGCAGACAAGGCGAAGGGCGGGGCCGAGAAGCTGGCCGACAAGGCGAAGGATGGCGCCGGAATGCTGGCCAACAAAGCCGTGGACGGGGCCGAAAAACTGGCGGGTAAGATCATCGACTCTGCCAACGACGTCGCACACGCCGCGGCCGAGAAGGCGCGCCAACAGACGAAAAAGGCGGGCGGGAAGCTGGTCGAGGCCGGCGAGAAGATCACCAAGCTGGCGAAATAGTCGCCGAAGGCTGTACACACTTACGGAGGTTCTCATGAAACGGTCATTGATCGTCATTGCATTCGCGTCACTCTGTTCGTTGCCCGCTGCCGCAAACGCGCAGGGTTTTGGCATCCTCGGCGGGCTATCGTGGGGCAACGTGCCGCCCAACGGCGTGTCGCCGGGTGAGTTGAAGGCGAACTCCGGTTTTGCGGTCGGCCTCGCGGCCGAGAGCGGCGGCGTTGTCGGATTCGGCATCAACGGGCTGTACGCGCAGCGCGGATTCACGAGTTCGCTCACCGGGAGTTCGTCGAAACTCAACTACGTCGACGTGCCGGTGTACCTTCGGCTATCGATCCCGAATGACATGATCACTCCGTTCGCATTCGTCGGCCCGCAGGCATCGTTCGAGCTGGGCTGCGAGGGCGGTAACTGCCCGTCGGGACGTCCGAAGGTCACATATGCCGGCGTGATCGGCGCGGGCGTCAAGCTGGGCCACATTGTGTCCGTTCAGGGGCGGTACGTGTACGGACTGACGAATCTGAACTATGGCACGGTGAGCAACACGAACAACTATCAGCCCAGAAGCTTCATGCTCTTGGCCGGGGTTGGGTTCTAGGACGGCATACAGCGGTTGACTGTTTTCTGTTGGTCGGACTTGTGTTGGAAAATCAGTCCGGGCGGCGCACCGTGTGGGGCGGTTCGTTGCCCGGATTGATTCTCGCGCGGATCACCGACCAGCAGAAAGCGGTCAACTCGCTGCCTTATTTTGCAACCGCCTTTGTCGGCGCGGCCTGCGGCCGAAGCACCACCGCATCACCTTTCGCCACGTCATCCACTCCGCGCTTGAGCACCGTATCTCCGGCCGCGAGCGGTCCGAACACCTCTGCGAGATCGGTTCCGGCCACGCCGCGCGAAACAGTCACGAGTTCCGCTTTCCCACCGCGCACGCGAATCACGTAAGTGCGCGCCGTGGTCTGCACGATCGCGCCCGGGGGGACGAATAGCGACGGCGAACGGCGCGACACGGGCCACGCCACGTCGCCGTACATCCCCGGTGTGAGCTTGCCGCCCGAGATGACGTCGAGTTCGACGGCCATCGTGCGCGTGTGGGTGTCGACCGTTCCCGAAACTCGTGAGACATGGCCGCGAAACGTCTCGCCCGGCCACGCGCTCACAGTGAACGGCACATCACGTCCGGCCGGCGCGACGCCCGCGAGCTGTTCCGGCACGGCAACGGTGAGGCGCAGTCTTGAATGATCTTCCACGCGCACCAGTCCGCCGCCGCCACCCTGCGACGGGCCCACGAGCGCGCCAGGATGCACGCGCCGCTCGGTGACGACGCCGTCGAACGGAGCACGAACCACCAGATACGATTCCATGTCTCGCAGTGCATCGGTTCGCGCGGAGTCGGCCCGCACGCTGGCGTCCGCGATCTCCAGCTCGTGTGCGGAAACGGCGCCCTCGGTGCGTGCCGCCGCATGCAGACGCTGTGCCGTCTGAATGCTCGAGAGCAGCCTTGCCTGCGCCTCGGTCCGCTGCTGCGCAAGTTCGGGAGCGTCGAGGCGGGCGATCACGTCGCCGCCGCGAACCAGCGAACCGCGATCTACTCCAATCTCGCGCACGTAGCCGGCGACCCGAGCGTAGACATCCACCGCCTGGAACGGCGCGAGTTCGCCCTGCAGGTGCTGAACCACGTCGAGCGAACTCCGGCTCACCACGGCGGGGTCGCCCGTGACTGCCGGTTTCGCCTGCGCGCCTTTCGCGCCGGCGGTGTTCGTCGAATCCGGTGTGCCGCGGCCGCAAGCGGCGGCGGCGAGCGCGAAAGCGCCAACGAGTGTGCGGGTGCGGGTGCGTGTGCGTGTGCGGGTCATGGCGTCACGTCCTCCGGGGCGAGCGACGTCGGCAGAGCGCCGCGCGTCCCCGCGAGCAAAGTGTATACGGCTGGGATGCAGAAGAGAGTCGCGATGGTCGCGGCGAACAGTCCGCCGATCACCGCGCGGCCGAGGGGGGCCGATTGTGCGCCGCCCCCGCCGATCGCGAGCGCCATCGGCATCATGCCGGCGATCATTGCGCCGCTCGTCATCAGGATCGGCCGCAGGCGCGAGACCGCGGCGGCGACGGCCGCCTCGGCCGCGCTATCGCCCGCGGCCTGACGTTCGCGAGCGAACGTCACGAGCAGTACGGCGTTTGCCACGGACACGCCGATGCACATCACGGCGCCCATCATCGACTGCACGTTGATGGTGGTTCGCGTGGCCAGCAGGATGAGCACGACTCCGCCAAGCACGGCCGGCGTCGCGGCGATGACCGCCAGCGGCGCGCGCACCGACTGGAACGAAGCGGTCAGTAACAAGAGGACCACGATCACCGCGAGGACGAGTCCGCCTCCCAGGCTGTTCAGCGTCTCCGACATCTGTTCCACCTGGCCGCGGACGGAAACGGTCGTTCCCGCCGGAGGTGCCGGCAACGAGGCGAGCGCACGCGACACGGCGCGGCCGGCGCCGCCGAGGTCGCTTCCCGCCAGGTTCGCGGTCACGGTCACCGCACGCTGGCTGTTGATGCGATCGATCGCGCCCGGCGCCGACGTCGCGTACACCGACGCGACGTCGCTGAGCAGGGTCGGGTCGTCGCCCCGTCCCACCGGGAGGTTCAGCAGTTCCGCGTTCGAGCGCAGGCTGTTTTCCGGCACGCGAAGCGCCACGCGATACGGGGTGCCGCTCTTCGGGTCGATCCAGAAGAGCGGCGTCGTGAGCACCGTGGACGCCGTGGCGGCGAGCACTGCGCGCGAGACGTCCTGGCCGCTCAGGCCGTGTTGTCCCGCGCGTTCGCGATCGACGTCCACGCGCGTGACGGGATAGTCCAATGCGAGCGGCAGCTGCACGTCGCGCAGGTTGGGGATCTCCTGAAGGCGCGCCGCGACCGACTCCGCATACCGGCGCGATTGCGTGAGATCACGTCCCGAGACCGCAACCTGGATCGGAGTCGGCGCGCCGAAGTTCAGGACGCGCGACACGATGTCCGCGGCCTCGAACGAGAACCGGACGTCGGGGTGCGATGCGGCGAACCGCGCGCGCAGGCGCTCCTCCAGCTCGAACACCGACGCTCGCGCTCCGCTACGCAACGCGACGAGCAGTTCGGCGTCCTGCGGTCCCGTGTTCGACTGGTAGATACCATTGATCGGATAGTTCCACGCGGGATTTCCGATGTTTGCGACCGATGTCTCCACGAAATTGTCACCGACCTCGGCGCGAATCTCGCCTTCGACCGCCTGCACGATCGCCGTCGTCCGCTCGAGCGACGTGCCCGCCGGCGCCCGAACGCGCACGCGAAGCTGCCCCGCATCCACGCGCGG
Source organism: Gemmatimonadaceae bacterium (assembly GCA_017881585.1). Taxonomy (GTDB): domain Bacteria; phylum Gemmatimonadota; class Gemmatimonadetes; order Gemmatimonadales; family Gemmatimonadaceae; genus Fen-1231. Next base: position 6,735 of record JADGQS010000033.1, on the reverse strand, counting down.
AAAGAGCTCCGAGCCGAGCCAGATCGCGGGCACGACGGCGAGCACCGCGACCACGACGTATGCCGCCGTCACGCGGCGCGCATGCGCGACCGACCACGCGGCGACCGGCGCATACCACCGGCGGAAGCGCTCGAACCAGGCGGGGGCCGCGTGTGTATCGTGCCGGCCGCCGAGCATCCAGACGGAGAGGACCGGCACCAGCGTGTTCGAGATGAGGAAAGACGCGACCATCGCAAACCCCACTGCGAGCGCGAGCGGCGGGAACAGCGACCCGCCGATCCCCGCCATGAAGAACGCCGGGATGAACACTGCGACCACGCACAGCGTCGCGAGCAGTTTCGGCGCCATCACCTCGCGCATCGCGTCGAGCACGGCCCGCGCCGCCGGCTGTCCCCGCGCCAGGTGCGCGTGGATGTTCTCGATGGTGACGGTTCCTTCGTCCACCAGGATTCCGACGGAGAGCGCGAGGCCTCCGAGCGTCATGATGTTCACGGTCTGGCCGGCTGCGCGGAGCGCGACGAACGCCGCGAGGACCGAGAGCGGGATCGTGATCGTGACGATGGTGGCGCTCCGCCAGTTGCGAAGGAACACCAGCACCATCAAGGCGGTGAGGATCGCGCCGAGCGCGCCTTCCTCCACGAGAGATGAGATCGCCGACGTGACGTAGGGCGACTGGTCGAACGCGAAGCGGAGCTCCACGCCGTCGGGAAGCTGCTTTCGCATTGCCGGGAGGGCGGCCTTCACCGCGTTGACGACGTCGAGCGTCGACGCGTCGGCGCGCTTCGTCACGGGCATGTACACGGCGCGGCGGCCGTCGACGAGCGCGACGTTGTACACGATGTCGGCGCCGTCCTCGATGCGCGCCACGTCGCGCACGAACACCGTCGGCCCGGCGCCGGTGCGGATCGGCACGCTCTCCAGCTCCTTGGGCGCGCGGATCATGGCGTTCGTCTCGACCATCGTCGTCTGGTCGCCGATGCGGATATTGCCGGCCGGGAGCATCGCGTCGGACCGACCGATCGCCGCCGCGACGTCATCCGGCGACAACCGCCGCGAGCGCATGCGATCGGGATCCAGATACACCACGATCGTGCGGACCTTTCCACCGGAGGGCGGCGGCGCCGATACGCCCGGGAGCGTCGCGAGCAGCGGCCGCACACGGTTGAGCGCCGCGTCCTGCACCTCCGACTCGCTGCGCGTCGCGCTGGCGAACACGAGCTGGCCGATGGGAATCGAACCGGCGTCGAATCGTACGATGAACGGCGGCAGAGTCCCCGGCGGCATGAACGACGTCGCGCGGAACGCCATCGCCGTCACCTGCGCCATCGCCTGCGCGATGTCGGTGCCGGGATGAAAATACAATTTCACGACGCCGAGCCCCTGCATCGACTGCGACTCCACGTGCTCCACGCCGGCGACGTACAGGAAATGGTATTCGTAGTAATAGATGAACTGGCTCTCCATCTGCGACGGCGTCATGCCCGCGTACGGCTGCAGCACGTACACGACGGGAACGGCGAGCGTCGGAAAAATGTCGGCGGGCGCGCGGCGGACGGAGAGCCAGGCGCCGAACACGATCGCGATGGACGCGACGATCACCGTATAGGGGCGTCGCAGCGCGCCGAGGACGAGGCGGTTCATCGGGCGTTCCCAGGCTTCGTCAGGGCGAGGAGCGCCTGGAGATTCCCGCCCGCGCGCGCCACGCCGAGCTGCGCCGCGAGCGATTCAATCCCGGCGACCGCGTCCGCGGCCTCGGCTCGCGCGAGCAGGCGCTGTGCATCGGCGACGTCGGCGACCGACGAGAGGCCGGCGTCGTATCGCGCCGCCGCCTGGTCGAGCGCGATGCGCGCCGCGTCGAGCGCCACTCGCGCGCGCTGCGCCACCACCGCGGCGCCGGCGGCGTCCGCGTCAGCCGCGCGCCGCGCCGACGAGACCACGTTCTCCACGGCGCGCTCGCCGGCGTTTGCCATCGCCACCGCGGCATCGGTGCGCCTCGACTCGGCGGATATCGCGGGAAATCCGAGCAGCGGCCAGGACACCGACAGCCCGAGTGCCCAGTTGGGCACGGCCGGATTCAGGCCGTCGTGCATCGACGGTGCGACCACGCCGTTGACGGCGATGCCGCTTCCGCGCGCCCACAGCGCGCCGACCACATCAAGGCGGGGCCACCAGCCGAGCGCGGCGACGTCGCGCTCGCGGATCGCCGCGACTTCGGCGTCCTTCGCCTCCGCGATCAATGGATGGTCCGCGCTCGATGCCGGGAGCGGCGGCGACGCCGCGGCGACGGCCGTGTCCATCGCCGCGACCGGTGTTGCGCTGCCAACGGCCTCGGCGAGCTGGGCCTCGGCGATCGCGCGCTGCCGTTGCGCGTTCGCTTCGTCGCGCTCCGCGTCCGCGAGCTCCGCGCGTGCACGGGAGAGATCGGCGCCGGGCCGGAGCTGCTGGGCGACGAGCGCGTCGGTGCGCGTGAGGAGCGTTCGTGCGCGCCGCACTCCCGCCTCGGTCGCGCGCTGTGCGGCCGCGGCGGCCATCGCGCGAAGGTAGGCGGCCGCGGCAGTATAGGCGACGTCGAGTCGAATCGCGTCGGCACCGGACTCCGCGGCGTGCTCGGCGGCGGCGCGCGCGGAGGTCAGACGATTTGCGCGCACGAACCCCGTGAGCGGGACCGTCGAGACGAGGGCGGCGGTCGTCGTCCATGCCGCACCGCCCAGACTGGTCGTGCCGACCGGTCCGGATGATCCGGGAACGCCGGACATCGGGAAGAACGAACCGGCGGTCACGTTACCGGTGGCGCCGCCGACCATCGCCGCCGCGTCGAGTGTCGGAATCCGGGCGGCGGCGGCGAGATCGCGGGCTGCGCGCGCGCCGTCGATTCGCGCGAGGGCGCCGGCCACCGCCGGGTGGTGCGCGAGTGCGTAGCGCACCGCCTGCTCGAGCGTCATGGCGGTCGGCGCGGCGGGCGTCTGCGCCTGAGCGATCCCGCCGCCGGGGGTCAGCGCGGCGATCACGATCAGTGCGCGCCGAAAAAATACGTTCATACGAACCTCGAGTGCGTGGGGCAGCGCGGAATACGATCTCATGGTCCTCACGGCATTGGCCCGAAGACGCGAAGGACCGGTCGTCCGCCCACATTTTCCAGCGGGAGATACACGAGATGCGTTCGGGGATCGACCGCTACGGTGTGCGAATGCGGAGCGCGTATTTCGCCAATCGGTCGCAGCGTGCTGTCGTCGAGCCAGTATGCCGCGAGCACGCCGGACTCGGCGGCGACGTACAGCCGCCGCCAGGCAGCGTCCCAAGCCAAGACGTCCGGACCATCGGCGACTTTGAGTGTCTGAAGCACCTTCATCGTGCGCAGGTCGACGACGAGCAGCGCCGCGTTTCCCTCGCACGAGATGAAGGCGAGCCGTCCGTCCTGGTCCAGCGTGAAGCCATGCGGATGGTCGGACCCCGGCAGATCGTAGCGTTGCGCAATCCGCTCGCTGACCGGATCGATGGCGACCAGCTGGTTCCTGGTCTGCACCGTGACAAGAATGCAGTGCGACACAGAGTCGTAATGCGTATTGCCCGCTTCGCCGCCGAGTTCGATCGTCGATCGCTTGGCGTTTGTCTTCGCGTCGATCACGACATCGGTGCCGCCGGACTCGTCCGAGACGAACACCTTGTCCGCGTCGGCCGCGAACGCGATGCCGTCAGGGAATCGGATATCCCCGACCCGCGCCGTGACCTTGAGCGTCCGGTCATCGATGATCGCGACCTCGTGTGCGCCGGCCGCCGAGACGTACACCTGATGATGCGACGGAACCGCCCACACTCCCGTCGCACGGGAGAGATCCATGATCTCGGTGATCACTTTGCTGCTGTCCGCGTCGAAGACAACCGTGCGACCCGCGTTCATGTGGTTCATGTAGATCCGTCCGCTGCTGGCGTCCACACTCTGATAGTCGAACCGATTCGCGGGTCCGGGCAGCGGTATCTCGCGCACAAGCTTGAGGCCGGGCTTCGGCGCAGGAAGCGAAGCGCGTGATGGCGCACGCCACGAGGCGGGCGTCATGGACGTTGGAGTGGCATGGCACGCCGGCACAGTCGATTGTGCGGCGGCGGCGAGTGGGAGGAGGAAACAGCCGGCGATGGTGGAGGCGGTGCGGAAGTTGCTCATCGTATGAGGGGGTTGGTCGGGCAATGGTGCATCATTTGGATTGCGTGCCGGCGAACGCCGCGTACAGGTCGTCGAAGACGACGGCTCCGGGCTCGATACGAGCCTCATCTCTCGGATGGCGCGCGACGACGCCCGCGATCACTCGCGCGACGCCCGCTGCCTCTTCACGCCGAAACTTGCCATCCTTGCAGTCGATGTCGTGGACAATCTCGGCGATCTCATGCAGGGCTGCGTCCCGGGGAACGAACTCCGCAACGAGCGTTTCGAAGGTGCACGCGTCGCCTCTGTGTGTATAGTCGCCCTCGAACATGTCGAACCGGAGCTCACCTTCACGGTGGACATAGCGGTTCGCATCGACGAACCTGAACGTCGGCCGCCGGTCGATGAAGCGTCGGATGAGCCATGCACTGGCGATGCGATCGACGTGCGCATCGCGCCGCGTCACCCATGTCGCGCCATCGATTGTCCGGCCCGCCGGTCGTTTGCGCAGGTCGGCGGCACGTTGCCGCAACTGATTTTGGATTGCGGCGAGTACGACCGCGACCGCGCGCTGCCCGGGCGCGCCGAAGAAATCAATCGCACTCACCGATTCATGCCGGCGACGGAGCTTCGCGAGTTCATGGTCGAGCGGGGGCCGGGACGCCGACGCTTTGCGCTTTGCTCCGCCGCGACCTGTCCTGGCTTCGGGAGCGCGCGCGGCTTTCATCAACGCCTTTGCGTCCGCGAGAATTTCACGGTACTCCGCATTTCGAGCGGCATCGAAGCGGGCGCGGACCGCCGCGTCGGTCAGTCCATCGCTGAGTGATGCGTCCGAGATGAACGCATCACCGCCGCCAGCTTCGACTTCCCGCATGATCCACTGGAAATCTTCATGCGACTCGGGATTTGCCGGGAGCGCGTACACGCTGTTCTTGATTGCGACGGCCCCAACGCGTTGCAACCGCCGCCCGATCTTTACCCGCAGGTAATCAGGCTTGGGCGGGATCTGATGGATGAGCAGCAGCCATCGCGTGCTGGCCGGTACGGCTGGCGGGAGTGTCGGATTGCGCTGAGGTCGGCGTGATGTTGCCATGGACTATCACAACTGTATCTCATTGTGACCGCGTCGGCAATCTCGGTTCTCGCAATGGCTTGTGTTCGCGCGCGCGGTGCAGATACCTAGCAGACTGGTTTTCCTATCACAATTGAACCATCGTTGTTGCACTGACCGTTCGTCCGCGATCCGGTGAGGAGTGGGGTGCGCGACGGTCCGTCAATTCACTTTAAGGAGGCCAGCGTGCGTGTAGCATCGAACTTTTATCATACCGCGCTCGTCGCTCTCGTACTCGGTGTGAGCGCTGCGTCCGCGATTGCCCAGCCACCGGCTGCAACGACGGCGTGGACGGCAGTGGAAGATGCGCTGGGCCGAAAGGGCGCCATGCAGCCGGGCAACGTGATCAAGTTCGCATTTCCTCGAAGTGATCTCACCGTGATCGTCGCCGGTGTCACGCTGAAGCCGGCGCTCGCACTCGGCGGATGGGTGGCGTTCAAGGAACTCGCGAACGGTCAGGCAATGGCGATGGGCGATCTCGTGTTGACGGAAGACGAGGTGAGCCCCGTCATGCGAGCGCTGCAAGATGGTGGCGTCGAGCAGACGGCACTGCACAACCACGTGCAGAAGGAATCGCCCCGCGTGATGTATATGCATATCTCGGCGCACGGAGATGCAGCGAAGATCGCGCGTGCGATTCACCTTGCCTTGGCGCAGAGCAAGACACCGCTCGGCTCCGCGTCGCCGCCAAGCGCGACGTCGGCGGCGGACCTCGACACCGCCGGCATCGCGCACGCGCTCGGCATCGCCGGGAAGCTGAACGGCGTCGTCTATCAGGTGAGCGTCCCGAGGAGTGAAACGATCACCGAGATGGGAATCGAGGTTCCTCCCTCGATGGGTGTCGCGACTGCGATCAACTTCCAGCCCACGGGCGGCGGCAAGGCAGCAATCACCGGTGATTTCGTTCTTCGCGGCACGGAAGTGAATCCGGTGATCCGTGCGTTGCGGGATCACGGCATTGAAGTGACCGCCGTGCACAGCCATATGTTGACCGAACAGCCGCGGCTCCTCTTCATCCACTTCTGGGCCAACGAGGACGCGGTGACGCTCGCCAAAGGTCTTCGTGCCGCTCTCGACCAGACCAAGTCAAAGAAGTGACCGGCCCGGCACGCATCGACCCTCGATCCCATCGAGGCGCCGAGGTACGAATAGTCCAGGTTCGCAGCGCAGGACTGTTCGGTATGATTCATGGATGGAATCTCCCGCGATTGCATCCGGCTCGGCCGTGAGCGCGCTCGAAACGCCCGCGGCACTCGTGGATCTCGACCGGCTCGAGCGCAACATCGCTCGCATGGCGTCGTACGCGAGAACGCACTCGCTCGCGCTGCGCCCGCACATCAAGACGCACAAGGCGACGACGATCGCGGCATCGCAGCTTGCACACGGTGCGACCGGCCTCACCTGCGCGACGCCGGCCGAAGCGGGTGTGATGAGCGCCGTGTGCGATGACATCCTGCTCGCGTATCCGGCGATCGGCCCCAAGCTC
>JADGQS010000124.1 GCA_017881585.1 Gemmatimonadaceae bacterium | reverse complement strand
GCGTACGCGGTGCTCGGCCCGCTGTACGATGGCGCTTCCGTGCTGGTCGGCTGGGATGCGTCGATGCACCGCTCCGTCTGGATCGTGCCGCAGGACGACCGCGCGGCGGAGGTGCCGCAGTCGCGGCGCGATCTCGCGCGTCTCACGCGACTGCGCTGGGTTGCGGGCCGTCGCTCGGCCGGCGAGCACTGGGACGCGTACGAGTCGCCGCTCGGCGAGTCGCTTTCCGCGCGCCTCGGACGCCCGCTTCCGTGGAGCGTGCTGCAGGGGTGGATGCTCGATCTCACCAGCGAGTTGATAGCTGCGCAAAACGATGGCACGATGCCCACCGCACTGGGTGACGCATCGATCTGGGTGACACCGGGCGAGCGGATGGTCGTGCTGGAGTCCGCGAGCCGCGCCGGCGAACGCGCGAGCGATGCCGAGAAGTCGCTCGCGTGTGTGCAATCGGTGCTCGGGTTGATTCGTGCGGCGGCGCACGGAGGTGCGCCCCTGCCGCGGTACGCGTCGAGAGCGATCTCGGCGGCGAAGGACGCGCGGAGCGTGGACGAAATTCACGCGTTGTTCAAGGCCACGCTCGGCCGGCCGGTCAGCATTTCGCGCGTGCGCCGCAGCGGACTCGTCGCCGCGACGATCGGCGTCGTGCTGTCCTTTCCGGTCATCGGCATCGTTCCGATTCGCCAGCAGGCCAAGGCCGACCCCGACGGACGCAAACTCTCCGCCTTGCTGCAGTTCATCGAAGACAGCTCGCACGCCTTGCCCGACTCGCTCCGGCCGAAGAGTCCGAAGAAGAGCGGCATGATGGCGAATTTCAATCGAGCGATGCAGAAGGCCGGCTGGTTTCCCACCGACACCGCGCTCAACCGCCTGTCGCCGGAAGAGTACCGCCGGCAGAGCCATCTCGCGCAGCTCTACATCGCGGCGAGTCTCTCCGCGCGAGCCAGGGATACGCTGCCCACGAAGTTGTTCGGGAAATCGCCACCGGACGTGAGACTCGTTAAGAGCATTCTTCAGAAGTATCCGAGCGTCGACTCCGTGGAACTGCGCGCGGCGCGTACGCTCGTGGACTCGACCTGGCGCGGGACTCCTCCCGGCACGAACATCGACCTGCTCCTCCGCCTGATCGGCGCGATCCTGTTCATCTTCTTTCCCTGGTTCATCGCGTCCTGCGCGATAGTCATTGCGCTGCTCGCGCGCCGCGGCTTGCTGATGAGAGCATTCGCGTTGGACGTGGTCACGAACAAGGGAGAGCCAGCCGGCCGGGTGCGCATCCTTCTGCGCAACATGGTGACCTGGTCGCCGGTGCTCGCGCCGTTCGTGATCTACGCGGCGATCATGGCGGCCACGCCGGCCACCGCGGCGCTCGCCGCGGAAGGCGCGGGGATCGCCGTCCTGATCGTGCTTGCGATCGGCGTCGGGATGGCCATACGCACACCCGAGCGCGGGCTCGCCGACCGGCTCGTGGGGACGTACCTGGTCCCCGAATGAGGGCGTGACCGACGCGCTATTTCTTCGAGGCGTCCATCTTCGGGTAGTCGGCCATCGCGTACGTGACGTGCGCGTTCGTGTCGATCTTCGTGACCGTCATCGTCACCTTCTCGGCCGTCTTGTTGTTCGTGCTCGTCATTTGCAGCAGCATCCCCTGCGGGTAGTCCGCGGGCACGCGGCCCTTCATCTGCTTCATCCCGGAGTTGGCGGCGAACATGTTGCCGACGCTCAGCGCCCCGTCGTGCGACACCCACATCTCGACGGTCGCGTCGGGTGACTCCGAGCGGTAGCCGTCGGCCGCGTATCCCGCGATGGTCTTGGTGCCGATCTTCGAGTAGCTCCTCCACACCTTCACCGTGTCCCAGTTCACCTGGTCCTTCGGCACGGTCGTGGATGCCGGCGTGTACTTCTGCGCTTCCTTCCAGCCGTACGCGATCGAGAACTTCGACTTCTCCGAGGCCATCAGCATGACCATCGCCTGATTCTTCGCGTCGAGAATCACGAACGCGGTGCCCTCCTGCTTCTTGGTGTCCGCGCTGGTGATACTGGTGCCGGTATACGCCTCATTGGTGTTGAAGTGCATCATGAGGACGGCCTTGCCGTCCGACCTGCCGGCGTTCTTGGAGGACTCGATCTCCATCGTCGTCACGACGTTGAAGGTGTAGCTCTCTTCCGTCTTCGCGTTGCCGCCGAGCGAGAACGGTGTGCTGCCGACCGCGCCGCTTGCACCGCCGCCGCCGTTGCCAGTCGCGCTCGCGGAATCTCCGAACATCGCCGCAAACGAGTTGTTGACCAGCTTTCGCGACATCTCGTCGATCTTGGTGTTGACCTTGTCCTCCGCCTTCTGCGTCACCGCGTCGGCGGCCTTCTTCTTGATGCGGTCGAAGATGCCCTGCGAACGCGCGGGCGTCGCGACGATGGCGAGGATCGCGGCGCAGGAGGCGAGCCTGAGGAGTGTGCGCATGATGGGCACCTGGGTGGGGTCGGGAGGGTGATGGCCCGAGTATGGCAGATTCAGGGTGGGGTCGCCAGTGACGTCAGGTCGTTCGTGTTAGGTCGTTCGGCCGTCACCCTCGCACATCGATGGACTCGTTCACGTCTCGTCGCTCGACGTCGACGATGCGCCGAAGTGCGGGTTCTTTCTGCTCCCCTTCTTTGGCGGGGCGCTCCTCGGAATGTTCTCGCTTGCCTTCATCGGCGTGCCGCGTCCGCCGGACGGGCGTCGAGTGCCGCCGCCGGGACCTTTTCGCTTGCGCCCGCTTTTGCCTCCTTTCATTTGTCGCTCTTGCCTCCCTTGATGACCGCGCCGCCTTTCATCACGAACGTCACGCGCTCGAGCTCGGTCACGTCCTTCAGCGGATCGCCTGCGACGGCGATCAGGTCGGCGTACGAACCCGCCGAGAGCTCGCCGACCTTGCCGCTCCGGCCGAGCAGGTCGGCCGCATTCACTGTGGCGGCCTGGATCGCCTGCATCGGCGTCATCCCCCAGCGCACCATGTGCGCGAACTGCTTGGCGTTCCAGCCGTGCGGGTAGACGCCGGCGTCGGTGCCGAACGCCATCTTCACGCCGGCCTCGAACGCCTTCTTGAAGTTCTCCCGCTGCGTACGCCCCACCTGACGCTCCTTGGCGAGGATCTTCTCCGGATAGCCCATCCGCCCGTACTCGGCGAGGATGTAATCGTCGTTGTAGACATCCATCACGAGGTAGGTGCCGTGCTCCTTGGCGAGCCGGATCCCTTCATCGTCGATCAGGCTCGCGTGCTCGACGCTCGCCACGCCCGCCCTGATCGCGCGCTTGATCGGCTCGGCGCCGTGCGCGTGCGCCGCGACCTTCCGCCCCCACATCCCGGCTTCGTCCACCAGCGCGTTGAGCTCTTCCTGCGTGAACTGCGGCCCGCCGACATTCTCCTCCTCTGAGAGCACGCCGCCGCCGGCGAGCACCTTGATCACGTCGGCACCGTACTTCACGTTGTTGCGCACAAGCTTCCGTATCTCGGCCACGCCGTCGGCCACACCGGAGAGACCCTCGATCTTCACGTAGGGCGAGAACCCGGTGAGATCGCCGTGGCCGCCGGTGCTGGAGATCGCGAGTCCTACCGGCACTATGCGCGGACCGACCACGTCGCCTTTATCGATCGCGCGCTTCAGTGCGACGTCGATGTATTCCGCCGAGCCCACGTCGCGCACCGTCGTGAAACCGGCTTCGATCGTGCGCCGCGCGTAGACGTGCGCGGTGACCGCGTAGTCGATCGGGCTTTTGCGGAAGATGTCTTCGTAATAGTCGCTCGGCTGCGACGTGATGTGCGTGTGGCAGTCGATCAGCCCCGGGAGGATCGTCGCGCCCTTGAGGTCGATCACCTCGGCGCCGGCGGGAACCGTGAGCCCGCTGCCCACCTGCGTGACCTTGTCGTCCTGCACGATGATCATCGCGTTCGTGACGACGGTGCCCGTTTTCGGGTCGACGAGACGCGCCGCCTTGACCACCGTGATCTTCGGCGCGGTTGGTTTTGCCGGCGTCGTGGATTGGGCGGCGAGCGGCGAAGCGGTGAGGAGTATCGAGAGTGCGAATCTCGTAAACTTCATGAACGTGATGCTCCGACGTGGCTAGGAAGAGGAACGGCCCTGCGACAAACTGCAGAGTTGGGTCGTCGCGCGCCATTCCACGCCCTGTCCGGCCCGCTCCGCCGGAACTGCCCGCTCAGGGGAGCGACTGCAGTCCTGCAATCAGCTTCACGGTCTCGACGCTGCCGCAGGTGGTCGTCTGCGTCGCAGGCACCCCGAGTCGCGTCCACGTCCGGTAGCCCGCGCGTTGCACCGTGACGTCGTAGGTACCCGTCTGCCGCCCTCCGATGAGGGTCAGCGAATCCGAATGCAACAGCGTGTCCGTCACCGTGCCGAGCCGCACGGTGCCGCTTGCGCTGTCGGCCAGGGCGCGACCGGAAGCGGAGTCACGCACTGCTATCGAGATCGCGATCGGCGCCGTGGCGGTGCAATACGCGATTGGACCAGGGTCGGTGGCGCTGTCGTTTCGGCCGCATGCGGCCGCGAACGCGACTCCACCTGCCAAGGCCAACAACATGTTGATGCGCATGATCTCCCTCTACGAATCATGGACCTGCCATCGTCACTTCGTCATACCCGGCAAGACGGCTCGCGGTCACCGAGGAGCTGCCTGACGCGAAACAGCTGTGACAGTTGCTCCTGTCGCATCCGCCGCGATCGCCTATCGTTCAGGCAACGGAGGAAACACCATGAGATTGTCAGCACTCGCACTCATCGCATTCGCCGCGGTCCCGCTCCACGCCCAGATGACCATGACGATGGATCACGACGGCCCGCTCCCCAAGCAGCCGGCGCAGTCCGCGTACGCCGCCATCGGCGAGATCGTGCGGATCCTCAAGGCCGACTCGACCACCGACTGGTCCAAGGTGAACCTCGAGGCCCTGCGTCAGCACTTCATAGACATGGACGCGGTGACGATGCGCTCGTCGGTGAGCCAGCAGCCCGTGCCGGGCGGCATCACGATGATGGTGACGGGCGATGCCAAGGTGGCCGCGGCGATCAAGCGAATGGTGACGTCGCACGCCGGAATGCTCGACATGGATCCACAGTATCACGCAACCGTGGTGCCCGTTGCGAACGGCGTGCGGTTCACCGTGACCGCGCGCGACTCGAGCGACGTGAAACTCGTCGCGATGATCCGCGGGGAGGGATTTGCGGGGCTGCTGACCGAGGGCGATCATCACGCTCGACATCACATGGCGCTGGCTCGCGGCGACGCGATGGCGCACATGCACTAGCACTACTTCGCCACATTGTCCAACATCGCGAACCTCCAGCCCGAGTGCCCGAACTGCGTGGCTGCAACTCGAGATTAGGATGCCGTACCTGAATACTTGTTCACGAACGCGGCGATCCGTTCAGGCATCGGGCCATTCATCTTCGGCGCATTCCTCCTGATCTCGTTCGCCTGCTGCGCCACGTCCGTGAGCGGAACGCCCGGGGATCCATCGGATCGCAAGAGATATCGCTCGATGAACAAACCGACATCATGCCATGAGCGAGAGCCCGAGCTCCGAGCTGGCGGCTTGTCCGGCTGAACAAACGGCCCCGCGCGCATGCTGCGCTTCATCCAGTCGAGGGTCCGCTCCTCTTGTGCGACCTCCCACCGCTCCCGCGCCGTCGGCCAGCACGCCTCACAGTAGCGCCGAACCTCCTCGGGCGACGTGTGAACGACTGTCACCGCTACAGTGCCAGTGCCGCCGCACGAGTCGCAGCGGGCGCCCGGCTCCAGCGGCTCGTACGCGAGGGAACCAAGGCGGACTACATCGATAGGCATTTTGCGGAGGTCGCGAAGGTGTGTTCGTACAACCTAACGAGACTTCGACTGCGAAGCCGTTGCGTCGGGTGCTAGATCAACGTGGGATTTCTGATTTCCCAGTGACCTAGCCTCGAAGAAAGTGGCGAAGTAGTGCTAGAGCCTATCTCACAAACCCTTGTGAACTCCGGGAGAAAGTCTGGGTTCGCAGCGATCCAACGTGTCGATACGTGTTAATGAGCACACCCGTGGGCGTGGCCTTCGTGTTGACGAGAGCGAGTTCGCGCGGGTCAGCGCTGTCCGAAAAGAAGCGTTTGCCCCGGCCCAGCAAGACCGGGTAGACGATCAGCACAACCTCATCGACCAGTCCCTCCCCGAGCAGCACTGACGTCAGCGTCGAACTTCCCGAGAGGATCAGGTCAGGGCCGTCCGTTGACTTGAGACCGCGAATACCCTCTATGATATCCTCGCCCAGGTCCCCGACTGGACCCCATTCGAGCCCTTCAGGCCTGTGGGTCGCGACGTATTTCGTCGCGGCGTTCAGAGCGTCCGCCATCGGACTGTTCCCGGCCTTCGGCCAGAAGCCGGCCCAGATATCGTAAGTGCGTCGGCCAAGCAGCAGATCAAAGCCCGTGCCGTGTGCCTCGATGACGGCCGCCAGCCCAGCCGGGCTTCGATACGGTGCCGTCCATTCGCCATGCGCGTAGTCTTCGCCGTGTTCGATCACGCCGTCCAGCGAGATGTGTTCGAAGATCCTGATCTTTCTCATTTTGAGTGTCCTTCTGTTGGAACCTGTCTCGTACACGGGCACTGTCTTTGTGCGGTCGCGCGTCTCTTGGGAAGACCGACGCTCCGTACTGATAGTACTTGTAGTACTTGCGTACCCCCAAGATGAGCGCCGAAGGGGTTTATGAGATGGCTTGTAGTCAGAACGCCAGGGCGCGGGCCGCAATCTTTCGGGGGTCGGTTCATGCTCGCGCTCGTGATCGCGTGCCCTGAAGGAGATTGAGTTACGCGCCGCCGGGTGATCGCGCCGTTCACCGCGCGCCCGGCAGCGCCCTCGCCACGTCGATCATCTCCAGCGTCTTCGACGAGAAGTTCGTGACGAACAGCGTGCGTCCGTCCGCCGTCACGCGAAGTTCGCGCGGAAATCCTCCGGCGGGAATCTGGCCGAGCACCGACTGCTTCCCTCCCGCGCGCAGTTTTGCCGCATCGACCACCGCGAGCGGCTGGTGATCGCCTCCGCCCCCCGCGAACCGGTTGGAGTTCGTCACGACGATTCGCGACGCGCTGTCGACCACCGCCACGCCGACGGGCGCGACGCCGACCTCGACCTTGCCGAGCAGCGCGTGCGCGGTGTCGTTCACGAGCTTGTGCGCGTCGAACGCGAGCAGCGAGTTGTCGTTCCGCGCGCTGACATACGCGGTATTGCCGTCCGGGGAGAGGACGAGGCGCACCGGACTGCAGCCGGCCGCGACGCGCGATACGGCCGCACGTGAGGGAGCCGTGACCGCCAGCGCGGCATCGAAGACGATGATCGCACCCTGCCCATGATATGGCGGCGGGGCGCGGCCGCGGCCGCGTCCGGAAGACACCGCGTTTTCCGGTTTGCACACGTCGGGCCAGTTCCACGAGGGAAGTGAGATCTCGCTCGTCGTGTAGAGATAGCGACCGTCGGGCGATAGCGTCACCGCGATCGGCGCGTTCCCGACGTCGAGCTTCGAGATCACCGCGTCGTCCGTGATTTTGCCGGCGCGCACGAGGTCCATGTTCACGGAGACGATCGCTTCTGCGCGCTCGGCCGCGGCGAACACGATCTTATCGTCTGCGGTGACGTTGACGTAGATGAACCCGACCGGCGAGCCGTTGCCGATGTAGCCGAGGACCGGATCGCCGGCTCC
>JADGQS010000032.1 GCA_017881585.1 Gemmatimonadaceae bacterium | reverse complement strand
GAGCCGTCGATGCGTCCGTCCACCTTCACGACGCCGGCGCACTCGAGGTCGCCCGTAATTTTCATCCCACTCGAGATGATCGACATCGGAGCTTCGGCAACAGAGCTGCCGCGCTGTTCCGATCGTGCAGCGGTTCCTCCATCCTTTCCAAACATCGTCATTGTTCCTCCCGCTTGCGTTAGGGGCGTGCGCGATTCCCCGCGCCGTCTGGTTTCGCGTTCTTCGGCGCAGCCGGCGCGCTCAACATTCGCTGCACTTGTTCGTACCTGGATTGCAACTGCGTCAGCGTTTTCTGGAGCGAGTCGATGCGCTGCGCATCCTGCTCCAGATGGGTGATGCGCCACGTGAGCAGCGGCACGCGCGCGGCCTGCACCGCGAAATATCCCCAGCTCGCGAGCCCGACTCCGAGCGCGATGAGGAACCACTTCGACGTCAGCACACGCAGGGCCTGAACCTGCCACGGCCTGAGCACCATTGTATGATGCGCGAGACCGTTCTCGCGCTGAACGTGCACGTACATTGATCCTGAATTGCGGGAGAAAATGTTCCCGTGACGCTGCGATCGCGAGTCCTTGCGCGATCGCCCGGTCACGGCGATTCCCTCGAGGTGCCAAGCACGAGATCGAGCAGACGCTCGAGATCATCCGCCGAGTAGAACGGGATTCGCAGCTCGCCCGCGTTCTTCGAGTTGAGATGAACCTTCGCGTCCGTTTGCAAGCGACGGCGAAGTTCTTCCTCGATGCGCGCGACCTCGGGCGGTCGTTTGAGTTCCGCACGCGGCGCTTCGCCACGTGCGACCGCGCGCTTCGTACCGGCCTCGCGTACGCGACGCTCGACCTCGCGAACGTTCAACCCCTCGGCGACAATTGTCTTCGCGAGTTCGATGATGCGGTGGTCGTCGCCGAGCGAGAGCAAGGCGCGTGCGTGGCCGACGGTGAGCTCGCCTTCGCGCACCATGCGACGCACCTGCGACGGCAACGCGAGAAGACGAAGCGTGTTGGCGACCGTAGACCGATCCTTGCCGACGACGTCCGCGACTTCCTGCTGCGAGAGCGAGAACTGTGAAATGAGCTGCTGGTAACCTTCGCCTTCTTCGATCGGATTGAGGTCGGTGCGCTGCAAATTCTCGACGAGTGCAAGCGTGAGCAGCGCCTTCTCATCAACTTCTGATTCTTCGCGCACGATTGCCGGGATTTCGCGCCAGCCCAGCTGCTGTACTGCGCGGAAGCGCCGCTCGCCCGCGATCAGGAAAAATTCGAGACCGGATGAATCGGCGCGCACCGTAACAGGCTGCAGCAAGCCGTTCGCGCGAATGCTCGACTCGAGATCGCGCAGCTCCGTGGCGCTGAACTCCTTGCGGGGCTGGAGTGGATTCGGCCGGATCTGTGCGATCGGGATCGAACGGAGCGCACTCCGTGGCATCTCGTCTCGTCCCTTTCGTGGCTCGCCTGCCACCGGCCGTCCGGCAAGTAGCGCTTCGAGCCCCCTCCCCAACCGTCGCGGCTTTTCAGTTGACATAATAACCAGGTAAAATTATTACATAACTTATTACAACACAACGAGTTACAACAACATTACGACTTTGAACGTGTGGGGACACGGCTGCGCTCGAGCAACTCCTTCGCGACACCCAGGTATGCCTTCGCTCCAACCGACGCTACGTCGTATAGAATGATTGGCTTTCCGAAGCTCGGCGCCTCAGCCAAACGAACGTTCCTCGGCACCACACTCTGAAAAACCTTAGCACCGAAATATTCGCGTGCGTCTGCGGCCACTTGGCGCGAAAGATTCAGGCGCGCGTCGTACATGGTCAGCAACACGCCCTCAATCCCGAGCGACGGGTTCACTCCCTGTTGGACTAGATGCACAGTGTTCAGGAGTTGGGACAAACCCTCGAGCGCGTAGTACTCACACTGCAGCGGAATCAGGACGGCATCTGCAGCAGCGAGCATATTGACCGTGATCAGGCCAAGAGACGGCGGACAGTCGATGAGAATGAAATCGTAGCCGTCACGGATTTCGTCGAATGCCCGGCTCATTGAGAGCTCGCGGTCGTTTCTGCTTACGAGTTCGACTTCAGCGCCGGCAAGATCCGGTGTCGCCGGGACCACATCGAGGTGCCGGAACTGCACTCCGTGAACGATGGCCTCTCTTATCGTTCGGGGGTCGAGCAGAACATCGTAAACGGTCGTCTCGAACGTTTCCTTCTGCAGTCCGATTCCGCTGGTGGCATTGCCCTGCGGATCTCCGTCCACGAGCAAGACTCGTTGCTCCGCCGCAGCGAGGCTCGCGGCGAGGTTCACGGCCGTTGTAGTCTTACCGACGCCACCTTTTTGGTTGGCGATCGCAATGATACGAGCCACGATTTCCTGGTCTCTTGGCGAAGGGGTGCCTCGACTTACCCCAACATAGGCACGAGGTCGGTTGGGAGGCAAGGAGAGGTGTTCCACGTGAAACATTTATCCACAAAACGCTGTCAACTGCTAGCGATCAGCGGCAAGCCGTCAAACAACGGCCTCGTTGCTGATCTTGGCGCTGATCGATAACGAGGCCGTTATCCGGTAGCTGAAGGCTAACGGCCAACGGATGTTAGGTGACAGCGTTCTGTTCGAATCGCGCGGATCGGCTCGATCTTGACGGTTCCCACGACGGATCCGCAGCTATCCGGTCTGTTCCGCGATAATCCGCGGTTCTGCTGTTGAACCCACCATCGCGCGATTCGGAATGGTGCAGGCCTGGCTAAATAGTAGCAATACGCTACTAAATCATCGTGCGACAGGAAATGCTACGGCGCGCCGCTCCGCCACGACGCAACGAGTGAGTCACGCTTCAGCGACAGCCACTCGAACGCCGAGTCGGCCGCAGCTCCCTTCCGGCGCAACAGGTACACCGGCCGTGCGGGATACGCCGCCGTCATGAGCGAATCGCGCGCGTGCAGATCGCGTGCGTACACGTTCCCGCTCCCGCGCTCCAAAAGCAGCGGCGCGAGATGTGTGTACCCCAGACGGTCTTCGTTTATGCGTGCGATGCACGTTCGATCGTAGGATGCTCCCTTGAGTAGCTTCTCCGTGCTGTCCGGCGAAAACGGGCTCGAGCGTACGCGCGAGGAGTCCACGAGAAGCTTCTCGAATTTGGCCTCCGCGGCCACGCCTCGTACGTCGCGGTCCTCGGCCTCCCGCAGTGCCTTGTCGAGAAGGCATGCGTCCACACCATGATAGAGCGCCGCTGCCGCGCTTCGCGAAATTCCGCGCTCCCACATCCGTGCCGTGAGTTGCGCGCCCCAGCTGTCGCGCACGAAGACGAGCGCATCCTTCACACCGGCGCCCGCCGACTCGGCAGTGTAGTTCACGCGCATCGACGTCCGCCCGTTCTGATAGAGCATCACACGTCCGGGCATCGAGAACGTCACGGCCATCACCGCGCCCGTCGCGAGAGCGGCGTTTGTGCCGGCCCACACGCGCCCGCGGCCGAACCGTTCCCCGACGAGTCGCGGGAGCCGCGCGGTGAACAGCACGAGCACCGGCAGCCACGAGAACACGAAACGCGGGCCGAGGAAGAAGCCGTCGTGCCAGTATCCGAAGTAGAGCGCGCCCAGCAGTGTGGCGCTCGTGAGGAGATAGCGATCGAGCGCTGACAGCCGCTTCGTGAGTGCGAGCGCGGCGATGACAGGCAGCATCGAGGGAAACGGCGTCTCGAAGAGATAGGTCTGCAGCCGTGTGACGTACAGCGAGATCAGCTCGAGACCGCGCGAGGGAGTGTGCGTCGCCCCCCACGGAGCAGTGTGAAATCCGAGCCCGTGCGCCTTCCCCCACAGCACCTCGTATCCGAATACGAACGGCGAGCCCGTGCTCTGGGCGTTCACCCACAGCATCGCGCCGAACGGGATAGCCACGCCGATTCCCGATGCGACGGCGTCAACCCACCGTCGCTTGTCGCGCCACGCGAGCAGAAGCAGCCATGCTGCGGCCGGCAGTGCAAACGCGAACGCGTCAAGCGGACGAATGGCGGCCGCTGCTCCCAGCCCGATGCCGTTCAGGAGTGCCCATCCGGCGCGCGGGGTGTCGCTGCCCGCGACTTTCGCGAGGCCAAGTGTCGCGACCAGCAGCCACAGCAGTGTCGTCGCGTGGTTCATGTGCGACCCGAACATGAATGCGCCGAACGGCGCGACGGCGAACAAGAGCGTCGCGCCACAATGAAACGCACGTGACGCACCGGGATCCGTCAGCCGCACGAGACGCGCGAACAGGGCGACGGAAATCGCACCGCAGGCGGGGCCCACGAGCCACGGAACATGCACGAGCTCGCCAAGCGCGAGCATGGCGGGCCCGCCCGGGGGAAATTGCGAGTACACCTTGTCGCCCGTGTCGACGACGTGCAGGATCGAGAAGAACTCGCGATGTGCGGCGACCGGCAGCCAGAGGTGCCCCGCCGTGAAGATTCGCGCCTGAAACAGCTGCACGACCTCGTCGATCAGCAGCGGTCTTCCGGAAAAGACGGTGCGCGCGATGATCGCATACAGTGCAAACGCACCGAACGGGATCAATCGCTCGAGGGTTTCGATCCATCGCGAACGAGCGCTGCGTGCCGCGGAACCAGGCTGGTGGTCGTCCGCGCCACGCGGGGTGCGGCCCCAGAGCACCGCTGTGATGACGGCGACGCCAAGACAGATGGCCGTGCCGTATCCCCACTCGACGAAACGATGCGCGTACGCGTTGTCGACCTCGCCACCGGGAAGCCAATTGGCGATCGGGAGGAATCCGAGGATCGCCAAGGCGATCGCGATCAGGAGCGCGATCGTTCGATCTCCAGGATGAGGTTCTGCAAGTCGGCGGGGCTCACACCGGGCACGCTCGCAGCCTGCGCGAGAGAAAGCGGTTTGCGCGCCGCGAGTTTTTGCCGCGATTCCATGGACAGCGTGCGCATGCGTTCGTACGGCGCATCATGCGGCAGCGCGTACTCGCCCATTCGCTTCAGCCTGTCGGCGGCGTAGCGCTCCTTCGCGAAGTAGCCGGCGTACTTGAGTTCGAGCTCCACGGTGATGAGCGCATCGCGCGCGAGTTCTTCGCCGACGCCGGTCGCTGCGAACAGCGCACCGAGCGACGCGCCTTGACGTTTTGCGAGATCCGCGACGCGCACGGGATGCAGCAGCGGCGCCGTGCCGGCGGCCACGAGCTGAGCGTCCACATGCTCGCCGCGAGCCTGCGTCTCACGCGCGAGATGCATCACGCGCGCCTCGTCGCCGGCGCGGCGCTCGATCGTTCGCTTCTCGTGCTCGTCGTACAGGCCGAGCGAAAGACCGAGGGCCGAGAGCCGCCGCAATGCGTTGTCCTGACGCACTGTGAGGCGGAACTCCGATCGCGACGTGAACAAGCGGTACGGCTCGTCGACGCCGCGCGTCACGAGGTCGTCGCAAAGCACGCCGATGTACGAGTTCTCGCGGCCGAACGTCACCGGTTCGCGGTCGCTCGCTCGCAGTGCGGCGTTCAGGCCGGCCACGACACCCTGCGCGCCGGCTTCCTCGTAGCCCGTGGTGCCGTTGATCTGTCCGGCGAAGAACAATCCGGCGATCGCCCGCACCTCGAGCCACGGGAGAAGCTGAGTCGGCGGATAATAGTCGTACTCGATGGCGTAGCCGGGCCGCGTCATCTCCACGCGCTCGAGCCCTGGAACCGAGCGCAACATCCGCAGCTGCACCGCGGCGGGGAGCGACGTCGAGAGGCCGTTGACGTACATCTCGCTCGTGTCGAGTCCTTCGGGCTCGAGGAAGAGCTGGTGTCGCTCGGCATCCGGGAAGCGCAGGATCTTGTCCTCGATCGAGGGGCAGTAGCGCGGACCGCGCGACCCGATCGCGCCGCCGTACATCGCGGATTCCTCGAGATGCGTCGCGACGATTTCCTTCGTCGGCGCGCCCGCGAAGGTGATCCAGCACGGCGCCTGCTCCAGTCGCGCGAACGTCCGCGGCGCGCCCCAGAACGCCGACCACGTATAGTCGAAGTCGCCGATTTCCGAATCCTGTCGCTGGAGCACGGAACGATCCACCGTGTTCCCTTCGATGCGCGGCGGCGTTCCCGTCTTGAAGCGCGCGGTGGTGATGCCGAGTTCGGCGATCTGTTCCGCGAGGTGCGTCGTGGCCTCCTCGCCAGCGCGGCCGCCGCTCACCTGCGTGTCCATTCCGATGTGGATGCGGCCGCGCAGAAAAGTGCCTGTTGTGATCACCACCGAGCGTGCGTGCAGCAACACCCCGGACATCGTCTCCACGCCGGCCACTCGCGGGTCCCCACTCGCGAACAGGAGCCGGCGCACCGTGCCTTCAACGAGTGTGATTCCCCTCTGCGATGATACGAGATGCCGAACGGCTTTGCGATATAAAGCGCGATCGCATTGCGCGCGCGGCGCCCACACCGCCGGTCCCTTGCCGCGATTCAGCATGCGGAACTGGATCGACGCCATGTCGGTCGCGCGTCCCATTACGCCACCAAGCGCGTCGATCTCGCGAACGACGGTGCCCTTCGCGACGCCGCCGATCGCGGGATTGCACGACAGCTGTCCGATGGTTTCGAGCGAGCTGGTCACCAGCGCTACGCGAGCGCCCGTGCCGAGCGTGCGCGCGGCGGCCACCGCGGCTTCCGTGCCGGCGTGCCCGCCGCCGACCACGATCACGTCGAACGCAAAAGAACCAGTTGCTCCGCTCATGGCCCGAAAGCTAGCCTTCTCCCATGCCACTTCCACTCTCCTCCGGCGCGCCCACCCTCGTGGTGAAGAAGGCCGCCTTCGAGCGCTCGGGAATTACGCGCGCACAGATCGACCAGGCGTTGACCCTCACCGACGAGGAGTTTCGCGTCGAACACGGCCTCGTGGCGATCGGCCCGATCTTCGACGAAAACGGGTTTGCCGCCCTGATGGAGGCGTTCGAGCAGAACGGCCTCGTCTACTTCGACGACTTTTTCGAGATGAGCGGTAACTGGCCGGAGTGGCTTTCGGTCTTCACGCTCTCTCGGGGGAGCTGAGCGGGAGGCTGCTGCGAATGGTGCAGCAGCCCATCCCACCCGCACACGGTGTTAGATCCGTCCTTCCACAACCTCCCAACGTTCCACGAACGCCAGCCCGTTCTCGATTCGATCGATCACGACATCCGCTCCCGCCTGGATCGGCTTGCCGTCGATGCTCATCGCGGCCGCGTCGTGCCGCCGCCCTTCGAGCGTGTACGCCACCGCACCCGCCGCCGCCGCGTTGATCGCAGCGGTCACGCGGGCGAGGTGGCCGGTCAACACCGATGAGCGCGAGGCCGATGGCGATGTTCACGCGCTATTTCACCCCTAGATTCTTCTTGAAGAACGCAATTGTCTTCGGCCACGCTTCCTTCGAGGCCGCGAGATTCGCCGCCATCGACTCGGGCGGAGTCTGTCCGGTTACGGGATCATCCTGTGCGCGCATGAATCCGTGAACGGCACCCGGATAGTCCTTTCCTTCGAATGGTTTGCCGAGCTTCTTCATCGCCTCGTCGGCGAGCGGGATAAACGCTCCGGTTCTCGCGTCGAGCGACCCGTTGAGCATGAGTACCGGAGCCTGGATCTTCGCCAGCGAATCGACGATCACGGCGCCGTTCGCAGCGAAGGGCGCACCGTAGAACGCGACCGATCCGCCGAACCCCTTTCCATTGTAGACTGCCGCGCCCCACGCGGTCGAGCCGCCCCAGCAGAACCCGACCACGCCGTACTTCTTCTCGGCGGACGGCTGCGACATGGCGTAGTTGGCAACGGCCATGATTCCCTTGTTTCGCTCGGCAAAGTCCACTCCGGCGATAAGCTTCCGCGCCGAATCCGAGGTGAGCTCAGCGGTTGATGGCCCGCCGCGCACGCGCGACTCGAGATCAGGCGCGATCGCGATGAAGCCATCCGCCGCAAGCTGATCCGCGACGCTGCGAACCCAGGTCGAAAGTCCGAAGATCTCGTGGACGACCACCACGACCGGAGCCTTCCCGGACTTCATCGGATACACGATCCACGCCATCAGCGAATCCTTCGAGCCGGGCTCCCATGCCAGCTTCACCCATTCGCCGTGCCTCGGCGACGCAGCGAGTCGCGCAGCCGCGCTGTTCGCGCTGGCTGGCAGGCCGGGAGTTCCCTGTGGATTCCCCGAAGCAGTCGTAAACGCGATCACCGGGGCGCGCATGTCCGCGGCGCTCATGTGCATCATGTGATCGTCCAGCGCAGCCGACTGCGCAGGCTGCCAACGCTGGAGTGTGCACGCGGAAAGGAAAAACGCGGAGAGGAGAAGAGCTCTGTTGCGATGCATCGGGGAAAGCCTCACAGGGAAGTAGGTGCAAACACTACTAACCTATGTGCCCCGGCCACCGTTCGCATCTAGTATTTCTACGAGCAGAACATCGATGTCGCCCTTGCTCGTGGTGAGCGCGAGGTGGGGCACCGCGCGAAGCGTCGCCGCATCCATGATAAACGGAAGGCCTGGCTCGATCCCCCGCGGGTAGGCACCCCAGTCACGTAGTTGCTGGCCCAGACGTTCGAGTTTCGCCGGCTTGCGCTCGACGCGGATTTCCCAGACGCTGGGAAACACATCTATCAAGGGCCGGCGGCGCCGAGGTTTGCGAGGCCTTCCACGAGCCCGCGGCTGACCGAAGGCGTAGGCGGCAGCGAGTGACGCATTCGCGGTGGAATGAAATCGCTCGAAGTCGATTCGCAATGCGATTGCGCCATCGGAAGTTGCGGCGAGGCGCACGCGGTGGGGTGCCGGCGAAGTATGCAGCACCAAGTCTGCCACCCGGGCCGCTGATTTCAGGGGAAGTCCGAGCTCGTGGCTGAGCATTCTGACCATTCCCCACCAGCGAGCACCGTTCGGCGTGCGGTGCATTCGTCTTGCCAAGAGCCGGCGCGCGTTGTTCAGCCAAGTGCGGGTTGAGCGCGTCGCGATCGCCATTTGATCGTACGTCATTAATTCAAATACTAACTACACATATTTAATGTGCAAGGAAATGATACCAGTCTAGCGTTTCGCCAGGTGGAAAATCTCCCAGCGAATTGCCTGGCAACGTGAGCTGCGGAATGTTCACGATGCTGGACAGTCGAAAGAACCTGCCGCATCTCACGGTATCTAAGTGGTTGTTCTGGAACTACTTACCGGTCGACAGCCATTCGACGATCCGACCTTCCATGTAGTATCGCTGTGACCATGGTTGGCCAGCGACCCAACCCACGTGCCCGCCAGTGAGCGGAAACTCGACGAAGAGGTGCTGGTTTCGTCTGGCAATGTTGCGAACGGCGGCCAGAACAGACCGCGGAAGGAACGGATCGTTCCAGGCGTTCATCAAGAGCGTTGGGACGCGGACATCATCGAGGAAATGAATGGAGCTCGACCGCCGATAGTAATCGTGCGCGCCGGTGAATCCGTGAACCGGACCGGTTAGCCGGTCATCGAACTCGAAAAATGTGCGCGCTGCGCGCAGCTCTTCGATGTCGCAGAGGTCCGGGTACAGTTCCAGCTTCTTGATGGTCTTCGCGACGAGGGTGCCGAGAAAGTGGCGCACATAAACGCGGGCGAATCCGCTCTCCATCAATCGCGCCCCGGCCTCGAGATCGTACGGCACGCTTACGGCGGCTGCGCGCTTGATCTGCGCCGGCAGGTTCTTCCCCTGCTCGCCGAGCCATTTCAAGAGAACATTGCCGCCGAGCGACACGCCACACATCACGAGGTGCAGGTTGGGATGTTCGTCGATCAGGCGGCGCACGACGAAATCGAGATCCGAGGTCTCGCCCGAGTGATAGAAGCGGCGAGCGGTGTTGATCTCGCCGTCGCAGGAGCGAAACATGAGCAGGTCACCGCTCCACCCGAGTTTGCGCGCCTCCTCGAGCATTCCGTGCGCGTATTTCGCGCCGATCTTCGCCTCGAGACCGTGCAGAATGAACAGATGCGGTACGCCTTTGGTGATCGTTCCCATCCGCACGAGCGTCACATGATCTGCGTCGGGAGTCGCGATCCGCTCCAAACGATCATGCACCGGGGTGCGCCTTCGGACCATCTTGCCCCAGATCGTTGGGAGATGCGGACCGGGAAGCCACCAGGCGGGTTTGAAGTTCGAGATCAGCTCGGGCATAGTCTGGTAAGGATGTGACCGGCCAGCGCAGCGAGTCATATTATAATCGCGCAAGCAACTCCGCCGTTCGCCATCTGCCGTCTGCCATCTATAAAACATGGACGTCCAGGTCTTTGGCACCCACAAACATGCCGACGTCCGCAAGGCACTTCGCTTCTTCAGCGAACGGCGCGTGAACGTCCATTTCGTCGACCTGAAGGAGCGCGCGGCCAGCAAGGGCGAGCTGCAGCGTTTCGCGCAGAAGTTCGGAATCAGCGCGCTCATCGACAAGAACTCGAAACGCTACGGCGAGCTGGGCCTTGGTGTGGTGCGGTACGACGACAGCCGGTGGCTCGACAAGCTCGTGGAGGAGCCGCTGGTAATTCGCGTGCCCCTCGTTCGATGCCAGCACAAGGTCACGATCGGCCTGGCCGAAGACGAGTGGAACTCCTGGGTCGAGGCGGCGAAAGCGTGACGGCGATGTGGGGCGGGTTCATCGGCTTGGTACTGCTCGTCCTCGCGCTCGACCTTGGGGTCTTCAACAGGCGGCCGCATGCGCCGACGATTCCGCAGGCGCTGAGCTTCGCCGCCGCCACCGCGGTACTCGCCCTCCTGTTCGCCGGCTTCGTGTATCAGGCCTACACCAACCATTGGGCCGGGCTTGGTTTGACCGTCGACGCGGTGGACCACCGCATGAACGATGGTCGCCTCGCCTCGGTGAAGTTCCTCACCGGGTACATCGTCGAGATGTCGCTCTCGATGGACAATGTCTTCGTCATTGCGCTGATCTTCGAGCACCTCCGCGTTCCGCTCGCGCAGCAGCATCGCGTGCTCTTTTGGGGAGTTCTCGGGGCGCTCGTCATGAGAGGCACGATGATCGCCGGAGGCACCGCGCTCGTGGCGCGCTACCACTGGCTGTTGTACGTGATGGGAGCATTCCTGGTGTTCACGGCTGGCAGAATGCTGTTGCAGAAAGACACGGGGGAGGCCCCCGAACAATCATGGCTCGTGCGCTTTCTCAACAGAAATTTTCGCGTGACGAGGGAATTTCATGGCGGACGATTTCGCGTCAAACGTGACGGCAAGAACTGGATCACGCCGCTGCTCGTCGCCCTGCTGCTCATTGAAAGCACGGATTTGATATTCGCCGTCGACAGCATTCCCGCCATCTTCGCGATTACGACGGACGCATTCCTGGTCTTCACGTCGAATGTTTTCGCGATTCTGTGCCTGCGGTCGCTCTACTTCGGCCTCGCGCATCTCCTCACGAGGTTCCGGTATCTCAAGACGTCGCTCGCCTTGATACTCGGCCTCGTCGGAGTGAAGATGTTGGCGGTGGAATGGGTTGACGCACTCCTCGGGGATGCCGTGAACTTGTGGATGCTCGGAATGGTGGCAGCGGTGCTCACGGCAGGGGCAGGGGCAAGTATCTTGGCAGACCGGAGGTTGCAGCGCTGATGGCAGAGACTCCTGGAAACACCGCGACCACCTCCGCCGAGTTCGGCGCGCGTCCTCGCGACGACGAACTCGACCTGTTCGGCATCACCCATGTGGGCAAGGTGCGCATCGAGAATCAGGATCATTTTCTCGTGGCGACCGTGCACCCGGAGCTGATCATACACGAGACGAGCTTGCCGACCCCGCAGTCGCTGCCGATTCACGGCACCCGCCTGGCGACGGTGATGCTCGTGGCGGATGGCGTCGGCGGGAGCACGGGAGGACGCGAAGCGAGCCAGCTCGCGATCGAAACGATCATGAGATACGTGTCGAGTTCACTGCGCTGCTACCATGCGGCCGGGTCATCCGAGGCAGAGGAGTTCATAGACGCGCTCCGCGAGGCGACGCTCGAGGCGCATGCGGCCGTACGCGCCGAATCGGCGCAGCGGCCGGAGGCGCACCGGATGGCGACGACCCTCACGCTGTTCATCGCCGTGTGGCCGTGGGCGTACGTCGTGCAGGTCGGGGACAGCCGGTGTTACCACTACCGCGACGGCGAACTCAAGCAGCTGACTCGCGACCAGACGATCGCGCAGGATCTCGTGGACCAGGGCGTGCTCGCGCCCGAACGCGTGGCGAAGTCGCCGTTCAGCAACGTGCTCGCCAGCGCGATTGGCGCCGATGCAGCACTGCCTGAAGTGTCGCGAGCGAAGATTGATGAGCGAGGCATCTTTCTGTTGTGCAGTGACGGCCTGACGAAGCATGTAAAGGACGACGAGATCGCCGCCGAGCTGAAGTCGCTCACGTCGTCGGAACAGTCGTGCCGTCGGCTGCTGGAGCTGGCGCTCGAGCGTGGCGGCACCGATAACATCACCGTGCTGATTGCGCGGGTGAAGAATTTGGACTAGCCGGGAGGACGGTCATGGCTCAGCAGAAAGAACACGGAGCGGGCGATGCTCGCCGACTCCACCGTCGTCGAGCTGTCCGTCAGCGGGGGAAAGGCGTCGGACGTTAGAATGCATCGCGCAATTCAATTCCGGAGAACATAGATGCCTCGCAAGTCGCACATCGCCGTCGCCCTCTTGCTGGCGACCCTCGCCGCCGCTCCGTCCGTTCGCGGGCAGGCTGCAGAACGTCCGGCCCAGCTCGACACGCTACGCAGTCCAGAGATTCAGGCGATGGTCGCGCGACTCGACATCGAGAAATACAAGGCGACGGTCAAGGGACTCACGCAGTTCGGCGACCGGCGGCAGGGCACGGCCCGCAATCGCGCCGCGGTGGACTGGATCGAAGCGCAGCTCAAGAGCTATGGCTGCACGAACACCGAGCGCGTGGTTTACACGTACACAACACCTCCGCGTCGCGATACGACGGGCCGCGGAGGTCGCGGTGCCGGCGGGCGCGGGGATTGGGCCCAGGGTGGCGCACGCTACCGCGGCATGAGAACGCGCACAGGCGTGAACACCGACTCGCTCAAGCAGACGGATCCGAAACTGCGCGCGCTGAACGCGGAGCCCGCGACGGACGGCGAGCGGCAGGAAGTGTTCTGCACGAAGGTCGGCACCACCCACCCTGAAGAGATGTACATCATCGGCGGCCACATGGACGGCCACGGATGGGGTGAAGCGGCGAACGACGACGGCTCCGGCACGGCGCTCGTGATGGAACTCGCGCGTATTTTCAGCAGCCCCGACGTGCAGACCGAACGGTCGATCCGATTTGCGCTCTGGAACAACGAGGAGACCGGCACCAACGGAGCGCGCGCGTACATCGCGCAGCGTCAGGCCCTGCAGGGAAAGGAGAATCCGCCGGGATCCGGAAAGTATCCGGAACCGAAATGGCTCGGCATGATCCAGCACGACATCATGCTGTTCGACCATGGCATGCCGCGGCCGGATGGTACCATGAGTCCGGACCAGCGTCCGGAAGCCGACGTGAACATCGAGTTTGCGATGACGTCGAAATTCTCCGATGGCGCGCAGAAACTCGCGTGGGCCGTCGCGACGGCGAATGACAAGTATGCCACCGATTATCCGGCGCAGGTCGGCCAGCACATGACGAACACCGACAGCGGCCCGTTCCAGGATCTCGTGCCCGCGATCAGCCTTCGCGAGGACGAGCGCGGACGCGATATCGGCGCGGGCTGGGATCCGCAATGGCACCAGGTGACGGATCTCTTCGCGACGTACAACGACAAGGACTTCCGCCTCGGCCTGAACGCCGCGCAGACCACGCTCAGCGCGGTCGCGACGCTGACCGGAGCGACGCTCAAGAAATGAGCCGCCGCTAAGGCTTGGCGGGCGCGGCCAAGTTCCTCCCGTCCACGTAGAAGTTCTCGTCGATGCGAACGTCGGCGTTCGCGGCGGGCAGTCGCGCGGTCTGCCATGCCTCGGTCGGTTTCATGAGCGAGTAGCCTGCGGCGCCGAACGCGACGCGCACCGGCATGTCGAATCCGGCGATCACGTTCACCCAGTGATATGAGAGCGTCGTACCGTCGATTTTGTATTCGAATACCGGAATCTTCGTGGTTCGCAGATACTGCGAGAAGACCTTGCTCAGATCGACGCCCGCTTCCTTGCTGATGTAGTCCTCGAGCTGCTGGCCCATGATCGTCTGGTGCCGGAAGGTCCTCTGGGCTCCGCGGAGGATGCCGCGCCACTTCTCGTCGTCGGCGACGATCTGGCGGATCGTGTGCAGCATGTTGCCGCCCTTGTAGTACTTGTCGCCCGACCCCTCGTCGTTCACACCATAATGCCCGATGATCGGCCTGTCATTCTTCACGAGGCGGCGCGTGCCGATCTGGTATTCGGCACCGGCTTTCGTGCCTTCGAGGCACTCCGTGTACAGGCTCTCTGAGTAGTTCGCGAAGCCCTCGTGCACCCACATGTCGGCGCCGTCTTTGTCGGTGATGCTGTTGCCCCACCATTCGTGCGCGCTCTCGTGCACGATGATGAAGTCCCACTTCAGGCCGTGTCCCGTGTTGGAGAGATCGCGACCGAGATAGCCGTTGTGGTAATGGTTTCCATAGGCGACGGCGCTCTGGTGCTCCATGCCGAGATGCGGCGCCTCGACGAGCTTGTAGCCGTCCTCGTACCAGGGAAACGGGCCGAACCAGTGCTCGAAGCAAGCCATCATCGACTTCGCCTGCTTGAATTGCTCGGCCGCGACGTCGCGATGGTACGCGAGCGGCCAGTAGTCCATCGTCAGCTTGCCGCCCTCGCCGTCGAAGCTGTCCGCGATGTGCGTGTACGTGCCCGCGTTCACGGAGACGCTGTAGTTGTTGATGGGGCTCACGACGAACCATTCGAACGTGGTGGTGCCGTCGCCGTTGTGCGTGGTGCTGCGCAGGCGGCCGTTGGACACGTCGACCATCGGATCCGGTACGGTGATGGCGATACGCTGGCTGTCGGGTTCCTCGGACAGCAGGTCCTTGTTCGGCCACCAGGCGCTCGCGCCGAGCCCCTCGTTCGCGGTGGACGTCCAGCGGTTGCCGAGGCTGTCGTGCTGCCAGATGTAGCCGCCATCCCACGGCGGACGCTTGGCCGCGACCGGCTTGCCGTGGTAGTACACGGTGACCGTGTTCCGGTCACCCTCGCGCTGGAGCTTCGCGAGCGAGATGAATAACGCATTGCCGTCCCGGCGGTACGACACACTCCGGCCGTCCTGAACCATGCTGTCCACCACGAGCGGCGGTTGCAGGTCCACCTGCATTTCCTGGTTCGCGCGCAGCACGCGATACACGATGCCGTTGTAGCCGGTGATGCTGCTATCGGCCGGGTTCACGCGCACGTGCAGGTCGTAGAAGGTCGTCTTCCACCAAGCCCGCGCCGGCCCGTTCGAGCCGCGCAGTGTGTCGGCATGCGTGAATCGCAGACTGTCCTGCGCGGTGAGTGGCGCGGCCTGTGAGAGTGCCGCGGTGAGTACGAACGGGACAAACGAAAAACGGCGCATCGGCGGCATGATATTGGGGAATTGCGAACGAAGGAGAGGTGTGCGCTACGGCTTGCGTGCCCGAAGCTGCTTGAGAATTGTGCCGAGCTGGTCGATCTCGCGGCCGTACGCGGGCCAGTCGCCGGCGCGCTGTGCGGCGATCGCGCGATCGTAGTGCTGCTGTGCCTGTGTGATCAAGCCGGCGTCGAGTCCAGGCGCGGAGCTTGCATCGCCAGTGGGGGCAATCGTCGGCCGACCGGCCGTGCCGCCCCCGAAGAGCATGTTGAGTCCTTCTTCGA
Source organism: Gemmatimonadaceae bacterium (assembly GCA_017881585.1). Classification (GTDB taxonomy): domain Bacteria; phylum Gemmatimonadota; class Gemmatimonadetes; order Gemmatimonadales; family Gemmatimonadaceae; genus Fen-1231. The sequence continues at coordinate 10,895 of JADGQS010000032.1, read as the reverse complement.
GAGTCTCACCCATTGCGACACGGTTTTCATGCGCGACGACCACGCGCTTGAGTTCCGGAATCGTCCCGCCCTCCGCGCGCAGGTAGATCGGCTGCACGTAGATGAGCGATTCCTCGATCGGGATGACCAGCAGCTCACCGCGAATGACCTGTGAGCCCTTCTGGTCCCAGAGCGTGAGTTGCCGCGAGATATCGGTGTCCTGATTGATACGGTTGGCGATCTGCTTGGGACCGTACACCAGACTCTGCTTCGGAAATTTGTACACGACCAGCTGGCCGTAGTGGTCGCCATCCATGCGCGCGACCATCCATGCCGCGAGATTGTCCTTCCCGCGCGGTGTGAACGGCGTCATCAGGATGTACTCGGGATCCTTCTCGCCGGGCAGGCGCAGGATGATGTGCCGCATGAACGGATTCGTAGTGGGCGGGCCCGCTGCGATCGTCGGATACTGCCACTGATCCTCTCGGTGATAGAAGGCGTCGGGCTCGACCATGTGATACGTCGCGTGCAGTTCCGTCTGAAGCCGGAACAAGTCGGCGGGGTAACGCAGGTGGCGGCGAACGTCGGCGGCCATCGTCGCGAACGGCTTGAATATTCCCGGGAAGATCGCGGCGTATGTCTGCGCCACCGGATCTCCCGGATCGGCGAGATATGCATCGACCGTTCCATCGTATGCGTCGATGACGACTTTCACGCTGTTTCGCATGTAGTTCGTACCGCCTTGCACGCGCTGCGCGTATGGATAGTTCTCGCTCGACGTATACGCGTCGAGGATCCACTTCAGCTCGCCCGCGTCCGTCACGATCAGGTACGGATCGCTGTCGAAATCGAGGAAGGGAAGCGCCGTCTTCGCGCGCTCGATCACGTTGCGGTGGTACAGGATGCGGGCGCCCGGCGTGATGTAGGACGAGAGGACGATGTCCGGAGCGTCGAACTGCCAGGCGTACAAGCCACGCCGCAGAACCGATCCGACGGGCACGCCGCCCCGTCCGGTGTAGTTCGTGTACGTGTTCGTCTCGCCTGCCGGGTAGTCGAACTCCTTCTGTCCCGTGCCTACGAAGACGTAACTGTTGGTCATTTCGCCGTAGTAGATCTGCGGGCGCGTGACCTTGATGGATACGGTCGAGACCGGAGGCACGTCCTTGATGAAGAGGACGGGGAGCCCCTCGGCCGTCACCTGGTTCACCGGCGCCATCGTGACGCCCATGCCGTGTGTGAACGTAAGGCGGTCGTTGATGAAGTTCCGCGTGGGCAGCGAAGCCGTGTTGAGCTCGCGCGCGGAGAGGTGAATCTGCCGGTATCTGCCGTCGATCATGTAGCGATCGTCGTTCACCGAGAAGAAGTCGTAGTAGGTGCGAATCTCCTGAAGCTGGCCGAAGGTCTGCTTGAGGAGGTCGCGCTCCCAGAGGCGCACGTTGTCGATCGTCGGAGCGTTGGCCTTGATGTCGGCCATCGTGAGCTGCACGTCGCCCTCGAGCGCGCGGGTCTGGACGCTGTCGAGGCGCCACGCGCGCCGGGTGGCCGCGATATGCTGGGCGATGTACGGCCGCTCACGCGAAAGCTCGTTCGGTGCGACGCCGAATTTCTGCACCGCGGCCGGCACCAGCCCACGAAACACGACGCCGACACCCGCGTACAGCAGCGTTGCGACGAAGGCATACCATATCAGCTGCCGGCGTACCACTCCGTATATCACGGCCGCGGCAGCCAACATCGAGACGATCGCCGAGAAGCGGATCGCGGGAAGACGCACGTGCACATCCGTGTAACTCGCACCGACGAGCGGTCCCGTGCCGGAATACAGAAGCTCCGACGCTCCGACGATCCAGAGCCGAACGCCAAGCAGGATGAAGAGCAGGGCGAGCAAGGCACCGAGATGACGCGTGGCGCCCGGCCCGGCCGACGTTTTTCTGGGAGGAAGCACGAGCTCGCCGCGGAGACCGTACACGACGGCGCTGGCCACGAGCGACACGACGGTGAGCACGATGAGCGTGTTGAGCACTGCGGAAACTGCGGGGAGCGTGAAGAGGTAGAATCCAATGTCCCTGCCGAAGAGCGAATCGACGGCGCCGACAGTCGCACCGTGGAGCGCCATCAACATCGTCATCCAGAGAACGGAGGCGGACAACCCGGTCATGAACGCCACGAGGATCGCGCCGGCGAACAAGAGCCGCGGAACGAAGCGCGAGATATCCACGCGCACGCCGCCTCCACGATCGACGAACAGCGCCGGAAAGCCGGCGAGTTCGGCGGTCGCCATCCGCACGTTTCCGTACACGAAGCCGAATGCGATCGCGGCTCCGCTTACGAAGAGCCCCGTCTTCCAGAGCAGCGAGGTGAGGAAGACAGGCTCGAAGTGCACCTCCCTGAACCAGAGCCAGTCGGTGGCGAAGCCTCCGAACCAGGGGAGTACAATGAAGGAGAAGAAGGTGACGGCCAGCACCAAAAGCACGACTTTCCGTACCGATGGTCGTGTTGGGCGGCCGGCGCCCCGGAGCGGTATCGCGGGAGGGTTCGTCATGATCCTATGAACATGCCACTTTGCCAACCCCGGCACCAATCGCGGCAGGGGTTATCTTGAGGGGCCCCCTTCGGAGACCCGCGCGTTGGCAAAGAAGCCGAACTACAATCTCGAGAAGAATCGCAGGGAACAGGACCGCAAGAAGAAGAAAGAGGAGAAGCGTCTGCGGAAGCTCGAAAACTCCCGAAGCGACTCGGCCGAGCCTTCGGGCGACGCTCCCGATGAGAGCACAGCGCCGCCGGCCGAGTAAACCGGCCGGGCGCTATTGCCAGCGTTTGCGGATGCGGACCGTGCGTTCGAGTTCGTCCGAACTCTGCAAAACCTTTTCCCTCAGGTCCTTCGGCAGTTTCGGATGATCGGCGAGAAACTTCTTCACGGTCTGCAGCGCCGCATCGCTGGTGTGGCCGCCGATGAACGCACCGAGCCAGCTGCCCAAGAAGAAGATTCGGCGGTTGGCTTGAATGAAGGGCAGTGAGTCGAGCGCCGGCCGCAGGTACGGAAGCGTGAGAACCTGGTGCTCGAGCGCGTTGAACTCGCCGAGACTCCCGCTCGCCCAGTCCTCGTTGAGCGTCTTGTCGGCGAAATAGCGTGTAAAGTAGTCCGCCTTTGCCGCCGCCGACTTGCGCGCAGCGCCCGCGACGAACGCGCGACGCCTGCCGTCCGGCGTCGTATCTCTCGCGATCTGGGCCGCGAGTGATCGCTCGGCGTTTGCCGCGCCAAGCACGATCATCCGGTTGACCACCGACCAGCGCGTGGGATCGCGCACGGGTTCTCCCGCGGCGGAATCGGCGCTCAAGAGCGATTCGAGCCTCGCAACGCCGTCGGTGCTCGCCGCAAGCCCGATGAAGGCATCGAGGAATGCCTTGCGAATGCCGTACGGCTTCGACCCATCGTGCGCGCCATCCCAGAGGATGCGCTCGGCGTTGGCCCGGACCATTGGGGCTTTCGCGGGCGCAATGTAGGCGCGAATCGAGCGTTCGAGACGGCCGAGCAGCACGGGGACGATCTGTTCGTCATGCTCGCGGGGCAGTTCGGCGAGCGCCAGTTCCGCGAAGCGTTCCGGTGCGAGCTGTGCGTCGCGAACCTGGTCCCACAGCGCGCCCCAGAGCATCGTGCGAAGAAAGGCGTCCTGCACGCGGCCAAGCTCGCCCGACATGAGCGACTGCACGCTCACGCTGTCGAGCAGGGTGAGGAAATAGCCGTAGTCCTGATAGTTGGCGAAGACAAATGCCGGTGCGGGCTTTCCGCGCGCGGCGACGACTTCGGTCATGACCGCGGAGAGCTCAACTGGAACAACTTCTGCTTCCCCGATCCTTCGAATCGTGTATGGCTGTGCGACTCCGCTTCCACCCGGCGCGGGGTACTCGATTCGCACCTGCGTCCGCATCGGCCAGGCATCCTGACCCGATAACGGCTGTGCCGGCTTCTGCGCCAGTTCGAGCTTCACGATCTTGCCGTCGCGAACGGTGAGCCGCTGCTGCACCACAGGCATCCCCGGCCGTAGCATGAAGTTCCTGCCGAACGTGTCCAGTGATCTTCCTCCGGCCTTTCCGATCGCGCCGAGCAGATCCTGCCACGTCGCGTTCGCATAAGCGTGGTCGCTCAGGAACTGGTGCACGCCTGCCTGGAACGCTCGTTCGCCGACGAGGTAGTTGAGCTGCTTCAGGACGCTCGGCGCCTTGTTGTACACGATCGGACCGTACGCGCTCTTGGCCTGGTCAAGGTTCGCGAGCTCCTGCCACAATGGGGTGGTGCCGGTCGTCTGGTCCACGCCGTACGCGAGGGGCTTGTTCGACTGGTAGAATGTTTTCCACGCATCGCTCGAAGGTTCGAGATCCGCGAGCGCCTTGGCTGCCATATACGTCGCGAATCCCTCCTTCAGCCAGAGATCGTCGAACCAGCGCATCGTCACGAGGTCGCCGAACCACTGATGGGCGACTTCATGCAGGATTGTGGAGAAACGCCCCAGCCGCCTGGGAAGCGTGGGCCGCTCGCGGAAGATGAAGCGGTCTTCGTTGAACATGACCACCCCGGGATGCTCCATGCCGCCGAACGGAAATGCCGGCGCGAGCATCAGGTCGAACTTCTCGAACGGGTACGGCCGGCCGAAGTACTGCTCCATCCAGCCGATCGCTCGATGCGTGAGCGCGAGGAGCGTATCGGCGTCGGCTTCTTTGGCGCGCGATCTCCGGATGAACAGGCTGATCGAACGTCCCTTCACCACCGACGTGGTACGCTGCCAGGGACCCGCGGCGAACGCGATGAGATACGTCGAGAGCGGGCGCGTCTCAGTGAAGTGCCTCGTGATGCGGTCCGCGCTGCTGTCGGCGCGGGTCATGGATCCGTTCGCCAACGCTGTCCAGGCCGGCGGCGTGGTGAGCGTAAGCGTCACACGCGCTTTCAGGTCTGGCTGGTCGAAGCACGGGAAGAGCTGGTCGGCGTCCGCCGGCACGAGCAGCGTGTAGAGATAGTCGCTTCCGTCGGTCTGGTCGTGGGTGCGGATGATGCTCGCACCGCTTGGCGCGATGTCGGACACGAACCAGAGCTCGATGGAGTTCTCTCCGGTTTCGAGAAGCTTGGCAGGCACGCGAAGGTGCGCGCCGTTGGCCGCGGTCAGCGGCAGCGACCGGCCGTTCGACATGACGCGGGTCAGGCGGCGCCCACGCCAGTCGAGTATCGCATCTGAAGTCCCGCTGCGACTGAATCGCACGGTAACGTGACCGATGGCCGAGTCCGGCGCGGTGACGTCGAGGCTCAGGTCATAGCGAACGTCCTTGACGGTGTTTGCGCGCCAGATTGCCAGCGGGTGCGAGACGCCGTGCCCGAGGTACGCGGCTAGCGGATCGGCCGTCCTGTTGCCCTGCGCGGCGAGACCGGACGTGAGGAGGAGCGCGAGAAGGGGAGCCTGATGAATTCGCACGGAGATCGCTCGGGGAGGAATGATCGAATCGGGCAGTGGAACGTGCCGAGCGGCCGCGTTCGGTGCAACCGCTCTTCCGGCTGCACGCGGATCCGGCGAGATTCAGGGTGTTGCATTCTCTTCACCAGAGGTTGGCATGGCGGCGCACGACAAGCACCCCGGCAAGGCGGAGTTCACCGAAGCGCGCCGGCGCGTATCCGAACACGCATACCACACGCCTCTGTTCACGTCGCGCACGCTGAGCGAGCGTACCGGGTTCGACGTCCGGCTCAAGGCGGAGAACCTCCAGAGAACCGGGTCGTACAAGATCCGCGGGCCACTGAACAAGTTTCCGCAGCTGACGGAGGAGCAACGCCGTCGCGGCGTGATCTGCTCGTCGGCCGGCAATCACGCGCAGGGGGTGGCGCTGGCGGCGGCAATCCATGGAATGAAGGCCGTGGTCGTGATGGCGGCGAACGCGACCCCATCGAAGATCGAAGCGACTCGGGCGTACGGTGCCGAGGTCGTGCTGCACGGGTCGATCTGGGACGAGGCGAACGAGAAAGCGAAGCAGCTCGTGGAGGAACGCGGCCTCACCTACATCCATCCATTCGACGACCTGCAGCTCATTGCAGGTCAGGGGACGGTCGGCCTCGAGATCATCGAGGACTGGCCGGAGGTGGACGTAGTCGTGGTGCCGATCGGCGGTGGCGGCCTGATCTCGGGAATTTCGCTGGCGATCAAGAGCATCAACCCGAGGGTGCGGATCGTTGGTGTCGAGTCTTCTGGCGCTCCGGGAATGCAGAGGAGCGTGGAGGCAGGTCATCTGGTGACGCTGGACCGGGTGGACTGCATCATCGACGGACTTCGGGTGAAGCGGGTGGGCGAGCACAACCTCGACATCGTGAGGGAAGCGGTGGACGAGATCGTCACACTTCCGGATTCGGAGATTTTTGACGCGATGCTGTGGGTGATGCACCACAGCAAGCTGGTGGTCGAGGGGGCAGCTGCCGCGCCGATCGGGGCGCTGTTGAAGGGGTTGATCAAGGCGCCGGCCGGCTCGAAAGTCGTCAGCGTTGTGAGCGGCGGGAACGTAAATTTGGAGCAGTTGCGCGGATTGAAGTGGAATTGATCGAAGCATATTGATTATAAAGGAGTTATGCAATATATTCATGATTCATAAATCATAATATTATATGAGCAAGCAGCCAACGTTACGCCCCGGTGATCTCGTTGTGGCTTGCCAACTTGCGATCACTCCAGCCGCTCTATTCATCAAACTGGCTGAAGCGACAGGACTGAGCGCTGGCGAGTGCCACAATGCCGTCCGAAGACTTCGTCTCGCGCGCCTCATCTTGGCCGACGAGCGTCGGCCATCGTGCGAAATCCTCCATCAGTTCCTTGTTCACGGGGCGCCCTTCGCTTTCCCCGCCGTCCTCGGCACCCCAACAATCGGCATCTCCACCGCCCATTCGTCCCCGGCTTTCTGCGCGATCGTCGAAGCGACTGAAGGATTCGTATGGCCGCACGCCGACGGCACGGCTCGAGGGCAATCGTTGATTCCGCTCTTCCCGGGCGCGCCCGAGCTTCCAGGCCGGAACCAGCCGCTGTACGAACTGCTCACCATCATCGATGCCCTCCGGGTGGGAACGACGCGAGTCAGAAAGGTTGCTGCCGAGCTGTTGGCCGAACGCCTCTCGGTCTCCAAGGCGTGAAAGGGAACCCGCCGAGGTCGATCTTGCCCGCGCGCGAGCGCTTGGGCCTGGTGGCCCGCGCGATCGAGCCCATCCTGAACCGCGTCGTCCTCGCTGGGCCGCCGGTGGTGGATCTCCTGATGACCGACCAGGCGGTGCGCGTTCCCGAACTGACGTTCGCCGCGGATTCTTGCCTGCAGCTTCTATCAACCTCGATGGTCGACAGGCTCGGCGGCGACCTGCAGAAGCTCGGACTCTCGCGAATCGGTCGCGCCGCCAATGCCGATCGCTGGCGCGTCTCCGACGATGTCACCATCGAACTTGTTCAGGTGCGCGCGGATGACGGCGACCCCGAGCAGGTGTGGCTCGAGTACGCGACGCTCCTTACCCTGCCCTTCACCGCCGACAAAGGGCTCATCGTTCGAATCGCCGGCGCGCCCGCGATGCTCGCCCTCGAATTCGCTTCCTTCGTGCGAAGCGGCGCGCGGGTCGTCGACAGCGAGGAACTCGAACGTGCGGTGTTGTTGATCGCAGGACGGACGGAAATCGAGAGAGAATGCGCCGCCGCTCCGCCGGAACTGCGTTCGATCATCGCATCCTCGCTCGCTCGCCTGGTACGGGACGATACGCTGCAAATCCTGATTCAGCGCGCCCTCCCCGACGCCGCGCTGTTGCCCGGGCTGGCGAGGCGGGTGCGAGCGCGTATCCTCCGCATGGCATGCTGACGCTTTTCCTCGCCGCCCAGCTCGCCGTGGCGGCCATCCCCGACACGGCGACGTACTCGTCAACGGCACTACGGACCCTCGTCAACGAGGCGGTGCTCGTGAACAATCGCGTCCCCGCTTCTCTGGGGCGCTATCGAGCCAGGGTCGAGAGCGAGATCGCGATTGGTCAGCGCGATGGCGCCGGCCACGAGTCAGAAGAGTCGATCGAACAGGTGGCCAGCGAGTTGCAGTGGAGCCGCACGGGCGACTTCGAGCAGCACGTCACGGGCTATCGTTCGCAGTCGCGCGGATTCCAGTTCGCGACGATTGGATTCTTCCGAAACGCGTGGGTCGTTCCGTCGCTCTACGGAAATCGCCTCTCGCTCCTCTTTGGCGTCGACACCACGCGACGTCGCGCCGGCGCGGGCATCTCGAAGCTGTCGGGATCGCGCGGCGACGCGAACCCGCGCACGACGCTCGTCGCCATCCATCCGCTCTCGGTGGACCGCGAGAATCTCTACCGCTTCAGCGGCGGTGACACGGTCGAGAAGCTGAACGTCGGTGACCGGGAGATTCGCATCGTCCGCATACTCGTTGAACCGAAAGCGAAGCTGCCGTACCGCACCGTGGTCTTCAGCGGCGAGATGGATCTCGACGTGGATCGCAAGCATGTCGTCCGCATGCGAGGCTCGTTCGCGTCCACTTCGGAAGGGCCGGGCGGGGGACTCAGCGGCCTGCTCGGCAGCGTGCGCCCGACGGGAATTGCCTTCGTCGAACTGGTGAACAGCGAGGTGAGCCAGGAGTTCTGGCTTCCCTCGTACCAGCGGTTCGAGGCGCAGGCCATGCTCCCGGTGATGGGCGATGCCAAGGCGGTCTTTCGCATCGTCTCGCGATTCAGCGACTATGTGATCACGCCGCCCGACGCCGCGGCAGTCGCCGCGGGCGTGCCGCTCGATACGCTCCGCCCGCGTCCGCACGTGCTCTCCATGGCCACACGCGATTCGCTTGCCGCGTTTCGCGCCTGGCGCGACGAGATCGGCACCGCGACACAGGCCACGAGCACGGAGGACTTCATGGACGTCGCGCCCGCGCGCTGGCGCGCCGATGGCTTGCCTCAGGTCGCGCTTCGGACCGAACGGCTGAGCGACTTGGTTCGGTTCAACCGCATCGAGGGGCTCTTCACGGGACTGGGCGTCGTGACGCGCATGAGAGACGCCGCGCCCGGACTCACGTTGCGCGCCGTCGCGGGATATGCGTGGAACGAACGCACCGTACGAGCCCGCAGCAGCGCCGTACTCGACCACGGCGCATGGACGTACGCCCTGCGCGCCGGACGGTCGCTCGACATCACGAACGACTTTCGCAATCCGCTCGACTCCGGCTCGACGCTCGGTGCGCTGTTCGGCACTGACGACTACGATTACGTCGACCGGTACAGCGCGGGTGCGTCGGTCACCCGTTCGTTTGCAAGGAGCGGCCTGCAGGCGCGGCTCGAAGCAGGATGGGCCGACGATCGTGCGGTCACGAACACGCTCACGCAGAATCTGCTTCACAGCGGCTATCTCCCCAATCGCGGCATCGACGCGGGGAATTATCTTCGCACGGCTTTCACGCTGGCGTGGCATTCGGACGCGAACGCCGAGTACCTGAGGCCGGGATTGGGCGCGACGCTGGGTTATCTGCGCGGAGACGGCCAGCTCAATTTCCAGCGCATCGACCTGCGATTGAGCACGCGTCGCAACGCGGGTCGCTGGACCTTCGCTTCGCGGCTCGATGCCGGTGTGGTGCTCGGTTCGCCGCCCCCGCAACAACTGTTCGAGATGGGGCGCAGCGAGGGCTTGCCGGGATACGACTACAAGCAGTTCGCCGGCGATCAGGCCGCGGTATTTCGAACGCTCGCGATGTACCGGCTCAATACGCTGACCGCACCGATCCGGCTGACGCGGCTCGTCTGGCTTCCCGCACTCGCACCGGCGCTCGCGGTCACGGCGCAGTCCGGCTGGACCGGCGCGTCGGATGGCGCGGCGCGGACGGCAATCCAGCGTCTCGGAGGAACCGTGCAGCAGCCCGTCTCGACGGTTACGGGTACCGCCCGCGCGACGGTCGCCGGGGGCATCAGGCTGTTCGGCGGCGCGTTCGGAGTGTCGATGGCGCGCGCGGTGGACAGGGCGGATCGCTGGCGGGCGCAGTTCGACTTCGGACAGGTATTCTAGCGAAGGATCCGGCTAGAACTCGCCGATGAAGCCGATCTCGGGCTCGAGCTTCTGAGCGAACTTCTCGAACACCGCGCTCTGGGCGAAGGCGATCAACGCGCGTACGTCCGCGGCGGTTGCTCCGCCGAGGTTCACTATGATGTTGGCGTGCACGTGCGAGATCTGCGCGCCTCCGATCGTGTAGCCCTTGAGTCCGCACTGGTCGATGAGGCGCCCGGCACCGACGCCCTCGATTTTCTTGAAGATCGATCCGGCGCTCGGATGATGCTCGAGCCACGGATGCCGTGATCCCCGCCAACTGAGGTTTTCCTGCATCACGCGGTGCATCGCGGATGGGTCGCCCTTCACGAGATCGAAGGTCACGGCCAGTGCGATCTCGCCCGAGTGGTGCAGACGGCTCGTGTCGTACCCGAACTGCATTTCCGAGCCGGGAATCGTGAGCCGGGCCCCGGTCGGAGCCAGCAGCTCGACGCTCGCGGTGACCTGTTCGATGAACATCGTGCGCTCGCGCGTCGGCGCCGGCGCGAGAAAGTGCAGGTTCTGCCAGACGGCGCCACCAACGGTGCTCGGAATGCCGACGTAGTGCTCGAGGCCGGACAGTCCGCTGGTGACGGCCGCCCGGATGACGTCCGCCATCACGGCGCCGCTCTCGGCACGAATGGTGTTCGGAGTGGGGAACTGGAGATGGGCCGCGGTGTTTCGAATCACCAGGCCCCTGAATCCCCGGTCGCCGATGAGGATGTTGGCGCCGAGCCCGAGCACGAAAAAGGGGATTCCGGCGGAACGCGCCGCACCCACCGCGTTTGCGAGGTCGTCTGCCGCTGTGGCATCGTACAGCACGTCGGCAGGGCCGCCGATCTTGAA
>JADGQS010000123.1 GCA_017881585.1 Gemmatimonadaceae bacterium | reverse complement strand
ATGCTGCGTGTGCCGGGCAGCGACTGCGACCTGCAACAGGTTCGTGCGCGCGGCGGCAACGTGCGCGTCGTGTACTCGCCTCTCGACGCGCTCGAGATCGCGCGTCGCCACCCGGATCGCGAAGTGGTCTTCTTCGCCGTCGGGTTCGAGACCACGGCCCCCGCGAACGCGATGGCCGTGTGGCGGGCCCGCGAGCTCGGCGTGCCGAACTTCACCGTACTCGTCTCGCACGTCACCGTCCCGCCCGCGATCAGCGCGATCATGCAATCGCCGGACAACCGCGTGCAGGGGTTTCTCGCCGCCGGCCACGTCTGCGCGGTGATGGGATGGACGGAATACGAGCCCCTCGCGATGCGATATCGCGTCCCGATCGTCGTCACGGGGTTCGAGCCGCTCGATATTCTCGAGGGGATGCTGATGGCCGTGCAGCAGCTCGAGGCCGGCCGCTACAGCGTGGAGAACCAGTACGTGCGCTCCGTGCGGCGGGAGGGAACGCCGGCGGCCCGCAAGCGCGTGCAGGATGTCTTCGAGCTCGCCGACCGGAAGTGGCGCGGCATCGGCGAGATCCCGATGAGCGGCCTGCGGCTCAGGCCGGAGTTCGCCGCATTCGACGCGGAGCTGAAGTTCGGCCTGGGCGACGTTCACGTAAACGAACCCGCCGAGTGCCACGCCGGCGAAGTGCTCACGGGAAAGCTCAAGCCGCCGCGATGCCCCGCGTTCGGCACCCGCTGCACTCCCGAGCATCCACTTGGCGCGCTGATGGTATCCGCCGAGGGTGCGTGCGCGGCGTACTACCATCTCGCGAAGTATCGCGGGTCCGGCGACCCCGCGACGGCAGGAGCGGTGTCGTGACGGCCGTGAGTTCGGTCACGCTCGCCTGCCCGGCGCCGCTCGATGCTTCCGACCGCGTGCAACTGGGTCACGGCTCCGGCGGGAAGATGAGCGCGGCGCTGCTTCGCCAGCGCTTCCTTCCAGCGCTCGCCAACGAGGCCCTGGCGCAACTCGGTGATGGCGCGGTGGTGAATGTCGCGGGAGTCGAGGTCGTAGTCTCGACCGATACGTTCGTCGTGAGTCCGCTGGAGTTCCCGGGAGGCGACATCGGGTCGCTTGCCGTCCACGGCACGCTGAACGACATCGCAATGATGGGGGCGCGGCCCGTGTGCCTGGCGGCCGGCTTCGTACTCGAGGAGGGACTCCATCTCGACATCCTCGACCGCGTCGTTCGCTCGATGGCGGATGCGGCGAGCTTGGCGGGGGTGCCCGTCGTGGCCGGTGACACGAAGGTCGTGGAGCGCGGCAAGGCCGATGGTCTCTACATCAACACCACCGGCATCGGGGCGGCCGACGCGCAATTCCGCCCGGCGCCGGAGCGCGCGCGGGCCGGCGACGTGGTGATCGTGAGCGGCGCCATCGGCCGCCATGGCATGGCGATCATGGCCGCGCGTGAAGGGCTGGCGTTCGAGACGACCATCACCAGCGACAGTGCATGCCTTGTCGGCCTCGTCGAGCGCCTGCGCACGGCGCGCGTAGACGTGCACGTGCTGCGCGATCCAACGCGCGGCGGCGTGGCGAGCGCGCTCAACGAGATTGCGGCAGCATCCGGAGTCGGTGTCGAGATCGACGACACCGTGCTTCCCGTGCCGGACGACGTACGCGCTGCGTGCGAAGTGCTAGGGCTCGATCCTCTTTATGTAGCCAACGAGGGCATCCTGCTCGCCTTCGTCCCCGCCGGCGACGCCGAGCGTGTGCTGGCGGCGCTGCGCTCGCACCCACTGGGCGCGGGAGCGCTCCAGATCGGCCGCGTGATCGCCGGTCACCCCGGGGTAGTGGCCCTGCGCACGTCGCTCGGCGGTACACGCATCGTTGACCTCCTGCCTGGGGACCAGCTTCCCCGCATCTGTTAGGGGAACATTTCACTCTGGATTCGGGGCGATTCGCGGTGTGCGGATAACCTGTACGAGCATTCCTCCTTTTCCTGACAGTCGCGTCGCACATCGTGTCGTAGGGTGACTCACGCCATCCCGAGGTTCCGATGATTACTCCCTCCGCGTACGCTTGGACCGAAGGCGAAACCCTAGGTCAGCATTTCGAGTCGCGCGGTATCTCGCGCCGCGATTTTGTGAAGTTCTGCACTGAGATCGCTGTCGTACTCGGTCTCGGCAGCGCCGCCGGCCCGCGCGTCCTCAAGGCGCTCGAAGCGGTGAAGCGGCCGAGCGTCATCTGGCTGCAGCTGCAGGAGTGTACCGGCTGCGTCGAGAGCGTGCTCCGCACCGCCAACCCGACCATCGGCGACCTTCTCCTCGACGTCGTATCGCTCGACTACAATCACACGCTCATGGCAGGCGCGGGTGAAGCTGTCGAGCGGGCCAAGCAGAGTGCGATGGCCGCCAACAAGGGGAAGTACGTGCTCGTGGTGACTGGGTCGATCCCCACGAAAGAGGGCGGCATCTACACGATGGTCGGTGGACGCACCGCTGAAGATCTGGTGAAGGAAGCCGCCGAGGGCGCCGCCGCGATCCTTGCCGTCGGCGCGTGCGCGCACTGGGGTAGCGTGCAGGCGGCGCGCCCCAACCCGACGGGCGCGGTGGGCGTGCGTGACATCATCAAGAACCGGCCGATCGTGAACATCGCGGGCTGTCCACCAATCGGGGATACGGTCACCGCGACCGTCGTGCACTACCTGACGTTCGGGCGCCTGCCGTCCGTGGATCGCGAGGGGCGGCCGCTCTTCGCCTACGGCAAGCGCATCCATGACCAGTGCTCGCGCCGCGCACATTTCGACGCAGGACAGTTCGTCGAGTCGTTCGACGACGAGTCCGCACGCAAGGGATGGTGCCTGTACTCCGTGGGGTGCAAAGGTCCGGAGACGTTCTCGCCGTGCCCGATCTTCCAGTGGAATACGCGCACGAGCTGGCCCATCGGCGCCGGCCATCCCTGCATCGGCTGCACCGAGCCGAACTTTTGGGACACGATGACGCCCTTCTACGGACGCCTCCCGAATGTGGGCGGATTCCCGGTGGAACAGCGCGTCGACACTATCGGCGCCGCGCTCGCCATTGGCGCGGCCGCCGGCATCGCGACGCACGCAGCCGCCACCGTGTACACGCAGATCAGGCGCCGCAAAGCGACCCACCAGGTGCCGGAGACCGGGACCGAAACGGAGAATGACGATGGCTAGAACCAGGGTTGTCGTAGATCCGATCACCCGCATCGAGGGCCACCTGCGCATCGAGGCGCAGTCCGAGAACGGGAAGATCGCCAAGGCGTGGGCGTCGTCGACGCAGTTTCGCGGCATCGAGATCATCATGCAGGGGCGCGATCCGCGCGACGCGTGGGCATTCACACAGCGCATTTGCGGTGTCTGCACCGTCGTTCACGCTGTGGCTAGTTGCCGCGCCGTGGAGGACGCCCTGAACATCAAGATTCCGGCGAACGCGAACACCATCCGGAACCTCGTGAACGGGATGCAGTTCATCCAGGATCACGTCATTCACTTCTACCACCTGCACGCGCTCGACTGGGTGGACGTGGTGAGCGCGCTCTCGGCCGATCCTGCTGCCGCGGCGAAAATCGGGCAATCCCTGTCGCCGTGGCCCAACAATGGCGAGTCGGAACTGCGGGCCGTGCAGACCCGGCTCAAGAAGTTTGTCGGCACCGGCCAGCTCGGTATCTTCACGAACGGCTACTGGGGCCACCCGGCGTACAAGCTGCCACCCGAGGTCAACCTGCTCGCGGTGTCGCACTACCTCGAGGCGCTCGACTGGCAGCGCGACGTGATTCGCCTTCACACCGTGTTCGGCGGCAAGAACCCGCACCCGAACTTTCTGGTGGGCGGCATGGCGTCGGCGATCAACCTCGACAATGCATCTACGATCAACGCCGAACGGATCACCGACCTCACCGGCATGATCACGCGGGCGCGCGCGTTCGTCGAGCAGGTGTACTGGCCCGACCTCGTCGCCATCGCCGGCTTCTATAAGGAATGGGGTGCGATTGGCGGCGGCGTGCCCAACTTCCTCGCCTGCGGGGAGTTTCCCGAGGGTGACGTGCGGGACCTGGACACGCTCTACTTTCCGCGCGGGATCATCCTCGACAAGGATCTCACGAAGGTCCACGAGTACGACCCGAAGAAAGTTCGCGAGTTCATCCACAGCTCGTGGTACGAGTATGAGAAGGGGGACGCGGTCGGTCTGCATCCCTACGAAGGGGAAACGACCCCGAAGTACACCGGCCCCAAGCCGCCGTGGAAGTATCTGCAGGACGAGACCAAGTACACGTGGATGAAGGCGCCCCGGTACGAAGGGAGGGCGATGCAGGTGGGGCCGCTTGCGCGGATGCTCGTCGCATACGCGAGCGGCCACAAAGATGTCCAGGCGATGGTAGGCGAGACCCTCGGCAAGCTGAAGGTCGGTCCCGAGGTACTCTTCTCCACACTTGGGCGGACCGCCGCGCGCGGCATCGAAACGGTTCTGCTCGCACGCAAGATGGAACAGTGGCTCGGAGAACTGAACGGTCGCATTCGCAACGGCGACGTGGCGACGTTCACGAAGGACAAGTGGGATCCGCAGTCGTGGCCGACGAAGGCCGAGGGCTACGGTTATCTCGACGCGCCGCGCGGAGCCCTTGGTCACTGGGTGCAGATCGAGTCAGGCAAGATCGCTCGCTACCAGTGCGTCGTGCCGTCGACCTGGAACTGCTCGCCGCGTGACGCGGAGGGACAGGCGGGTCCGTATGAAGCTTCGCTCCAGGACAACCACCCGCTCGTGGACCCCGAACGACCGCTCGAGATCCTTCGGACCATTCATTCCTTCGATCCATGCATGGCGTGCGGCGTCCACGTCCTCGACGCCGAGGGCAGGGAGGTCGTGGAGGTGAAAGTGCAATGACCGCCCGCGGAGAAACAGCAACGGGACGGCGGCCCAGGTTGTTCGGCCTCGGGCGCGCCCTCGGGCGCGAGCGGGGCAATTTCACCTGGGTTTACCTTTGGAGCGCGCCGATTCGTGCAATGCACTGGATCGCGGGAGCGTGCATCATCGTGCTGACCGTGACCGGGTTCTATATCGGTCGCCCGTACTTCATGACTTCGGGAGAGGCGAGTGCCCACTTCCTCATGGGCCGCGTGCGCTTCATCCACTTCACGGCCGCGGCAGTGTTCGTCATGACCGGCATCGTGCGCGTGTACTGGCTCTTCGCCGGCAATCGGTTTGAGCGATTCCCGGCGCTCTTCCCCGTGACCCGGAAGAACCTCCATACCACGATGCGAACGGCGAACGCGTACCTGACCTTCCGTCCGGACAAGCAGCCGAGTCTGGTTGGGCACGATCCCCTGCAGCAGTACGCGTACACACTTCTCTACTTGCTGGCAGCTGTAATGGTCGTGACCGGGTTCACCATGTACGGACAATCGAATCCGGGCGGAATCATCTTCCGCGCCTTTGCATGGGTTCCGCCGCTGCTCGGCGGGCTCCAGGTAGTGCGGCTCGTTCACCATGTGCTCACCTGGGGCTTCATCATCTTCGCGTTGATACACATCTACTTCACGATCCGCTCCGACTACGTCGACCGCGCAGGCAGGGTGTCGTCGATCATCACCGGCGGCCGCTACATCTCCACGGACGAGCCCTACGAGGACTACGACATCAGCAAGGTGCCGGCGAGTCCGTGGCCCACGCCCGAGCACCCAAATCCGAAGAAGGAGGCATGAACGGCAGCGCGGTGATCGGTCTCGGGAATCCGCTGATGGGTGATGACGGTTTCGGCCTCGTGGCGCTGGCGCGCCTTCGCGACGAGTGGACGCTGGAAGGTGTCGAGTTGGCCGACGGTGGCACCTGGGGAATGTCCCTCCTCCCGCTCATCGAGGACGCCGAACGCCTGGTGCTGCTTGACGCCATCGCGGCCGGCGCCACGCCCGGTGAGGTCGTGGTGCTCGAGCGGGACCGGCTGCCGATTTACCTCACCCGCAAGCTTTCGCCGCATCAGGTGGACCTGCGTGACGTCCTCGCGGTCGCCGAGTGGCGCGGCAAGCTTCCGGCGGAGACGGTCGCGATCGGCGTGCAGCCGCAGTCGGTGCAGATGGGCCTCGAGCTCAGCCCGGCGGTGGATCGCGCCGTGGATACCGCGGTCGCCGTCGTGATCGCCCGCCTGGTGCAATGGGGGCATCGCTGCGAGCCGCGCGAGCCGGCGGCGTCGTGCATGAGATGAGCCTCGCGATGGAAATCGGCCGGATCGCCGAAGAAAAACTCGGTGATGCGGCGCCGCAACTCGTGACCGTCGCCGTCGACGTCGGCGACAGCGCGGGCGTCGAGCCCTCGAGTCTCGAGTTCTGCCTCGAAGCCGTGTTCGCCACTCCGCCCTTCGCCGGAGCGAAGCCGCACATCGTGCGCTGCAGCGGCGACGTGCTGCGCGTGGCATACCTGGAGATCGATGATGGCCGTCCGGACGATTGAGGTTCGCGAGCGCGTGATGGCGCGCAACGACGAGTTGGCGGCGCAGGTGCGCGCGCGCCTTGCCCGCCATGGCGTCACGGCGATCAACCTCGTCTCGTCGCCTGGTGCGGGGAAGACGACGCTCCTCGAGCGCACGCTCGGCGCCCTGGGTGAGGAGCTGGACATCGCTGTCATCACGGGTGACGTGCAGACGCAGAACGACGCCGACCGGCTGGCCGTGCACACCCCGCGCCTCGTCAGCGCGGTCGTCACCGGTGGCGCCTGCCACCTCGACGCCCTGCAGGTGATGACCGCCATCAACGCCATCGAGCTCGAGCGGACGCGGCTGCTCTTCATCGAGAACGTCGGCAATCTCGTCTGCCCGGCGAACTGGGACCTGGGCGAAAAGGAGATGATCGTCCTGTTCGCTGTCACCGAGGGCGAGGACAAGCCGCTCAAGTACCCGAAAATGTTCGAGAACGCGCGTCGCGTGGTTATGACCAAGACCGACCTGCTGCCGCACGTTCCCTTCGACATGGATCGCGCCGTCGCCAACGCGCTGTCCGTGAATCCGGCGCTCGACGTACTCCGCGTGTCGGCCCTGACTGGAGAGGGACTCGGCGGATGGTTCGACTTCCTGCGCGATTCCGCTCGCCCGGTCAGCACGTCCGGATGACGGCGGCGCCGACCATCGGCGCACGGTTGCTCCGCGTGACGGGCGTGGTGCAAGGCGTGGGCTTTCGCCCGTTTGTATACCGACTGGCCGCGCGCCATGCGCTAACCGGCTGGGTGCGCAACGTCGCCGGAACAGTCGAGATTCACGTGGAGGGCGGGGCGGAGGAACTCGAGGCTTTTCAGCAGGAGCTTCGAACGGAGGCGCCGCCTGTTGCGCGGATCGATGCCCTGGAGCTCGCCGCCGCATTGCCGGCCGGCGCGCACGACTTTCGGATCATCGCCAGCGCCGACGCGGAAGGCATCCGCCCAGTCACGCCGGATCTCGCGATCTGCGCGGAGTGCGAAGCCGAGCTGTTCGACCCCGCGGATCGCCGCTTTCGGCACCCGTTCATTACGTGCACGAATTGCGGGCCGCGATACACGGTCATCCGCTCGCTGCCCTATGACCGCGAGCGCACCTCGATGGCGGCCTTTCCGCTCTGCGCACGCTGCAAGATCGAGTACCTCACGCCGGCCGACCGTCGCCACCACGCCGAGACCGTGGCCTGCCCCGAGTGCGGCCCCCGCGTCTGGCTCGCGCGCGAGGACGGCATCGCGCTCTCGGAAGGAGACGCCGCCATCCGCGACGCGGCCGCGGAGTTGCGCATCGGTCGGATCATCGCGATTCGCGGTGTCGGCGGATTCCATCTCGCATGCGACGCGACCAACGACATCGTGGTGCGCCGGCTCCGCGAACGCAAGCAGCGCGACGCCAAGCCCTTCGCGGTGATGGTCCGGACC
>JADGQS010000122.1 GCA_017881585.1 Gemmatimonadaceae bacterium | reverse complement strand
CTTGCCGCGCTGGGGCTGGCCGCCGCCCGCGCCCTGCGCGAACGCCGGCGACGAAGCGATGACGGTCGCCGTGAGAATTCCTCCGGCAACGACCAGGTAAAGATGTCGCGCGCGCATAGGCCCTTCCCCCGCTAATTGGTTTCGTTCAGAGACCCGAAAGGACGATACCGCTGGACGCACGCCAGCCATATCGCTCGCAAGGATGAGAAGCGAACTAGGTCCATCGCATGATTGTCGCGCCGGCGCATCGGCGCAATCATCAGGTCATGAAAATTCACTGGCTCGCTTTCGCTCTCGTCAGCGCTTCCATTGCCGGCGCGCAAGCTCCGGACACGCTCCCGTTCGGAAGGGGCGAACTGCTCACGTTCGGCGTCCGCGCCTCCAAGTTCGGCAAGGTGGGGCACGCGGTGATGTCGGTCACGGGACCGGTGACCGTCCGCGGCGTCGAGACGATGCTCGTCTCGTTCAACACGCACCTCGGCGTGCTGTTCATGAAGAGCAGCGACGACAGCCGGAGCTGGATCGACCCGCAGCGCATGACGTCGCTTCGCTTCGAGAGGCACGAACGCCGGCCGTTCTCGTCGGAAGATGACAGCGTGGAGATCTATCCCGACCTCCACTACTGGTCCGGGACGCACGGAGATTCCGGGAGCACCACGGGCGCGGCGCCTCTCGACGAACTCTCGTTCGTCTACTTCCTGCGAACGGTTTCCCTCGTTCCGGACTCGATCTACGCATTCGACCGGCACTACGACAAGCGTCGCATCCCAACCACGGTGCGATTCGTCAAGCGCGAAACACTCCGCACACCAGCCGGCGAATTCAATACCGTGGAACTCGAGATGCGGTCGAAGGACGGTGTCGACTACAAGGACGAGTGGGTCCTGCGCCTCTGGATCAGCGAGGATCGCTGCCGTCTGCCCGTACGCATGGAGAGCACCGTGGCGGTCCTCGGCACCGGTGTCATGACGCTCGAATCGGCGGTCACTCCGAACTGTCGCGGCGTTGAAGTCGCATCGCGCGAGCGGACGGGCGGCCGCCGCTGACGCCCCGGGATCGGACGGGGTATGCCACGTCGGGTGGAGCGTCGCCGTTCGGCCAGTCCAGTTCCTTCCCGGGAAAGTCCGGCCGGTCGCGCGCGGAGAGAAAGCCCGCGATGTCGAAGGCCGTCTGCGCGGAGATCGTTGCCGGTGCGTCGAAGGGCATGTTTCGGCGAATGAACGCCGCCGACGCGCGAACCCGCGCCATCCCCGCACCGACGCTGAACGATTCCCGCCCCCACAGCGGCGGGCCGGACGCGGCGGCGAGCGTCGCGACGAGGCCCTCCCCAGCGACTCCATGGCAGCGCGCGCAGTTCAGGAGATAGGCGAGCCGCCCCCTGGTCGTATCGGGCGGCAGCGGCCCGATCGAGTCGATCCCACTTCCCCGCGTGCGACGATCCGACGCTGAGCCCCTCGACAGCCACGAGATGTACGCGACGATGTCGCGCATGTCATCGCCTGCGAACGGCAGCGGCGTCCCGTTCAGGCTGCGACGAAAACAATCGTCGATCCGATCCTCGAGGCGGCCCACCCGGCCCGAGCGGGAGCGGTATTGCGGAAAACGTCCGTAGGCGCCGGCCCAGGGCATGGCGAACGCACGCGTCCCGTCGTCGAGATGGCACGAAACGCATCTCAACCGGTTGCCCACGTGTCCGGGAAGCGAATCCCGTGTGGCCCGCATGATCGCCCGGCCGCGACGAGCGGAGCGGGAGAAGGGATCGTCCCGAAGCGTGGACTCGGGCGGCACGGCCATGAGGGAAACGCGGTCCGCCGGCGCGTGCGCAGCCGGGACGGACTTCCCTCCACCGCAGGCGGCGACGAGCGCGAGGACGACGAAGAGGTGAGGACGACGCGTCGTTATGGGCGGTCCTCCATGATCACCTGCCTCACTCCCACATCAGGCTTCCGCACGAGCTGCGACGACGGGATCAGCTGCGACGCCGCCACCGTGAATGACGACTTCAGCGCGCTGACCAGCGCGTTGTAGCGGTGCACGACGCCGTACTCTCCCCAGTTGCTCGCCTCGAGTCCCGAGACGATCGTGCGGAGATGGTCGGTATTGGCGTCGTACTGGAACGACGCGCGATACATCGACGTGAACTTGAAGCGCTTGTCGAGATGGTTGATCACGGGCGCCTGGAACGACTGCCAGTGCACGCCGTCCGCACTCGTCGCCATGAACAAGTCGTCGTTCATGCAGTTGCCGATGCCGGTGGTCATCGGAAACGCCGCGTACATCGCGACGTACAGCTTGAGGGCCGGGACGTAGCGGACCTTCATGTGCCAGATCACGTAGCCGGGCTGGGCGAGATCCGTCGCCGCCTCGGCGCCGAACTGGATGTCGGCGAGGCCCGCGGTGTCCGTGGTCGCCTCGCGCATCTTCACTACGTTCGACTGGTTCGTGCACCCGACGGCGCCGGCGTCCACGTACCAGATCCGGTTGAATCCGTCCGGTCCCCGCGCGACCGTCGGAGAAACCGCGCTGTGGTTCGGCGCCGTGAACAGCTGCCGCGGCGCGCTGAACGTCTTCCCGTCGCAGGTGCTGGTAATGTTGACGATGTTCTTCGCGATGACCTGCCGGAACACCACGCCGAGGCAGCCGCGCGGCGCGTCGTACATCAGCTCCGGATCGGAGTTGTATCCGTTCTCCGGCTTGTCGATGAGCGGCGCCTTCACGCCGGCGGCCGGTGACCAATGCTCGCAGTCCGGGCTGGTCGCCAGCGATGGATTCTCCACAAAGCCGTTCGATCCGAAGTACGGCGTGAACACCATCCAGCAGGCGCCGCCAGCCCATGGCGCGTTCACACGCATGAAATCGGGATGGTTCGACTGGCCCGTGAGATCGTAGGTCGCCACCGGGATCGTGTGCAACGGCACGATCTCCGATGCGCGGATCGCGAACGGCACGGAGTAGAGCGCCATCTGCGCGGGCTCGATGGCGACGCGGACGCACTGCTGATCCGTGAAGCGTCCATCGAGCCCGTGCACGGTGAAACAGATGCCGCGGTGCGTCGTGTCTCCCGGCACGTCTCTTGCAAACAGCCGCAAGGTATTCGACGCCACCCGCGTCAGGCTCGCGAACGAATCGCAGTGGTTGCACGTGACGTCGACCTTCGGCGTGTCGGTCGAATCGTACGAGACGTCGATCGAATCGCCGACGTCGACGGGCACCGTGCCGCTTATATCGGGAATGACGGACGGCTTCTTGTAGACCGTGAGCGAGTCGCTCGCGCTTACGACGCTGTTCCGGTAGTCGGTGCATCGCGTGACGAGCACGGCGGCGCCGCTCGACGTCGGCGCGACGGTCCAGACGGAATTGGAATCGGCGCCGGCCTTGAGACCGAGCCAGTCCGGTGCGGTGATCCGGCAGCTCTGCGGCTCGAGGTTGACCGCGGCGATCGTGATCTGTTCCGTGGTGCCCGACGTCATCGCCTCGCCGAGCGGCAGGTTGATCGTCAGCTGTGGCTGGGAATCGGCGGGAAGTGCTGAGATCTTCGCGGGACCGGTCGACTCTCCGGAGCGGCAGGAGAGGACCGCGAGCGCGGCCATGAAAAATACGACGGCAAACCGCGCGTGATACTTCCTACTCACCGCGTCACTCCTTTATGCCACAAGCTGGCACGCCGACTCCGCCGTCGAGATGTTTGATGATTTTAATCACGGTGGTGGCTGAATTATGTAACGGCGGTACCACGTCCCGGAAGGCCATCCGACCTCCCAGGCGATTCCATGGCTGGGCCCCCGCCAGGGGGCCAACCACGAAAGCGGCTGGGCATGGCTTAAAAACCGAGAGGGCCCGGGCTTTCGCCCGGACCCTCTGGTTATTCAGCCTGCAATCTCGATACTGCCGGGATTACGGGGTCGTGAGCGTGATGTTCGTGTTCGTCGTCGTCGAGAAGCCGTCGTTCGCGGCGTTCACGCCAACGGCGCGGACCGACTTGGCGCCCGCCGCGCCAAACGTCGTGCCCGGTGTCCAGCTCATCGAATAACGGTTACGGCGGAGAACACCGTTGTCCGTCACGACCGGCGAGGACGAGGTGCCAATGAGCACCCACTGCGTGCCCGCTGCGTTCAGCGCGTAGAAGTCCACGCGTGAGAATGCAGTGAAAGCCACTGCCGTTGCGCCTTCAGCGTCGGCGTTGAGCGTCACGCTCAGCGCGTTGACCGGAGTCCCCGAGCCGTCCGACACGAGCGTCGCGGCGGCGTTTGAGATGTTCCAGTTCGACGCGCCCGCCACGACGTACGTCGACGCGGCGGTGGTGAAGTTGACCGTGCCGGCCGGGACCGCAGTGACGAGCGTGGTGCCCGCGCTGCCGCCCTGGTCACGCACGAGGATGTTGGCCGAGCTCAGCACTGCGGCCGCACCCGGCGTCCACGTTCCGGCTGCACCGTTCTCCTGGATCTGGCGCATGAGCGAGCCAGAGAAGTTTGCGGTGAACGCCGTGTTGATGAGTGGCGTCGCGTTGTACCCGTTGACCACCACTTGCGGCGACTGGATGGGCAGACCAGCCATCGTCGCGCCGTACACGAACATCCACTGGAAATCGCGGATGTCGAGGTCATCGCTGGCAACCGCTGTTATCGAGGCGGAGGCCGCGTTGAGCGATCCCGGCAGGAACGGCGTGTAGAACGTCACGGCCGGCGGGTTCGCCGCGTTGTCGTGCACAACCACGCGAGTCACCGACGCGGAGCTGTTGCCAGCCGCGTCGCGCGAGATCGCGGTGTAGGTGAGATAGCCCGGCAGGGTGACCGCGGCAACGGCCGTGGTCGGAACGAGCGGATATCCCGGAGCAGCGTTCACCGATACGGCCGAGCAACCCGTGGCCGTGGCCCATGAGCCCACGATGCAGGTCGCCGCAGCCGTTGAGGTGGCGTTGCGAAGCGTGACGGTACCGATCACCGACGCGCCGCTCAGCATGCCGGAAACGCCCAGCGTGGGCGTAGCAGGATCGCCTGCATCGAGAACCGTGACCTGGAACTCCGCGGCAACCGTAGCCGTGTTGATGCGGGCGTTGGAAGCAAGACCGCCCGAGAAGGCGATGGTCGGAGCCACGCGGTCAACGCCGAAGGTCGTGGCGCAAGCCAAGGGAGCCGCCGAGGTGTTGCCGAGCGCATCGATGGCGTACTGCGTGAGGCAGTACGTCGTATTGTTCAACGATGCAGCCAGCGTGCTCGGATTGGCGATGTTCGCGGCCGCAACGGACAGCGCAAGCGTTGTGCCGGCGCGCCCGACATAGGTCACGCCGCCGACGCCAGCGTCGGCGACACCGGGGGTGGTAATCATGCCGTTCGACGTCGCGCCCGTATTGATCGTGGCGAAGGAAGCGAAGTCGTTCAGCCAGCCACTCTGGCGGCCGTTCGGGTTGATGAAGACCACCGGAGCGACCGGAGCATTGTTGTCGAGGCGCACAGCCGGGGTCGTTACGCCAGCGGCGAGGCCCGTCGGGCCTGTGTTCGTCGTGGTGTACTGCGACGCCGCAATCGCGATGCCCTCGCCGCCGCCTGCGTTCGAGGCGCAAGCACTGTTGTACTCGTAGCCGTTCACCGTTCCAGCGTCAGCCGCGGTACCGGCCTTCACTGAAGCCGTAAAGGGGAACGTCGCCGTCCAGGCAAACGTGCCCGCCGCCGGAGCCGTCAGCGCCAGGGTGCGCTGCACAGCGCCCGAGAGGTCGCAAGCGGCCGTGCCGAAATTCACCGAGGCGGTGCCGATCGCGAGACCGGAGTTGTACAGCACCGGAATCGCGCTGACCGCAACCGAACCCGTCGTGAACTGGTAACCAGCTGCGTTGTTCGCAACCGTCGACGTTCCGATCGTCTGCTTCAAAACCCACGCGTCGGCGTTGCCGAGCAGCAAGCTCACGCTCTGCGACGCGGTGTTCGTGGTGCCCGACGATCCCTGATGGCCGTAAGCGACTGCGGAGACCGCCGTGATGCCGTTCGGATACGTTACGGCGCCAGTCGCGGCAACGAATGCCGCGGTGTTGATCGAGAAGACGAGCGGGGCCAAAACCTGCTGGTCGGCCACCGCCTGGTTACCTGCCGAGCGGAGCGCTGCGGCCTGCGCGGCCGTGAACGTCTGCGTGCCGGCGGGCTTGCCGTTCAAGTAGACGACGACCGAGTCAATTCTCGTCGTGCCCGGGTTCGCCGTCACCGAGACGTTGATCTGTCCGGCTACCGAAGCCGGCGGAACTGCAACCGGAGTGTTGAGGTTCGCACCGGTGATCGACGTGATCTGAACCGTGGCGGGTTGAACAATGGAGGCAGGCTGGACGACGATCGTGGCGCAGTTCCCCTTGCTCGCGACATTCGCCGCACTCGCCGTGGCACAAATCGCGACGCCGGGCGAGGCGAGCATACCCTGCACGAGACCGGCCTGCGAAACAGTGGCCGAGGCGGAGCTGGTGGTGCTCCACGTGACCGTGGGCGTGATGCCGGCATCAGCATCGACCACGGCAGTCAGCTGCACTTGCTGACCGACGGTGATCGTTGCCGAGTTCGGCGCGACGAGGACGCTGTTGATCTTCGCCGTTGTGGTGGTGGTGGTGCCGCCGGTGGGTGTGCTGGGAAGGTTGATCTTGTCGCCGCAGGCAGCGGCGATGATCGCCGTTGCTGCAACGAACAGAGACGAACGAAGGACTCTCATGAATGACCCCCTGAAGGTGAAAAACGATTGTACAATCCTGCGAAATACGCGGACGACAGGACGGATCGGCAACCCTCTCTGAAAAAGGGGCCGCGATCCGCCATGCGAGTCGACACACAGTTCCATTCGCGCCCGCACCTGCTGCGCGAGTAGAAAAGCTATGTGCTGTCACCGAAGCCGTCAAGCAACTCGTCGGCGTCGGTCGTACCTACCGCGTAACATGACGAACCGTCGGAACCGGGGTAACGTCGTGGCAGAATCCGACCCGATGATGCGCCGTCAGCCCTGCAGACCGCAGTCCAGCGAGGTGTGCGGGGGTGCCGTACCCGGAGTTTTGCGCCCAGTTATAGGCAGGATACCGAACAGAAAGCGAAGCCATCAGCCGGTCGCGCGTGACCTTCGCGATGATCGACGCGCACGCAATGCTGTAGCAGCGGCTGTCGCCGCGCACCACGGCGCGGTGCGCGATCTCCAGGGTGTGGATCGGCTTCCCGTCTATGAGAACGGCGTCGGGCGTGACCGCCAGGCGGAGCAGGGCGCGGCGCATCGCGAGAACCGTCGCCTGGTAGATGTTCAGCGCGGCGATCTCCCGCACGCTCGCGGCGCCCAGCGAGATCGCGATCGCCTGGGTGCGAATGAGAATCGCGAGGCGCTCGCGCTCCTTCGCCTTCAGCGCCTTCGAGTCGTCCACGCCGGCGATCGCCCGCCGCTCCGGCGGCATGACGATGGCGCATGCGACAACGGGGCCCGCGAGGGGGCCCCGTCCGACTTCATCCACTCCGGCAATCAGCCGTGCGCCTTCACTGCGCAGTTCTCTTTCAATTGAACTCCAGCGTGGCATGGTGAGCGGCGATGCGGGATGCGGAATGCAGGATACGTCGCCGCTCCGCGGCGGAGCTACTCGCGCTCGGCCGAGCCCGTCACCGGAACGACGACGCGCACTTTCCTTTCCTTGATGCGCGCGGACTTGCCGGTCACGTTGCGGAGATAGAACAGCTTCGCCCGACGCACGCGGCCGCGGCGCACGACGGTGATCTCGGAGAGCATCGGCGAGTGCACCGGGAAGATGCGCTCGACGCCCACACCGTTCGAGATCTTGCGGACCGTGAACGTCTCGGAGACGCCGGCGCCGCGACGCGAGATGCACACGCCCTCGAAGGCCTGCAGACGCTCCTTCTCACCTTCCTTGACGCGCACGTTGACGCGCAGCGTGTCGCCGGAGCGGAAGGGGGGAATGGTCTTCATCCATTCCTTCTGGGTCTCGATGAACGGGTGCATA
>JADGQS010000121.1 GCA_017881585.1 Gemmatimonadaceae bacterium | reverse complement strand
GCCTGCGCCGGGTCGGTTGCCTGGCCACGCGCGGTGCGATAGGCGGCCGCGGCGGTGTCATACTGATTGGCAACGAGCTCGGCCTGAACGCCGCGTGCGATCCGGGACGCGAAGGCGGGCACCGCAAGCACCCGCGTGGCGCGGATCGCGTACGGGTCGGCCGTCCAAGCCATGTGCACGCCGGCGGTATCGATCGCGGCGACGAACACCGTTGCGTCTTGGGACAGGCGATCATTGTCACGGCCCGATTGATACGCGGCGAACGCCGTCGCTTCCTCCAGCTTGATGCGTTCCAGGCGATCGAGCAGTACGTGCCCTACGGCGTCGCCGAGTTGCTGGCGGCGGTCGGCGAGACGCTTCTGCGACAGCTCGCGATCCTGGATGACCGTTCGCGCGCTGAGGAACAACAAGAGCGCGCCGGGCAGACCTACGGCGAGCAGGAAGAGCCACGCCTGCCTGCGCGGAAGACGGACCGTGCGCGCGAGACGCGAAATGACCGCCAGGTTGGGCATCGAGTACATCCTACGAGTCCGCCAGCAATGATTGTCATGAAACTGTCGGCAAGCTGCAAAGATCGTTAGGGTTTGGCCGGAGACGTCATCCCCTTCAGGATTCCCTCGCGGATCCGCTTCGCCTTTTCGGTCGCCGCAGGATCGGGCTCCAGCTTCCGGTCGATCAGCAGCGCGAACTTCACGAGCGGGTGGATCGTCATCGCCGCGCCGTCGCGAATGAGCCTGATCTCGATGGGCGCGCTTTCGCGCAGGGCGAACTTCTGGCGCCACCCCTCCCACGCCGGGTTGGTGGTCGCAATGCCGTCGATCGACGTGACGACGTCGCCCGGCTTGATGCCCGCGGTCGCCGACATGCTACCCGGCTCGATGAGCACCACGAGAAGCCCCGCGCTGTCCTTCTGGAAGCTCACGCCCATGCGCGGCTGGTGCAACGTGTCGGTGTGGAGCCGCCAGCCGGCCCTGGCGAGCCATTGGTCCCACGGATAGCGCTCGCGTCCGTCGACGTACTTATCGTTGAATTCCGCCACGTTCGCGCCCTTCGCCGCTCGCGAGACGGCGCCCCACCACTCGGCCGGCGTGAAGCCCTTGCCGGTCTTGTAATCGGCGGCGTACAGCGAGCGCATGACGCCGTCGAGGCTGGCGGCGTTGTCGGTCGCGTCGCGGATCATGATGTCGAGCGCGAGGCCCGCGAGCGATCCCTTGTCGTAATAGATGTCCTGCGTGCCGTCGGTCATGTGGATCCACGCCTGGAGCGATGCGTCGGTGAGCGCGACAGGCACGGTCTTGTCGACATGGTCCATCTTGGTCTCGGTCTTTCCGAGAAATCCCGTCGCGTTGATGACGCCGCCGCGCACGAGCGCGAGATCCGCGTAATAGTCCGTGATTCCCTCGCTCACCCAGAGCCAGGCGGTCGGCTGCATCATCTCGTAGCGGTACGGCCACATGTCGAGCGGCCGCAGGCGCTTCACGTTCCACGAGTGGAAGATTTCGTGCGCATACACCGAGGGCACGAACTCCTCGTCGACGTAGCCGGCGCCGATCACGCCGACGTTCGAGTTCTCGTGCTCGAGCGCGCTCATGCCCGGTGAGGACGAGTCGGCGATCTGCATGATGTCGTATCGCGACCATGGCCGGTCGGCGAACACCGACACCTCGGTCGGAATCGCGCGCGCCATCTGCTCCAACAGTCTGGTGCGCTGCGCCGGCTTCACCGAGCCGGAGGGATACGAGGAGAAGCGCATCCACACACCGGCGACTTGCGCGCTGTCGATGTCGAATTTCCCGACGAAGAACGGATGGTCGACGAGCTCGTGGTAGCTCGGCGCGCTCCACGCACGCGCGCCGGTCTGGGTCATGCCGGTGATCACGCGCCAGGAATCTTCCGTCTGCACGGTGACGGTCGCGGGAAAGTCGAGCGCGCGTCCCTCGGGATACAGGAAAAGGTTCGTCCCGTTGAAGAGCAGGAAATCCTCACGTGCCCAGCTCTGCGCATTGTCGAGGGTGTCCGCCTTGTAATGGAATTCCACGGTGACGGGCCCGCCGTTGTCGGTGACGATGCGCCAGGTGTTCGGCGTGGACTTGTCCCACGTGAGCGGCTTGCCGCGCGAGGTCGCGCCGAACCGCGAGACGTTGCGGGCAAACCAACTGACCTCGTAGTTGCCCGGTGTCCAGATCGGGAGCGAGAGGAGCACGGGCTCCTTGCCGGTCGCGGTGAACGACATCGAGACGTCGACGCCGCGCTCGATGCCCTGGAGGGCCTTGAAGGTGACGGCGTAGCGGACGTCGGAGATCGCCGCGGAGCGCGGGGCGGCGGGGCGGGACTGGGCGCCCACGAGGAGCGGAACGAGCGCGATGGCGGCAAACCGCAGGTAGACAGTCATTGGTCGTTGGTTATTGGTAGTTGGCTTAACTAACCACCTCAGGCACCTGTTCGCATATTCAGGGCATGAGCCCACCTCATCAACCCTACGTCGCCGCCGAGAAATCTCTCACCGAGATGACCGTCGGCGCAGTCGTCCTCGGGTGCATCCTCGGCCTGGTCTTCGCGGCGTCGAGCGTGTACCTCGCCCTGAAGGTCGGACTCACCGTCAGCGCCTCGATCCCCATCGCGGTGCTCTCGATCACGATCTTCCGCTCCATCACGCGCGCGATGGGAAACACCGAGCCGCAGATCCTGCGCAACAATATCGTGCAGACGACCGGCTCGGCCGGCGAATCGGTTGCCGCCGGCGTCGTCTTCACGCTCCCGGCGCTCCTGCTGCTCGGCTACGCGTTGCCGTGGTCCAAGGTCGCTGCCATTTCCATCGTCGGCGGGCTTCTCGGCGTGCTGCTGATGATCCCGCTGCGGCGGTCGCTGATCGTGAAGGAGCACGCCACGCTGAAGTACCCCGAGGGCACGGCGTGCGCCGAGGTGCTCATCGTCGGCGAGGAACGCGGCGTGCAGGCGCGCACGGTGTTCCTGGGCTTTGGGCTCGGCGCGCTCTACAAGTTCCTGAACGGCGGCATGCACCTGTGGGCCGAGGTGCCCGCGAAAATTTTCCAGCGCATGCTGCCCGCGGGAAAGACGGAGCTGATCGGAGAATTTCGGGCCGAGGTCAGCCCCGAACTCACGGGCGTCGGTTACATCATCGGACCGAAGGTCGGCGGATATCTGTTCGCGGGCGGCGTGCTCTCGTTCTTCGTGCTCATCCCCGCGATCAAGCTGTTCGGCGCGGGGCTCACCGCGCCCATCTTTCCCGCGACGGTCCTGATCAACACGATGTCGCCGATGCAGGTCCGCGCGAACTACGTCTTTTATATCGGGGCGGGCGCGGTCACCGCGGCGGGACTCATCTCGCTCGCCCGCGCGATGCCGATGATCTGGCAGGCGATGATCGCGGGCTTCGGCGACATTCGCGGAGCCAAGGGCGCCGCGTCGGTCAAGCGGACCGAGCGCGAGATTCCGATGATCTATGTCGTCGGAGGAATCGTCGCGCTCATGATCGCGATGGTGACGCTGCCGCAGATCGGCATCAACCTCCCCGGGGCGATCCTCGCGGTGATCTTTGCCTTCCTGTTCGTGTCGGTGTCGAGCCGCATCTGCGGCCAAATTGGCGCGTCGTCCAATCCGATTTCCGGCATGACGGTCGCGGCGGTCCTGATGACGTCGCTGATTTTTCTCGCCGTCGGCTGGACGGGGATCGAGCATCGCGTGCTCGCGCTCTCGATCGGCGGCGTGGTCTGCATCGCGGCGGCGGTGGGCGCGGCGACGTCGCAGGATTTGAAGACCGGCTACCTCGTCGGCGCGACACCCATGCGCCAACAGGTCGCCCTGCTCTTCGGCGTGACGACGTCCGCCATCATGATCGGCGGCATGATCGCCTTCCTGAACAACGCGAAGACCACCATCGTCGTGCGCGACTATCCCGGCGTGCAGGTCGCGAATTTCGAGAGCGAACCGATGACGATCGCCGGCACCTCATACAAGGTCGGCCATCTGTTCGAGCGCACGGGCGACGCGCCGGCCGGCCGGTACCTCGTGAGCGATGCGGGACGAATCGCGTACTTCGTGGATCCCGGCATCGGCGGACGCGAGGAGACGGACTACAGCGGCCGTCACGTCCAGAAACTCGACTCGCCGAAGGCGCAGATCATGGCGCTGGTCGTCGATGGAATACTCACACAGAAGCTGCCGTGGGGCCTGATACTCATCGGCGCGTTCATCGCGGTGGTGATGGAGATACTCGGACTTCCGTCGCTCGCCGTCGCGGTGGGTACGTATCTCCCAATTTCCACCTCGGCGACGATCTTCATGGGCGGCATCGTACGCTGGCTCGTGGAGCGCCGCTCCGCCGCGTCCAGCAAGAAGGCCGACACCGGCGACTCGGGACCGGGCGTGCTCTTCTCGTCCGGACTCATCGCGGGCGGCGCGATTCTCGGCGTGGGCATCGCCGCGTTGCAGGCGCTCCGCAAGGACGACTTCATCAACATCACGCACTGGATGGGCGACGGCGTGACGTCGGTCACGGAGAATGCGATCGTCGCGATCGCCATGTATGTGCTCCTCTTGGCCGTGCCACTCTATCGCGTCGCCAGACGCCCCTCATCAACCAACCTGTGACCTCTCCTACGACACGAGTCCGCCAGGCGCAGTCGCGCCGAGTCCACCTGGTCCTGCGCGACGGCACAATGATCGAAGGCCACATCCTCATCGGCGAGGATCAGACGCTCGTTCCGTACCTCAACGGCCGCCGCGGCGGCTGGATGAACGTCACGCGGGCGCACCGCCCGAAGCTCAACGAGGCGCCCGGGCACGTCATCGTGCAGTCCGAACACATCATCATGGCGACGGCCCCGGACCACGATTTGCAGATCGCGACCGCGCCGACTTCGGGCGTCGAGGAGCGCAGCGTGGAAGCCACCCTCCTCGGCGGCAGGATCGTGCACGGATTCGTGAGCGCGGCCGCACGGCAGCGCCTCAGCGACTACATCGGCTCGCAGACCGGAAAGTTCATATGTCTTCAGCGTGCATCGCTCGTCCCCGAGGGCCGCGTGCTCGGCGACGTCGCGCTGCACATGGGCGCGATCGAGATCCTGAAAGACCTGAGCGACACCGCGCCGATCGACGAGGGCCACTCGGCGAGCGAGCCCTCGTCGTAGCCGCAGTTTGCTGCCGTCCGCCCTCTGACGTCCCAACCGTCGTCCGCCGTCTGCCTTCTGCCATCCAATCACATGCGATTCACCAGGACTCTCGCTGCGTTCGCCCTCGCAGCGTTCGCCGCGACCACCTCGGCGCGCGCCGCGTTCGCGCAGCTCCATCCCGTCGAACAGGGAAACAAGGGCCCGGTGATCCTGTACGAGATCTCGTTTCCGAATATCGTGCACCACGAAGCCGAGGTGACGGCGGTGTTCACTTCGGTGCCGCCCGGCACGCTGCACACGCGCATGGCGCGCAGCTCGACGGGCCGCTACGCGCTGCACGAGTTCGCGAAGAACGTCTATGCCCTGAAGGCCGTGGACTCGAAGGGACGCCAACTCGTGGTGACGCGGCCGGACCCGTACGGCTGGGACGTGGCCGGACACGACGGCACCGTGACCGTCACGTACACGCTGTTCGCCGACCGCGCGGACGGCACCTATCCTGGATTCGACGCGGTGCAGGCGCACATCCAGCCGCAGGGCACGTTCCTCTACGCGCGCGGACTCGAGCTGCGTCCGGTCAGCGTCACCATTCACCGGCCCAATCCGGCGTGGACGATCGCGACACAGCTCGTTCCGACGTCGAACCCGGAGACGTTCACGGCGCCGGGCATGCAATATCTGTTCGACAGTCCCACGCACGTCGGCGCGATCCAATGGCGCGAGTGGACCGAGACGAGCGGCGGGAAGACGCTGACGTTCCGCGCGGCGGTGGACGATCCCGCGCCCGCGGCGACCATCGATGAATACGCAGCCGGCGCGCAGAAGATCGCGCGCGAAGCCGCCGCCGTGTTCGGCGAATTCCCGGCGTTCGACTTCGGCACGTACACGTTCGTCGCATGCTATCGCCCGAGCTGCAACGGCGACGGCATGGAGCATCGGAATTCCACGAGCGTGACCGGCGGCGCGAGCATGGGCGCGAGCGCGCAGCGCGAGCTCGGCACGGTGGCGCACGAGTTCTTCCATGCGTGGAACGTCAAGCGCATCCGGCCGGCGACGCTCGAGCCGTTCGACTACGATCGCGCGAATCTCTCCGGCGAGCTGTGGATCGCGGAGGGGTTCACGCAGTACTACGGCCCGCTGCTCGAGGCGCGCTCGGGCGTGACGCAGAGCAGCGCGTTCGTGCGCAGTCTCAGCGGAACCGTGAACGCCGTCACCAACGCGCCGGGGCGCCGCTACTTCGGGCCGATCGGCATGAGCCAGCAGGCGCCGTTCACCGATGCGGCCGTCTCGATCGATCCGCAGAATCGCGGAAACATCTTCATCTCGTATTACACGTACGGTGCCGGGATCGCGCTCGCGATCGATCTGTCGCTGCGGTCGCGCGGCGGCAGGACGCTCGACGATTTCATGCGCACCATGTGGAAGAATCACGGCAAGCCGGAGATTCCTTATACGCTGGACGACGCGCGGCGGGCGCTCGCGACCGCGTCCGGTGACTCCGCGTGGGCGTGGGACTTCTGGAGGAAGTACATCGTCGGGCACGAGCTGCCGGACTATCCGGCCTTGCTCGCGAACGCCGGGATCCTCGTGCGGAAGGCGCAGCCGGGCGTGGGCTGGATCGGCGACTATCAGTTCCGGCCGCTGCTGACGAACCAAGGCGTCGCACAGCTCACGATCAACTCGAGTACGCTCATCGGCTCGCCCCTCTACGATGCCGGCCTGGAACGCGGTGACCGGATCATCGCGCTCGACGGGAAGGAGTTCAGCGCCGAGCCCGATTTCCGCGCCGCGATCGGCGGGCACAAGCCCGGCGACCGCGTGACGATTGCCTACGAAGGGCGCGCCGGCCGCCGCGAGGCGAGCGTGACGATCGCGGAGAATCCCGCGGTGCAGGTGGTCGCATTCGAGGACGCGGGCCTCAATCCGACCGACCAGCAGCTGGCGTTCCGCGCGAAGTGGCTGAGCACCAGGCAACCGTAGTTGGGCGGCAATTGAAGACACCATGCGGATGAGGACGATCCGTCTCGTCGCGGCGCTGTCGTTGATCGCGTCACGCGCCGGATTCGCGCAACGGCCCGCGTTCGTGGTTCCGACGTGGGCGTTCCCCACCCTGCAGGCCGAAGTACCGTCGTCGGTCCGCCCCGGCGACACCACCGTCAGGACGCTCGCGCACAGCAACCGGTCGTTCACGAGCGCGCAGCTGCGCGATCTCCTCAATCCGCCGGACTGGCGTCCCGAGTCGCACCCGCCCGCGCCGGGCGTCGTGCTGCACGCACGCAAAGAGATGAAGTACGCGTGCGGACTGTGCCATCTTCCGGACGGACAGGGCCGCTCGGAAAATGCCACCATCGCGGGGCTCCCCGAGGAGTACATTCGCCGCCAGGTCGCCGAGATTCGCTCAGGCGCGCGCGCACCTGCCGCGGAGTTCACCGCGGCCGCGCTCATGAAAGAAGTCGTCATGGCGGCGACTGACGAGGAGGTCGCCGCGGCCGCGAAGTATTTCGCCGGCATTCGTCCTCGGCGGCAGTACACCGTCGTGGAGGCGACCGTCGTCCCGCGCACGTACCAGGCCGGTGGACTCTACGCGCGTCGGGGAGGCGACGAAACCGAAGCCCTCGGCGACCGCATGCTGGAGGTCTCCGACGACATCGAGCATCACGAGATGCGCGACCCGAACGAAACGTTCACGGTCTACGTGCAACCGGGCACGCTCGCGAAAGGTCGCGCGCTCGCGATCACGGTCCGCTCGGACAGCCCGACGCGCTGCGCGACGTGTCACGGAGCCGACCTGCGCGGCGGAGCGGGCGGCACGGTCGGCCCGCCGATCGCGGGCAAGTCACCGCTCTATCTGTTGCGACAGTTGGTCGGTTTCAGGACGAAGACGCGC
>JADGQS010000031.1 GCA_017881585.1 Gemmatimonadaceae bacterium | reverse complement strand
AGTGTCGCCTGGCTCGCGGTGGGCGTCATCCTCGGAATGTCGATGGCGATCGTGCCGGCGTGGACCGTGTATCGCGCCATGCACGTGCACGTGATGCTGCTCGGATTCGTGACGATGTTCATCAGCGGCGTCGCATATCATGTCCTGCCGCGATTCTCCGGCCGTCCGCTCTGGAGCGCTCGCGCGGCGCGCTGGCACTGGTGGCTGGCGAACGCGGGGCTGTGCGTAATGGTGGCGGGATTCTGGCTGCGCGCCTCAGGACTCCCGTCGGGCACAATCGTGCTGAGCACCGGCGGAACGATCACGACGATCGGCGCGCTCATCTTCGTACTTCAGGTGTGGCGCACCGTCGACGCGCCGCTCCCGGCGCGAGCCGCGGCGCCGCCCGTGCCCCTGCAGTCGCTCCGCCGAGGCGGCTGATGTCTTTTCAGAAGCGCTCGCCGCGGGACTCACGAGCCTGGCTGCCGAGCGCCCTGATGCGCGACCACATCGTATAGAAGTAGACGGCGAGCGCGACGATCTGCATGAGGCCGCTGACGACGATCATCACGCGGAGCCAGCGCGCGCTTGAATCGTGCCGGATCAGCTCGCCGGCGATTCGCGACGACGTTCCGATGACGAGCAGCCAGTAGGCTGTCTCCGCGAGCGCAGGACGATAGCGCTCGTCGTTCTTGTCGGGTCTCGGAAAGAGCCAGAGCGCGACACCGAGGATCATCATCATCACGAAGCCGACGAAGATCGCGTGCGTGTGCGCGCTGACCTGATAGGATGTCGCCCCGCCCTGCAGAAGCTCTCGGCGAACGATCATCCAACCACCGATCGCCAGTCCGACGAACAGGAATGCGATTGCCGTCTTGATGTACCTGCGGACGAGCGAG
This sequence comes from Gemmatimonadaceae bacterium, assembly GCA_017881585.1. Classification (GTDB taxonomy): domain Bacteria; phylum Gemmatimonadota; class Gemmatimonadetes; order Gemmatimonadales; family Gemmatimonadaceae; genus Fen-1231. Next base: position 26,469 of record JADGQS010000031.1, on the reverse strand, counting down.
TGCATCGGCTAACCTCCTCGAACGAGTCGCACGGCGGCCGCGACCAGCAGCACGCCGACGATCGCGTTGACGCGAGCGAGCAGCGCGGCGTGGCGGCGGCGGAGAATCGCCTCCGCCGACCCCGGCGCAGCCCGTGCGGCGCGGGGTCCCTGGATGAAGTCGTGCACGGCGGCGACAACGATCATGATCGTGACTGCCGAGAGCTTCGCGGCGAGAGCGTGCCCGGCGGAGGTGCGCCAAAACGGTGCGGACCCAAGCACGCCGTCCCAGTGCAGCCAGCCGCGGTAGTGCAGGTTGACGACACCAGTGACGAGGAGCACGCCGATCGCCCACCAGCCGACGCCCCGAAAACGCTCACCGATCGCCTGGAAGAGACGCTGCCTGAGTTCCGGTGGCTCGATCGCTCGCAGCAGAGGCGCGCCGACGACGCCGAGGAAGAACATCCCGCCGAGCCAGAGCATGGCGGCGAGAACGTGTATCGTGACGTTGGCGTAGTATAGGTTTGGCATGGCCCCGGTGTTCTTTATCGATACGGTGCACGCGGCTACGGCAAGCTATCAGCACGCTGCCGGCATAAGGTAATCCCTGACACAAGGCAGATGCCTGGCCGGTTAAGATTAACGATGACTTTTTCCACCCTTCCCCGGATAATCCAGGGCGGCATGGGCGTTGCCGTGTCCGACTGGCGGCTCGCCAACGCCGTCGCCCGCGCCGGCCAGCTCGGCGTCGTCTCGGGAACGCTGCTCGATACCGTCATGGTCCGGCGGCTTCAGGACGGAGATCGCGGTGGGCACCTGCGCCGTGCGATCGCGGAGTTTCCGATTCCGGGAGTCGGTGAAGAGATCTTGCGGCGCTATTTCAATCCATCCGGGCGTGCACCCGGCGTGCCTTACAAACTTCTACCGATGTACAAGCAGTCGGTAAGCGTCGCGCGCCAGCGCGTGACCGTGCTCGCGAACTTTGTCGAGATTTGGCTTGCGAAGGAAGGGCACTCGTCTCCGATCGGGTTGAATCTCCTGACGAAGATTCAGCTTCCGAACATGCCGTCGCTTTATGGTGCGATGCTGGCGGGAGTCGCCGTCGTCATCATGGGAGCCGGCATTCCGCGCGAGATGCCAGGCGTGCTCGACGCATTGGCCGAGCATCGGCCGGCTCGCCTACGCTTCGATGTGGAAGGCCTCCCGCGCGACGTAGCGGAGTACGTCGAGTTCGATCCCTCGACGCTCGCCCCGCCGAGTCTGATGGCGACGCCGTTGCGTCGCCCGGCGTTTCTTCCCGTGGTGTCGGCCGCCTCGCTCGCGATGACGCTCGCACGGAAATCGAACGGGCGCGTGGATGGATTCATCGTCGAGGGTCCCACGGCCGGCGGGCACAACGCGCCCCCGCGCGGCGCCCTTCAGCTGAGCGATGAAGGCGAGCCGATCTACGGCGAACGTGACGTGGTGGATCTCGGGAAGATGCGCGAGCTGGGACTCCCGTTCTGGCTCGCCGGCGGCAGGGGTTCGCCCGAGGGCCTTCGAGACGCTCTCGAGTCGGGCGCGGCCGGCATCCAGGTGGGGACGCTGTTCGCGTATTGCGCCGAGTCCGGTCTCGATCCGGCGCTCAGGGCGCGCGTGCTCGAGGGCGTCGTGTCCGGCACGGCCAAACTGCACACGGACCCGCGCGCGTCGCCGACGGGTTACCCGTTCAAGGTCGTCGAGCTTCCGGGCGATGCGGCCCAGGCCACGGCGAGGGAGCGAATCTGCGACCTCGGCTACCTTCGTGTGGCGGTGCGTACGCCCGAGGGTCGCACGGTGTACCGCTGTCCTTCGGAGCCGGTCGATGCGTACATCGCCAAGGGCGGCGACCCGGCTGACACGGAAGGCCGTCGCTGCCTCTGCAACGGGCTGGCGGCGAACGTGGGCCTGGCGCAGTGGCGAGCGGCGACGGGCGAGGAGGAGATGCCGCTCGTCACGAGCGGTGACGATCTGCTTCAGATGGCGGGCTTCCTTTCCAGCCATCCGGGTTACACCGCCGCGCAGGCGATCGACTACCTCAGCGCGGGCGTCACGGCACCCAGGTAGTGAACGCCGAGGCCGGCTCACGCTTTTTCGCCGGCACGTCTTCCGCAGGCACGCCGACGTTGACGATCGCCACGATGCGCTGGTCGTCGGGCAGTCCGACCGCCGCGCGCGCCGCGGGATCACTCATCACCGACCCGGTCTTCATGTGCGTGCCGAGACCGAGCGCAACCGCGGTGAGCGCGATGTTCTGCACGGCCATCATCGCCGCCGCGTAGTCTTCCTCCCTCGTTTCCGGATTGTCGTGGTTCATGACCGCCACCGCGATCATGCCGGGAAGCGCGCGATGCTCCGCGCCGACGGTCTCGCGCAACGCCGCACCAGCCGCGGTATCCGCGATCTTCTTCGCCTTGCGTGCGCCGAGTGCGAGCCCGTATGCGTAGCGCGCCTCCGGACCGAGGACGTAAAAGCGCCACGGCTGCGTGAGCTTGTGGTTCGGTGCAAGTGTCGCGGCGGCGAGCAGCGTCTCGATTTCTTCCCGCGAAACGGCGCGCTCCGCGAAGCGCTTGACCGAACGGCGTCCCTTGATGGCGTCGGATGTGTGCATGCCGGTGAACTTAACGTGCACGAGCCGCCGCCGTATCCGGATTCAGCACCGCGGCCAGGATCTATGAGCGATAGGGGCAGAAGCGCGGGCGCTTGCCGGTGTGCGCACACCGGCCCAGCTTCCCGAACATGACCGCACCCGCACCCGCCCGCCTGTCGAACACCGTGGAAGTCGAGACGCCGGAGCTGGTCGTGCTCTCGTACACGATCGCGGGCGTGGGCTCGCGCGCGTACGCCGCGATCATCGACTACACGATCTGCTTTATCGCCGTTCTCGCGGCCGACATCGGGATCACGGTATTCTTTGCGAAGACCGGCGGGCTGGTCCGAAATGCGTCCGCCTCGCTCGCGATCTCCATGATCGTGCTGATCCAGTTCGCGGTGCTGTGGGGGTACTACGTGCTGTTCGAGGCGCTCGCGGATGGGCGGACTCCGGGCAAGCGGCTGCAGCGGCTGCGAGTCGTACGGGACGGCGGATACTCCGTGACGTTCGGCGCGTCGGCCGTGCGCAACCTCATGCGCATCGTGGACATGCAGCCGATCGTGCTGTACGGCGTCGGCATGCTGAGCGTGCTGATCTCGAAGTCGGGCAAACGGCTCGGCGACATGGCCGCGGGAACGATCGTGGTGAAGGAGGACTTCGTCCGCCAGCCTGCGGTCGCGGAGCCGGCGGGCGGATTCTCGGACACCGCGCAGCCTCCGCGCCTGCACGCGGCGCTCTCCGCCGCGGAGTTCGATCTTCTCGAGCGCTTCTCGCAGCGCCAGCGCGACCTCGATCCGGAACGCCGCGCGCTGATCGCGGCCCAGCTCGCGCAGCGGCTCGCGCCCGCGCTGGCGGAGTACACCGGCGCAACACCGGCCGGGCGGCTCGGGCGGCTGTACAACGCGGAGCGCGCGGCGCGCGCGGCCGGTTCGGCGTCGCGCCACGACACCGGCGCCGCGCGCGAGCGTCACGCGATCGTCGCGCGCGAATCGAAGCGGTGGGCCGGCTTCGCCGCGAAGCTCGCCGAGGCGCAGCGAAAGGGGCTCAAGGGCCTGGGCGAGGACGGCGTGCGCGAGTTCGTGGCCGAGTACCGGGATCTTGCCTCCGATCTCGCGCGGCTCAGGACCGCGTCGAAGGGAGGCGAGGTGGACGAAGTGTTCTACCTCAACCGGCTCGTCGCGGGCGCGCACAACCTGCTCTACCGCCGGCGCGCGATCCGCCCGCAGGACATCGCGCGCTTCATGCTCGTCGATGTGCCCGCCGAGATTCGCGCGTCGGCGCTGCCGATACTCCTCGCCGCCGCGCTGCTGTTCGGTCCCGCGGCGATCGCCGGCACGGCGGTGCTGCGCGATCCTTCGGTGGCGGAGGCGTTCCTGCCGCCGGGAATGCTCGACCGCGCCGAGAACGGCGTGCGCCGCGCGAAGAGCGGTGATGGCTACATCGAGGACCCGCAGCTGTTCCGCCCGGTCATGGCGACCTCGATCGTCACGAACAACGTGCAGGTCGTCATCGCCGCGTTCGCATTCGGCGTGACCGCGGGACTGCTCACCGTGTACCTGCTGGTCTCGAACGGCATCAGTTTAGGCGCGGTGTTCGGCCTCTACGGGTCGAAGGGGATCGCGTCGCTCCTGCTCGCGTTCGTCGCGCCGCACGGCGTGCTCGAACTCACGGCGATCTGCATTTCGGGAGGCGCCGGATTCCTCCTCGCGGCCGCACTGCTGATTCCTGGCGAGCGCACCCGACGGCGCGCGCTGATCGAGAACGGGCGCCGCGCGATCAAGCTCGTCGCCGGCGCGGCGCTGCTGCTGCTCATCGCGGGAACGCTCGAGGGCATGGTATCGCCCATTCCGTGGTGGCCGCTCGAATGGAAGCTGGGGGTGTCGGCCCTGACGGCGATCCTCCTGTACGCGTACGTCCGCGGCGTCGCCGGCGGCACGGGCGCCCCTACAGCGCGCCCCGCGACTTGATCTCGAGATAACGATTGATCACGCTTGCCGTCATCGCCTGCGGCGAGACGTCGATCACGGAGACGCCCGCGCGGCGCATCCGCTGCAGCGCCTCTTCCCGCGCGAGTATCAGCTCCTCGGCGGCGGCGCTCTCGTAGAGCACGCCGGGGCCGCCGGCCGCGCGCGGCAGCGCCGCCGCGAAGATGGCGTCGTTGCGCAGCGCGACCACCACGGCGAGATGGCGCGCGGCGCTGCGCGCCACGTGCGCGATGAGCGCCTGCGACGCGCGCGGATCGATGACGTCGGTGATGAACACGATCAGTGCGCGCTTGCGCTGGTGCGCCGCGAGGTAGCGAAAGGCGCCGGCGTAATCGGGCTCGCGTGACGTCGCCTGGAGGGGAACGAACGCGTCGCGGATCGCCTGAAGGGCGCCCCGTCCGGGTCGTGCCGGGACGTACGCGCGGATTTCGTCGTCGAACACGAGCGCTCCGACGCGGTCGCCGGCGTTCGCGGCGATGTCCGTGAGGATGAGCGCCGACGAGAGCGCGTGCTCGAATCGCGAGCGCGTCGCGGCGAGCTGCGTCATGCCGCGCCCCGCATCGATGAGCGTGATGACGGTCTGCGAACGCTCGATCGTGTACTCGCGCGTGATCAGCTGCGCACGCCGCGCCGTGGCCTTCCAGTCGATGCGGCGCGGATCGTCGCCGATCGCGTATTCGCGCAGGTTCGCGAAGGCGAAGCCCTCTCCCCGGCGCCGCAGCGAACGCACGCCCGCGGTCGCGAGGCGATGCTGCATCGCGAGCATCCGGAAACGCCGGACGCCGGAGAGCGACGGGATCACCAGGATCGAGTCGTCGGCGCTGAAGAGGAAGCGCGCCCCCACCAGGCCGAGGCGCGTGCGGACGCGCGCCCCGACGGGACCGAGCGGCGCGCGGCCGCGGGTCTCGCCGGTGACCCGAAAGGGGAGCGCGCGCGTCGCGAACGGATCGAGCGTCGCCACGGTCGCGCCGGCCCCTCCGGACACGAGCGGCGAGAGGCGATCCATGAGATTCACGACGAGCGTGCGCGGCCAGTGCGACTCGATGGTATACGTGCCCTCGACCGCGTCTCCGATGCCGACGGTCTCCGGGAGCTCGCGTGTGACGGTGAGCGCGCGCCTCGGGGGCAGCAGCGCGACGTCGATCGCGGTACAGAGTGCGACCAGGCTGAGGGCGGTGCCGGCCGCGATCGCGCCGGCGCGCCCCGGCAGCAGCCAGAGGAGCGACGAGACCGCGACGAGCAGTGCGAGGCGCCGCTCCGGCGAGAAGCGAATGCGCGGCCTGGCGGAGGCAACGAGCGAACGCACGCTGCCCGCGGATGTCACTTGGGCGCCTCGATCCGCAGCAGGATCGCCGCGAGCACGTCGTCCACCGATCGCCCTTCCACCTCGAGCTCCGGCGAGAGCGTCACGCGATGGCGCAGGGCGGAGGGAACGCGGTCTTTCACGTCGTCCGGCGTCGCGTAGGCGCGTCCCTCGAGCACGGCCGCGGCGCGCGCGGCGCGCATGAGCGACACGCTCGCGCGCGGCGACGCGCCGAGCGAGATCGCCGCTTCATCGCGCGTGGCTCTTGTAATCGCCGCGATGTACTCGCGGATTTCGGGTGCCACGCGCACGCCGTCGATGAGCGCGCGGAGCTCGGCGGCCCGCGCGGCGTCGAGCACCGGCGGCACCATCGCATCCGCGGCTCGCTCCGGATCGAACCCGGCCTCGTGGTGCGCGAGCATCTCGAGCTCCGCGTCCTTCGACGGATAGTTGATCAGCGTCTTGAGCAGGAACCGGTCGAGCTGCGCTTCAGGGAGCGGATACGTTCCTTCGTGCTCCACGGGATTCTGCGTCGCGAACACCGTGAAGAGAGGATCGAGCGGGCGCGACGTTCCATCCACGGTGACCTGGCGCTCGCCCATCGCCTCGAGCAGGGCGGACTGCGTCTTTGCCGGCGCGCGGTTGATCTCGTCGCCGAGAAGGATCTGCGTGAAGACCGGACCGGGCTGGAACTCGAACCCGCGCGCGGGATCGCGCTGCATGGACACACCCGTGACGTCCGACGGCATGAGGTCGGGCGTGAACTGGATGCGCGTGAAACGCAGGCCGAGCGCGCTGGAGAGGGTGCGGACGAGCAGCGTCTTCGCGGTGCCGGGAACGCCCTCGATCAGGAGGTGCCCGCGTGCGAGGAACGCGACGAGCGCGTCGTCGATGGCGGCGTCCTGGCCGACGATGCGCGTGGCGACCGACGCGCGCACGTGGCGAAGAAGCTCCGCGCCCTGTTCGATGGAGAGGCTCATGTCAGATCCGGGTGAGAGAGAGTTCGAGCTGTTCGAGCGCCGCGCCGACGGAGGCGAACTCGCGGCGGGAGAGCGGCGAATGCAATGCCTTCCTGATGAGTGCGATGTCGCTGGCGAGCTGCGGCGCGTCGCGTTGCGCGCGATCGAGGAACACGTCGTCGGAGGCGTCCACACCCGGACGGATCGCACCGCCCGCAAGCCTGCGCCGCACGCCGCGCACGAGGCGCGCGGTGGCCGATCGTGTGGCGCCGACCTGCGCGTACGCGCGGCCCAGCGCGTCGACGTGTTCGAGCGGCGAGCGCCGCTCGATGCGCTCGGGATCGTGCGGAGGAATGAGGCGAGGCGCCACCGCCAGGAGCAGGACGAGACCTGCGGCGAGCATCTGCAAGAGCAGGCGTCCGGAGGCCGCACCGACGAGATACGCGGCGATCGCGCCCATCGTCCCCCGCTGCTCGCCGTATCCCTGATGATATTCGTCGAACACGATGCGCCGCGAATGAAAAGCCATGCCGTCGCCGCGGTCGCCGAGGTACTCGAGCATTCGCACTGCCGTGACGTCGAGGCCGTACTTGCACACACGAATGGCATCGTTGCGCAGCAAGTCGGGATCCGCGCCGGCGACGATCCGGCCGCGGCCGTAGGCGAAACCGACGGCGGCGGCGCGGGGGCGCATCCCCTCGGCGCTCGTCATCGCGTCCGTCTCGACGATCCGCGTGACGGAGTCCGGCGGCGGCCCTTTCCACGCGATCGTGGTCAACGACACCTGGTCGCCGGGCCACAGTGTGTAGAGGAACCGCCGGTTGAACGGGTCGCGCTGGTCCGGGGCGCAGCCGGCGACGTCGCTGCCAGGGTGTCTCGTCCGCGTGCGGTCCGCGCCGGTCGTGAGGTGCAGCGAATCCGCGATGAGGCTCGAGCCGCGGCCCAGCATCACCAGCAGCGCGCCGCCGTGCCGAACGCGCTCGAGCAACGCGTGAACATCGGTGACGCGGAGCGGCACCACCGGATCGAGCTCCGCGATGATCGCGTCGGTGTCGGCCGGCCAGTCCGCCGTGCGGTGCTGCTCGACGCTCCATCCGAGGCGCTGCGCCATTTCGAAGAACAGCTTGCCGCCCATCGGGGCCGCGGAGTACGTGGAGAGCCGTGAGTCGCCGCCGCGCCCGACGGTCGGCTGCGGCGTGACGAGTGCCGAGATGACGATCAGCACGGCGACGATCGGCAGCACGATGGCGGGCCGCGCGTACCACGGGAGCCCGCCGGCATCCGGCAAACGCGGTGACGTCACGCGACCCCTGCCCGCGAGAGGATCGGTGCGGCGTCGCGCAGCAGCGCCGCGTATTCGTCCGCGGTGCACGTGCCGACGCCGAAGATCACGGCGTCGTACCGGCGCCGGAACTGCTGGAACGCACTGCGCGCCGGCGAACCGCGCCGGGCGAGTTCTCGCGCGTAATCGCCGGCCGTCTTCGACGCGTGGAGCCGCACTTCGCCGCGCTGCGCGAACGCCGAGAGGAGCGCGGCAAGCAGTGCGTGCGAGGCATCGGTGAACTGGCCGGCGGCGGCGAGACGCTCGGCATCGCGCCACGCGTCGGCGGCGCGGACGCGGGCGGGATTCGCGTCGGCTGCGACCACATCGTTGCGGGCCGCGAGCGTCGCGAGAATGAAGTGAATCGCGATGGCCGCGACGATCAGCACGACGAGCGCGACGGTGACGTGGCGCCCGGTCTCGGATCCGCGGAAGAACTGGAACAGCGCGTTCAGCGCACGGCCGATGGCGCTCCAGATGCGCTGCAGCGCACTCTGGCCGATCGTCCTCTCGTACGCCGCCTGGCGCGCGATCGCCGCGACCGTGTCGTGCACCGCGGGGACCGGCCACGACTGCCCCACCGCGCCCTGCAGAAGCGTCACGTTGTCGGTCGCTACGTCGTCGCGCCCGCCGCGCCGGATGCGCCGGACGCGGAACCCCGATCGCCGTCCATCGAAGCGGCCATCCGTTCGATGTCGAATCCCTCACCGCGGATGCGGCAATCGTAGTACAGCAGCATGTCGGTCAGCCCGATGATCGGATACGCGACGATCTGGAACGCGGTCGTCAAGACGATGGTCACGACCGTGCTCCCCATGATGTTCGCCACGAGCGATACGCCCACGCTCAACAGAAAATAGATGATCCAGACGAGCAGCAGCGTGTTCAGGATGTGCCGCTTTCGCCCGTTGGAGAGCGCCGACGAGCGCGAAAAGGCCTCACCAACCGCGCCGTCCTCGAGGACGATCACGGCGGCGACGGCGAAGAAGCGCGCGGCGACGTAGAACTCGCCGACGAAGAAGACGAGGAACCCGATCGCGTACAGGATCGCCTTCAAGAATCCCGCCCAGAGGAGCGCGAATACCTTGGGGATGACGCTGCCGACGGCGTGGCTGAAATCCGCCTGCTCTCCGAGGTACACCTCCGATCCGAGCTTCATGATCGCCGCGCTGCCGATCATGAACGTGAGCGAGGAGATCAGCCCGGTGACCAGCGCGAACAGGCCGAGGCCCATCGTCCCGTCGCTCCGCAGGAAGAGCCGGGACACGAGCTGCGGGATCGTGGCGACCGCCATGACGAGGATGTACTGGTTGCTGTCGCGGCGGTACAGCGCGAACGCCGCATCGACGAGTTCGGAAACGGATCGGGCGCGCAGGCGAACGTCAGTCATCGAAGAATCCGGTTCGCAGTGGGGGAGCGGTCCCTATGAGTCGCGTGCGATCGGCGGGAGCCGTCGGAACCAAAATGGCTCTGGCCCCGACGTGCGGCTAGGCTGGCCTGAAAGCGTGAGCCGCTCTTCGGGCGTGCACTCGCTCGTCCTACTCGATGATGCCGTATGCGACCGGCGCGCGATCCAGCGCCCCCGAGACCCACGCACGGTGTCCGACACTGGAGCGCAGCAGCGGCGGTGGGTTCACGAGCCGGTGGCGCGTTCCGTCGGACGTGACGAGCACGAGAGCGTCCCCGTCCGCGGCGAGCACGCCGTCGGTGGCCGGCACGCCGTTCGCGGCGAGCACGGTGAACCGCCGCACCGCGAGTCGCGCGCCGGATCGTTCGCCGACCACGGCAATGCGCAGCCCGGCCACCCGGCGCAGCGACGGGGGTCCGTCGAGCGTGACCGAGCGGCTCGCGTCGTCGGGAACCAGCGTGACGACTGGAAGCGCGTCGATGCCGACGACGCGAACGATACCCTCGAGCGAATCCGTTCCGACGGGCGCTCTCGCATCCGTTCCGAAGGGCGCTCTCGCATCCGTTCCGACGGGCGCTCTCGCATCCGTTCCAGCCGGCGCTCTCGCTTCTCCGGCGACGGGAGCCGGCAATTCGGTCGCCGCGGCGCGGCTCCCACTATGACACGCGGCGACTGCGCCCACGGCCAGCGCGAGCGCCAGCCGCGCGGCACGCCTTGGTTGCACTACTGCACTCGAAGGATCGCGACGCGGAAGCCGCTCGCCAATGAGAGCGGCGCTCCGCTGGGCGCAAACAGCTGAAGCGTCTCGACTCCGGCACTCGAGGCCGAAAGCAGGAAGTACGACGCGGACGTCCCGGGCACGCCGTTGACGGTCTGCGTGAAACTGGAAGTTGCCGAAATGGCGGCCGGCTGGACGGGATAGGCGGGGTTGCCGGAGCTCGTGAACAGCCCGCACCGGACTCCGCTGCACGTCAGCCTCGTCTGCGCGAAGTTGAAGATGTCGGCGAAGTTGAAGCTCGGGATCGTGATTCGCGGGTCGGCGGCGATGTACGACGGCGTCTGGAAAATCGCGGTGGCCAGGTTCCAGTAGACGAGAATCAGCGGCACCGATTGACCGGTGTGCGCGCTGAGATTGGCCAGCCCGCTGAGCTGCGGCTCGTTAACGAGCGACTTGATGAACGCGCCCTCGTTGCCGTTCGCGTATTGGTCGGTGGCCCATCTCGCGAGGGTCCAGCCGGCGCCGTAATTCGCCGGCGTGTCCAATCCGAGTCCCTCGGTGTGAGATGAGCTTTCTGCCAGCAGGTAGTTGAAGAAGAACGGCAGGTGGCTCCCAAGGAGCGTATACGGCTTGTTGTTCGCGAGATCGCAGGGTGCGTTCGCGCCGAGGTTGATCTCGCACGCGGCCGTCTGGAGGAACGTCGCGCCTCCCATCCAGGTCGCCTGGTTGAAGTTGCGCTCCCAGATCTCTGAAGACTCCTGCGCCAGACCTTCCTCCAGCCAGACCTCCTCGAAATTCTGGCTGTTGTTGATTATGCGGTCCGTGTAGGAGACGATGTGCTTGACTTCATGCGCCGCAGTCGCACGCAGCGCCTCCTCCCAGATCGCCACGGTGAAGCCGGAGCTGCCCGGAATCCAGGAATAGAACATTTCCGTCTGGTTGCTCAGGTCGGCATCCACGCCGCTCGACGCCAGCGGGAAGAAATCGCACCCGTTCACGAAGGCGACGATCGAGCCGCCGCCGGTGCCGCCGGCGAAGTTGTTGAGGACCGGCGTGATCGTCATGGTGATCTTGCCGGTGTTCGAGAGCGACGCGTCGTACGCGAGCGGATTGCCGATGTTCGCGACGATGTGCGGATACGTGACCTGGTCGAACTCGTTCGCGAACGTCTGGTAGAACGACGAATCGGGACGCAGACTCTGCGGCCACTTCGTGAGGTTCGTGTCGGCGAGCACGATGATGTGCTGCCCGACGGCGACCGTGCGCGCGCCGATCGAGTCGACGGCCGTGCACGAACCGCTGAGCGAGTGCTTCACGTACACCTTCTGCACCGCGCCGATCGTCTGCGTGATCGCCGCGCTGAGTTGCGACAACCGCCCGCCCTGCGATCTCGTCCTGGCCCATCTGGCAGACGGGTTCCCGAGGCTGGCGAAGATCCGCCGGTTGTCGTCCAGCACGCCGGCATGGTTCTGCGCGGCGCCGCCGAGCGACGCCATCGACGGCGGCCGCGTACCGGCGACCGCGTACGAGGGCTGGGCCGCCACGCTCGCGCGCATGAGTGGCAGCGGAGGCACGCCCGCGAGACGCTGCGCCGCAGCCGAGGTGCCGAAGCTGCCGGTCAGCGAGAAGCCCTCCTGAATCGTGTACGAAGGATCCGTGTTGATCACGGCGACGAGATACTGCGAGCCGGGTTGCACGGCCAGCGCCGCGGCGAAGTTCGGCGACGAAAGGAACGTCGTGGATTGTCCCGCCGACGCGAGCGTCACGCTCGCGGCCGACGACGACGACACCGTGAAGGCGGCACTCGTGGCTCCGGTCAGGCCGGTGGCGGAGGCGACGAGGTTGAATCCGGCGCCCGGTTTGCTGATGGAGAGGTTGCTGAACGTGGCGACGCCCGCCACCGCGACGACCGTGGTGGTGCCGCTCAGGACTGCCCCGGAGCCGTTCGCGCCGATCGCGAGCGTGACGCTCGTGGTCGCGGTGGTCACCAAGTCTCCCAGCGCGTCGTAGATCGAGACGGTCACCGGCGGCGTCATCACTCCACCGGCTGTCGGACTCGGCACCGGCGCGAAGCCGAGATGGGTCGCCGGTCCGGGTCCGACCGTCAGCGTGAGGCTCACCGACTGCGGGCTGTTCGTCACGCCCGAGGCAACCGAACTGATGGGTACCGTCGCGGTGTAGGTTCCGGCCAGGAGACCGTTCGTCGAGGGAGTCAGCGTCATCGTTGTCGGCGCCGTGGCGGCGCTCAAGCTCGCCGAGAGCCAGCCGCCGGTGGGACCGCCGGCATACGCGATCGTGCCCACCGCGAGGCCGCCGAGCGTTCCGGTCCCGCTGTTCGTGACGGTGACCGCCTGCGCCGCCGGACTGGCGGCGCCGGCCGTGCCCGCAAAGACCGCGGCGTTCGACGAGAGCGAGATGGCGGGCGCCGATGCGGGCGGTTGCGTCGTGCTGTTGCCGCTATTGCTGCCGCCGCCACTGCAGGCGAGTGTGCCAGCGCTCACCAGCAACAAGAGAGTCCGTCGCATGCGACCTCGCACAGGAGATATGGAAAGTGTGGATCCGAGGCCGGATCCACGCCGCGCCGTGACCGGGAATGTCGGAGCGGGTAGAGCAATCGGCAAGCGCGCCGGGTGCGATCCGATACGACCCGGTACCACCCGGCTCCAGCCCGTACAACACAGCCCGTACAACTCCTTGACCCCCGCCAGCCTACCGCTGAATATGATCCTGCGCCCCACGGCCGCACCGTGAGGCCGCGTTCCATCCGGACATCGGAGGCCAGCGTGCGCGGTTGTTCCTTTTGCTACACCGTTCTCTTCGTGACGTTCGTCGGTGCACCGCCGGCAACGCGCGCGCAGGGAGCCGCGCCATCGCTAGGCAAGTGAGAAGCTCCGGGTTCCGTGGACACCATCCTTCCTTCAGCTCTCGGCCCCTAACATTCGCCGTTCCGGTGTTGCTTCGATTGTCAGAGACCGTCTAACCCGGTATTGAAACGCGCTCTTAGTAGATCAGCTCGTAATTCAGGCGGAATCCGCGCGCTGGCTGGGGAATGAAATCCTTCACCACCGAGAGGTTGTCGCGATACACGGTGTTGAAGACGTTGTCGCAGTGGAGGCTGATATTGTGCACCATACCCTGCTGCGTGGAACGCACCCCGAAGCCGAGGTTCATCACGGTGTACCCTGAGGTGGGCGTGTCGCCCTCGCCCAGACGGGTTTGCGACGACGCCATGCGCATTTCGACCATTCCCATCCACCTGCTGTCCTGGTACGTGCCGCGCAGAAGGCCTCGGAGCGGCGGGGTGAACGGGAGCGGCACGCTGTTCCGCGTGTCCTCCGCGTTGACGTAGTCGGAGCTCGCCCTGATGGCGACGTACTCCCACGGCTGAACGGTGAGGCTCGCCTCGAACCCCATGAGGCGCGCGTTCGTCGCGGCGAACTGGCGAACCGGAAAATCCTGGATCGTGTCGCCGCGCAGGAACCCGTAGATGTAGCTGTTGATGTAGTTGAGATACGGTGAGACCTCGAACGAGACGTTCGAGAACTCTCCCTTCAACGACGCGTCGACGCCGAATCCCGTCTCGGGCCCGAGGCTCGCGGTGCCGACCGAGTAGGTGCCGCTCGCAGCGTCGAGTCCGTTGGCGAACAGTTCCTGGACGGTGGGCGCACGGAACGATCGCGCGAGATTCAGCGAGCCCGTCACTTCGGGGCTGAACTGATGCATCGCGCCGACCGACGCCGTGAACGCGTTGGCGGTCCGCGCCGAGTTGATCGTCTGGAAGACCGGATCGGTGGAACCCGAGAACGGCCGTGTCTGGATGTTGTTGTAGTCGAAGCGGGCCGCGGCACTGAAGCTCGTGGCCGGCGAGGCGTGCAGCTCCTCGTACAGGTATCCCGCGAGGCCGGTCGTGAGCGAGTTGGGCCCGAGCGGCTGGTCGCCGTCGATCGTGAGATCCTCGACGTTCGCCCAGAGGCCGAACGCGCCGTCAACGTCACCCCGGCGCCGCTGCTGAAACTGCAGCACGCCGTTGAACGCGCGCTTCTGAAAGTGGTTGGCCTGCGGATCGGATATGCCGCTCGCGTCCTGCGCGGTCGGAAACTCCGAATGCCCGTAGTCGTTGTAACTGGCGTTCAGCTTTACCTGCCGGACGAACGAGCCGCCCGCGTTGAACAGGCTGCGCCACTCGAGGGTGTTCCGCTGTTGTGAGATGCGCGACGTGGCCGGCGGCACGTTGGCCCAGTCCGCATTCGGCGGAACACCGGGAATGCCGTAGTTCATCTCGAAGTGCTTCACGCCGAGGCCCCACATCCCGAAGTCGCCCTGGTGCGCGTAGCCGAGTCCCGCCTCGCTGCTCTTCTGGTCGGTCTGCGGCATCGCCTTGAGGTTGAATGCGGCGCCGCTGCCGGGATCCGTGTAGCTGCCCGCCGGAATGCCGATGTCGCCCGCCTTCAGTGCGCCGGCCGAGACGCTGAACGCGGAGTTCCCGCCGCTCCACACGTTCCTGGCGAAGCCGGAGTACTCACCGCTCACCGAGTTGCCCTCGAGATTCAGCGTGCCGGAAAACGCATGATCCGAAATCGCCGGAACGATGTTCGTGATCACGTTCACCAGGCCGCCCAGCGTGTTCGGACCGTAGAGGATCGCGGACGGACCGCGCACGACATCCACCTGCGCGACGCCCAGCGCCTCGAGCGGAGTCGCGTGCGCCGGATCGTACGTGGCGATGTCGCCCATGCGCAGGCCGTTTTCGATGACCAGCACTTCGTTGTCGGTGAGCCCGCGCAGGATCGGACGCGAAGGCGCGGATCCGTTGCCGCGAACGCTCACACCGGGAAGATCCGAAAGCTTCTCGGCGAAACTCGTGCCGGTGCCGTTGAGGAAATCCACCTGCGATTTCGAGTCGACGGACTGGTATTGATCGGTGATCGCACGAGGCAGAGGGCTGGCGGACACCACGATCTCCTGCAGCGCGACCGCCGAACGCTTCAGGTCGAAGGTGGCCGATGCCGTGGCGCCGCTCACCTCGATGGTCTTCGATGACGACGCGTAGCCGCCCGAGCTGACGAAGACCGTGTAGCTCCCCTTCGGGACGCCGACGAAGGTGAAATCGCCATGTGCGCCCGTGCGCTGCACGCGATCCAGTTCGACGAGTCGGACGGACGCCCCGACGACGGCCCGACCGGTACTTTGAACGGTGCCGGCGATCGTCTGCGCCCTCGCGACGGCGCTGGCGAGGAAAAGGGCGACGAACGTGACGCTACGATGACGAGACATTGCAGGAAGCTCCGGGTTGTCAGCTTCCCGTCATCTTAACGCACAGTTCCAGCCGCGCTAGGGCTCGCTTCCCGCGCTCGGTCCGTCAGTCGCCGATCACCCCGCGCTGACGAAGGGTATCGCGAACATCACGAGCCCGGCCGCGCCGAGCACGAGCGACCCGTACCACACGAGCTTCACCCGAGTGAGCGCGGAGACGGCTCCGAGCGCGATCGCCACTTGAAAGAGCGCGACCGCGCCGGCGTAGTGATGGTGCTTCTCGAGCAGCCCGGCGGCCTCGTGCTCCTTCGCGTCGCGCTCGGATTCAAGTTCTTTCGCCTTCACTTGAATCTCCTTCTGCTCGGCGTCATAGCGGCTCGCGGTCTCCTCCAGATCCGGAGGAACGGGGCGGCCGGCGGCCCTCCAGGTGATCGCTGAGGCGCGCGCTACGGCGCTCTTGATGCCCTTCGCTTGATAGTAGGTCCACTGGTCCGAGGCCTGCGCCTGGATGCGCGTGGCGTCGGATTTCAGCGCGAGCGCCTCGTTCACGGTGTCGCCCGCGCGCAGCGACGCGACGGCCGCAACCGCGGCGAGCAGCGCCGTGGTGAGCGACACCCAGCGCAGCATCCTGCTCCCCGAACGCTCGATCTCTTCGTCGATCGTTTCGCGAAGCTTGTCGGTGTCGATCTCCGGCCCTTCGGGCATCGTCGTCCGGTACGCGCTAGGGTTGGTAAATGACCTTGACCGGCGAGGCGCTCAGGTTGGTCGAGCCGTTGCCGAGCTGGCCCTCTCCGCCGTCACCCCAGCAGTAGGCCACGTTGCCGCCGGCCATCGCGCAGGAGTGATAGTTGCCGGTGCTGAGCGTGCGGAACGTAAGTCCACCCGCCACCGCGACGGGCGCGTTGCTCGTCGGACTGGTGACGCCGCTGCCGAGCTCGCCCCAGATGTTGTCGCCCCAGCAGAACGCGGCGCCGCTCGCGGCGAGTCCGCAGGTGTAGAGTCCACCCGCGCCGACCGTTGCGAAGCTGAGGCCGCCGGAGACCGCGACCGGGAGCGAGTGGTTCTGCGTGTCGCCGGTGCCGAGCTGGCCCTGATCGTTGCTGCCCCAGCAGAACGCGGCGCCGGCGGCCGTGATGCCGCAGGCGTGCTGGAAGCCGGCGCTGATGGAGACGAACGCGGCGGCCGACGTCACCTTCACCGGGGTCGCGCTGGAGTTCAGCGTGCCGCTGCCGAGCTGGCCGCGCGTGTTGTCCCCCCAGCACCACGCAACTCCGTTCGTCGCGACGCCGCAGGTATTCTGGAATCCGGCGCTGATCGTCGCGAAGGCGATGCCGCCCCCCACGGGGACCGGCGACGAGCTGTTCGCGGTCAGGCCGTTGCCGAGCTGGCCGCTGAGGTTGTTGCCCCAGCACCATGCGGCGCCGGCGGCGGTGAGGCCGCACGTGTGGTCCTGTCCTGCGCTGATCGACGAGAAGGTGAGACCGCCGCCGACGGCGACCGGCAGCGAGCGGTGCGCGAAGGTTCCGTCGCCGAGTTCACCGCTCAGGTTGTCGCCCCAGCAGAATGCCACGCTCGCAGCGGTCAGCCCGCAGTTGTGCGCGTATCCGGAGCTGAGCGACGCGAACTTGAGGCCGCCCTTCGTCACGACGGGCGTGGTACTGTTCGTCTGCGTGCTGTCGCCGAGCTGGTCTGCCTGGTCGCCGCCCCAGCACCAGGCGCTGCCGTCGGTCTGGAGGCCGCACGAGTGGAGATCGCCCGCGCTCACGGCGATGAGGTGCAGCACCTGGATCGTCACGGTCGCGGTGCCCGAGCCGCCGAACGCCGAGCCTGTGATTGTTGCGACGCCGGCGGAGACGCCGGTCGCGAGACCGGTGGAGGAGATCGTGACGACGGCCGCGTTGCTGCTCTTCCACGTGGCGGTCGCGTTGGGATACGTGTTGCCGGTCGAGTCGGTCGCCGTCGCGGTGAACTGCACGGCGCGGCCGATGCCGATGGTCGCCGACGAAGGAGCGACCGCGACGGAGGAAGGTCCGAGCGTGATGCTCGTCTGGACGGTGACGTTCGACGTGCCGAGGTAGCCGCCGATGCTGGCGCTGATGACGGCCGATCCGACGGCGACTCCGGTGACGAGTCCGGTGCTGCTCACGGTCGCAAAGGCGGCGTTGTTGCTCTGCCAGATGACGGTGAGGTTCGGAACGACGTTGCCGGCCGCGTCGCGGACGGTCGCGGTGAGCTGCTGCGTTCCGTGCACGACGACGAACGCCGGCGTGGGCGCGACCGTGATCGAGGAGATCGACGGCGGGAGCGCGGCGACGACGGCGAGCTTCGCGGTGCCCACGGCGGTGCCACTCGTCGCGTTGATGTTCACGCTGCCGACCTTGCGCGCGGTGACCAAGCCCCCGCTGTTCACCACCGCGATGGTCGTGTCGCTGCTGCTCCACGTCACCGAGCGTCCCGTGAGCACGATGCCGTTGATGTCCGACTCGGAGGCCGTGATGGTCACCGTGTCGCCCACGAGCAGGGATATGTTCGTCGGCACGAGGAACACGGAGGCGACCGGCGTGGTGTTCGTGAGGTCGTGATGGCACGAGGCCGTCACGACGGCACCAATGATCAGAAAGCTGCGAGCGGCAAGAGTCGCGAAACGCACGAAGAAAAACTCCAGGGGAAACCGTGTCAGGTACTCCCACGCGTCAAAGCCCTCACGCGGGGACGCCTCGTGCGGAGAAGCACACACTGGCGTGCACTCATACCTATGGGAGGGCAGGGTGTTCCGGTAGTGGGGGAGCGTGATGACTTGTCGCGAGGAACCGATCCGACGAACTTGACTTCTGTCGCCGGCCGATTCCCACAGGAGGAATTATTGATGCACCGCCTCATCCGGGCAGTTCCGCTGATGGTGTTCTCGGTCGCGAATCTCGCTGCACAGGCGCCCGCTGCACAGGCGCCCGCTGCACAGGCGCCCGCTGCACAGGCGCCCGCCGCGGGTTCGCGTTCCGCAGGCACGGGGCCGCTGGTCGAGTTCGAGATGATGACCTGGCCGGAAGTGAAGGCGGCCATCGAGGGCGGCAAGACGACTGCGCTCGTGTACACGGGCGGCACGGAGCAGCGCGGGCCGCAGAACGTGAACGGCGGCCACACGCTGATGGGGAAGGCGACGGTCAGGGCGATCGCGCTGACGCTTGGCAATGCCATCGCGCTGCCGGTGCTCCCCTACACGCCGAACGAGGCGAACGCGGCGCTTCCCGGCACGATCGGTCTCACGACCGAGCTGCTCAGCGCGATTCTCGAGCGCATCGCCCAGCAGGCGATCAAGACCGGATTCACCAATGTGGTCATCATGGGCGACCATGGCGGTGGGCAGCCGAACGCCTACGTGGTCGTCGCGAGGAAGCTCGATTCGGTCTACGCGCCTGAGGGAAAGCACGTGTACTTCTGCGACCAGGTGTACAAGACCGCGAACGCCGCCTTCGACGACTACCTCAAGTCGCAGAACATGCCGGTGAGCTCGCACGCCGGAATTCCCGACACCTCGGAGATGCTCTACCTCGGCCTCGACCTCGGCTGGGTGCGCCCGGACCAGATACCCACAGCCGTGCAGGACCGAGAGCATCCCAACGGGATCCAGGGCGATGCACGGCCGTCGACGAAGGAGCTTGGCCGCAAGATCTTCGACATGAAGGTCGATTACGCGGTGAAGCAGATACAGTCGATGGTGGGACAGAAGTAGCCCGCGGAGCACGCGACGTGTTTCCGAAGATTCTCGCCGTCGCGCTGGCGGCGACGGCGGCCGCGCAGGCGCCAGCGCAGTCGCGACCCGACAGCGCGCTCAGCGTCATCGCGATCAGCGGACCCCGCGAGCCACTTCCCGCCGAAAAGGCGACCGCGAGGATCAAGAGATTCTCGTTCATCGCGTACGGCGACACCCGCAACTGGCACGACGGAACGCTGCCGCAGGAGGTGCACGGGCTCGTCGTGGAATCGCTGCTCGCGAAGGCCGCGTCGCTCGCGACGGGACCCGATCCCGTCCGCTTCGTGGTGTCGAGCGGCGACGCGGTGGCGAACGGACAGCGGATCGATCAGCTCAACGTGAGCTTCGTGCCGCTGATCAACCGGATCACGGCGGCCGGGCTTCCGTATTTCTTCGCGGCGGGGAATCACGACGTCACCGGCGCGCAGGACCTGCAGAATCCGCAGCGGGCGATCGGGCTTGCCAACCTCCTCACCGCGCACAGGAACCTGATTCCGCCGCAGGGTTCCATGCGGCGATTGAACGGCTATCCCACCTACGCGTTCGGCTACGGCAACACGTTCGTGGTCGAGTTCGACTCGAACATCGCCGGCGACTTCACCCAGTACCGATGGGTGCGATCTCAGCTCGATTCGCTCGATCGCAAGCGATACGTGAACATCGTGATGGTCTTTCACCACCCGGTGTTCTCGTCCGGTCCGCACGGGGGATTGACGGTCGAGTCGTCCACTGCGGCGCTGCGGCAGCTGTACATGCCGCTCTTCCGGAAGCATCACGTGAGGCTGCTGCTCGCGGGACACGAGCATCTGTTCGAGCACTGGGTGGAGCGTTACCGCGACCGGAGTGGCGCGCACCGGATGGATGAGGTCGTGAGCGGGGGAGGCGGTGCGCCGCTCTATTCGTATTCGGCGGAGCCGGATCTCACGTCGTATCTCGCGGCGGGAGCGGCGGATCACGTGTCCGTGGATCACCTCGTGAAGCCGGGCGTCGACTCGACGGGAAATCCGCATCACTATCTGGTGGTGCACGTGGATGGGGAGAAGCTGACGGTCGAGGTGGTGGGGGTTGGGTGGGGCGCGGCGTTCGCGCCGTACGCTGGGGGGATGCTCGTGATTCCTCCGGAGAGAAAGCAGAAGTGAGTTGGGAGGCTTCGAACGGCGACGAGCGACGCGTGAGAGGCAATTTGGCGAAGGGCGACGAGTGAGGCGTGCGGAGACGACGTTCCCCTCACGGCTCACGCGTCACCCGTCGCTGACTCGCCTCTCACCTCTTCAGCGCGCGCGACGTAGCATTAAGAGATTCGCTCACTTCATCCGGAGCTTTTCGTGCCCAAGTCGCCTGACGATTCCGTCTTCTCCCGTCGCGATTTTCTTCTCCTTGCCGGCCAGGCCGGCGCGCTCTCCGTCGTCGGGCCGGGCTTTCAGCGCGCGCTGAACGCCGAGACGGTGAATGGCGCGGCGCTCGATCGCGCGCTCGGCGTGCATCGCGACCTCACGGCGATCTCGGCGCAGCAGCTCGCGAATCTCACGTCCGGCCTGCGCTGGCGAATGCTCGGGCCGTTCCGCGGCGGGCGCGTGGATGCGGCGAGCGGCGTGCCGGGGAGGCCGAACGAATTCTATTTCGGCGCGGTGAACGGCGGCGTGTGGAAGTCGATCGACGCGGGGCGCGTGTGGACGCCGGTGTTCGATTCGCAGCCCGTGGCTTCGATCGGCGCGATCGCGGTCGCGCCCTCCGCGCCCGACGTCGTGTACGTCGGCAGCGGCGAATGCACGCTGCGCGACTCGATGGGTTACGGCAACGGGATGTACAAGTCCACCGACGCCGGCAAGAGCTGGTCGCACATCGGTCTCGACGACACACAGCACATCGGCCGCATCGCGGTGGATCCGAAGGATCCGAACATCGTGTTCGTCGCGGCGATCGGGCATCTGTACGCGCCGAGCGCGGAGCGCGGAGTGTTCCGCTCGACGGACGGCGGCAAGAGCTGGAAGAAGGTGCTCTACAAGGATGAGAACATCGGCGCGGTCGAAGTCGTGATCGATCCGACGAACTCGAGCGTGATCTACGCGGGACTCTGGAATACGCGGCGGCCGCCGTGGTACACATATCGTCCTTCGAACGGACCGGGCGGCGGCATTTTCAAGTCGACCGACGGCGGCAACACGTGGAAGCAGCTGACGGCCGGGCTTCCGAAGTCGGGAATTGGCAAGACGGGGATCGCGGTGTCCGCCGGCAATCCGCGCCGCGTGTACGCGGTGGTCGACTGCCTGGAGCCCGATGCGTCAGCGCCCGCACCGGCGGCACCTGCGGGCGGCGGTGGCGGACGCGGAGGCACCGCGGCGCAGCCGGTACAGGGCGGATTCTTCCGCTCCGACGACGGCGGCGCGACGTGGACGAAGATGTCGTCCGATCCGGCGCTCAGCGGACGCGGCTGGTACTTCGAGCACGTGACCGTGGATCCCAGGGATCCGGACGTCGTCTACGTGCCCAACGTCGTTGTCAATCGCACGAAGGACGGTGGCAGGACATGGGTTCCGCTGCGCGGTTCGCCGGGCGGCGACGACTACCATCAGGCATGGGTCTCGCCTGACGATCCGAACACCATGATCGTCGCGAGCGACCAAGGCGCGATCATCACGCGCAACGCGAAGACGGAAGACCCGCGCGAGGTGACGTGGAGTTCGTGGATCAACCAGCCGATCGCGCAGATCTATCACGTGAGCATCGACTATCGCTTCCCGTACTGGGTGACGGGTGCGCAGCAGGACAGCGGCGCGGTGGCCGTCTGCAGCCGCGGCAAGTTTGGAGAAATCTCGATGCGCGACTGGGAGCCGATCGGCGCGGGCGGCGAGAGCGGCTACACGGCGGGCGATCCGCTGCATCCCGGGATCGTGTACGGCGGTACGGGTGGCGCCTTCGACCTCGAGCTCAACACGCCGGTGCCGGGTACCACCGGGGCGCGCCTGACCGAGCCCGCGCGCACCGACTGGACGCAGCCGCTCGTGATCTCGCGCGCCGACCCGCGAGCGATGTACTACTCGAACCAGTTCGTCTTCAAGACCACCGACGGCGCGCGAAACTGGACGCAGATCAGCGGCGACCTCACGCGTCCCGCGCCGGGCGTGCCGTCGACTCTCGATGCGGCGGCTGCCGCGGACACGGATCGCAACGGAAATCGCGGCGTGGTCTACACGCTCTCGCCGTCACCGCTGCTGGTCCCGATGGTCTGGGCCGGCACGGACGACGGGCTCGTTCACGTCACGACGAACGACGGGAAGAGCTGGCAGAACGTGACGCCGTCCGTGCTCACCGCATGGAGCCGTGTGACGACGGTCGAAGCGTCGCACTTCGATTTCAACGCCGCGTACGCCAGCGTCGACCGCCACCAGCTGCAGGATTTCGAGCCGTACGTGTATCGCACGCGCGACATGGGCAAGACGTGGCAGCGAATCTCGAACGGCCTTCCGGCCGGTGTGTACGTGCACGTCGTGAAGGAAGATCCAAAGCGTCAGGGGCTGCTGGTCGCCGGCACCGAGCGCGGCGCGTTCGTCTCGCTCGACGACGGCGACAGCTGGCAGCCGCTGCAGCTGAACATGCCGGCGACGTCGGTGCGCGACTTCGAGTTCTATGAAAACGATCTCGTCGTCGCCACGCACGGCCGCGGCTTCTGGGTGATCGACGACATCAGCCCGCTGCGCCAGGTGAACAACGCGGTGCTGACGGCCGACGCACATCTCTTCAAGCCGGCCGACGCGATCAACGTGCTGCAGGGCGGCGACAACGGAACGCCGCTCCAGAAGGACGAACCGCAGGCGCTGAATCCGCCGAACGGCGCGATGATCGACTTCTACCTCAGGTCGGCGGCGACGGGTACGCTCACGCTCGAGATTCTTGACGCCGCGGGAACGAGCGTGCGCACATTCTCGACCGATGCCTCGAGCCAGCCCGCGGCGCAGGGCGGTCGCGGCGGCGGTGGTGGTATTCCGAACACGTCGCCGCTCTGGCGCACGCCGCCGGAGCCGTTCTCCGCAAGCGCCGGCATGCATCGGGTGGTGTGGGATGCGGTCCCTGTCGTTCCCGGCGGAGGGCGAGGCGGGCGCGGTGGTGGCGGAGGAGGCCGCGGCGGTGGCGCGCCAAAATTGACGGGGACGTTCACGGCGAAACTCACGGTGAACGGGAAGAGCTATACGCAGATGTTTGCCGTCAGGGCGGATCCGCGTGCTCGCGAGCGGTAACTGCAGGAGCGAGATGGGAGACTGGATGGGAGTGGGGAGTGGCGAGATGGATGCGGAATGCGGGATTTCGACCCGATGCAGAATGCAGAAGAGGAATGCGGAATGCTGGGTGGAGAGGGGAGCGGCGAGTTAGCGGGGAGAAATGAGAAGGGCGCGACCGAAGTTGTCGCGCCCTTTCTCTTTCTCGCCACTCAACCCGCATTCCGAATCCGTCTCAACACTCGATTCTTCTCCCGCATTCCGCATTCCTCTTCTGCATTCTGCATCGGGTCGAAATCCCGCATTCCGCATCCATCTCGCCACTCCCCACTCACGTCTGCCGTTGCGGCGCCCCCTTGGGACCGGCGCGGAGGTATTGCGCAGGCCAGCTGACCGTAGCGCCCAGCTCCCGAGCCGCCCGCAGCGGCCAGTACGGATCCCGCAGCATCTCGCGCGCGAGCAGCACGATGTCCGCCTGCCCGGTGCGAATCACGTGCTCTGCCTGCACGGCATCCGTGATCAACCCGACGGCGCCCGTCGCGATGCCCGCCTCCCGCCTGATCGCTTCGGCGAATGGCGTCTGATACCCCGGCCCCAGCGGAATCTTGGCCGTCGCGACGTTCCCGCCCGACGATGCGTCGATCAAATCCACGCCGCACTCCTTCAGCGCGCGAGCGAGTTCGATCGACTGCGGCAGGTCCCATCCGCCGTCGGTCCAGTCGGTCGCCGAGATGCGCGCGAACAACGGATGCGAGTCCGGCCACACCCGACGAACCGCAGCCGCCACCTCGCGCACGAAGCGCGTCCGGTTCTCGAACGCGCCGCCATAGCGATCGGTGCGCGTATTGCTCAGCGGCGAGAGAAACTCGTGCAGCAGGTAGCCGTGCGCGGCGTGCAGTTCGATCACGCGGAATCCCGCCGCGAGCGCGCGCCGCGCCGCCGCCGCGAACGCCTCGACCACGCCGGCGATCTCGGCCTCCGTCATCGCGTGCGGCACGAGGTAATCGGCCGAAAATGGAATCGCGCTCGGAGCGTCCACGCGCGCCCAGCCGCCTGCCGGCACCGGCACCGCGCCGCTGCCGTCCCAGGGCCGGAACGTGGAAGCCTTCCGGCCCGCGTGCGCGAGCTGGATTCCCGCCGCCGCGCCCTGCGCATCGATGAACGACACGGTCCGCGCCAGCGCATCGGCCTGCGCGTCGTTCCATATGCCGAGGTCCTGCGGCGAGATGCGCCCGTCCGGCGTCACCGCCGTCGCCTCGGCGAACACGAGCGCGGCGCCGCCCACCGCGCGGCTCCCGAGATGCACGAAGTGCCAGTCGTTCGCGAGTCCGTCGGTGCAGGAGTACTGGCACATGGGCGACACGGCGATGCGGTTCCGCAGCGTGAGGCCTCGCAGTTTCAGCTCGTCGAAAAGTCCGGGCACGATTCAATATCACCAGAGGCAAGAGATAGATATACTATAATCGTCTCCACGCCCCTCCTCATTCGGCCGGTCGAAGCAATGTCGCGCGCATTCACCAAGGAAGATCACGAAGCGCCGAAGCCTCGCCGCAACTGGGCGCTGCCGCCGCGCGACGACCCGTCGTACGACGAAGCCGCCGCCTCCGCGCTGCTCGAGGGCGCGCGTGTGAGCGAAGTGCTCGAGGCGGAGGAGGCCACCGGCTACGCGTGGGGCGAGCCGCGGCTCCGGGCGTTCGTCGAGCGCAAGCTCGAGAGCGCGCGCGCGGAAG
Source organism: Gemmatimonadaceae bacterium (assembly GCA_017881585.1). GTDB lineage: Bacteria > Gemmatimonadota > Gemmatimonadetes > Gemmatimonadales > Gemmatimonadaceae > Fen-1231. The sequence goes on along the minus strand of JADGQS010000031.1, from coordinate 1,238 downwards.
GCGACGACCGGCTCGAGCAGGTCGCGGAGCGTTTCCTCAAGCAATCGCGGTGAACGCCGGCGACGCCGGTCACCCGGAGATCGGCGCCAGCGACAGACGCCTCCCAGCGCTATTGGCCTGCGGGCAAGCGGAACACGGCAAGCTGCGGATGGAGCACGGGTGAGAACGCAGCCCCGCCCGGAGCAGCGAACCGAATCGTGACGGTGGCGGCGCCGGCCGGCGTGTCGAGACGGAAGAACGTCATCGTGCCCGGCAGCAGCACCGACGTCGAGGTGTCGGTGCTGATCGGAAAAAGCTGCACCGGGTTCTGGTACGGAAAGCTCGCGCTCGGCCCCGCGGTGGCGAACGCCCGCGCCCACAGCTGCTTCATGTTGCGGCTCACGAATCGGTTCGCGGCCGGCGCCGTGCTGCGCGGCAAGCCCGGCAGGCTGTCGGTGTAGAGCGAGAGCCCGAAGTTGGCGAAGAGTGCCGGAAACGTCTGTCCCGTTACCTGCTGCACGTCGGTGATGGCGTTGGCGGGTCCGCGTTCAAGTTGTCTGTATACGCTGCTGCCCACCTGGTCGCCCAGCCAGCGCGCAAAGAGCCAGGCGCCGCCGCGCCACGAGAATCCGTCCTGGTCGTCGGTGCTGAGCGTGATGGTCGCCGTATCCGGCATGAGCGCGTATTGGTACGAGTCGAACAGGAAGTCGTTCACGAATCCTTGCGAGGAGTCGGGGAACATCTGCCCCGCGCCGCCAGTGCACTGCGGGCCGGGGCACGTGTACTTCTTCTCGTAGTACAGCGAGCCGAGTTCCTCGGCGACGATGCTCATCCCTTCGTCGAGCCAGCTCGATGACTGGGCGCCGCCGCTGACCACCACGTGCTGCGAAAAGTTGATGAGATGCTGCATTTCGTGCATGAACGTGCCGGGGACGTCGAAGCCCACGTCGCCGACGGTGTGCGTGCAACTGAACTGGCCGAGCGGGTCCGGGACGATCGAGTAGAAAATCTCACCCTGATTGGAGTTCGGGTCGCTCGGCCCGTCGAAGTCGCCCGAATCGAAGAAACCGGCCACGAAGCCGGACGCGTTGCACGTCGCAGTCGGCGTATCGGCGTTCACCGTGGGCGACATCAGCATGATCACGTGGCCGTTGTTGTCGAGGTCGGTGGGCGGGCCGAATGCCGCAGTGTCGATCGGATAGAGCGTCTGGTCGAAGAGGACGCCGAACGCCGAGAGCTGGGCGGGCGTGAACCCGTTC
>JADGQS010000120.1 GCA_017881585.1 Gemmatimonadaceae bacterium | reverse complement strand
CTCATCGATGTGCACGGGACTGAAATCGCCCGTGAGTTCCGCGTAGGCGTTCACGAGAGATTCCGTCATCAGCTTCGTTCGCTCGGCGGACTGCCCGACTTTCAGTTCGGCGAATCGCATCGTCATGCCTCCATCACCAGCTGGATATCGGCGTCGAGCTCGCTCGCGGCGTTCCGGCGCGTGATCCACGAGACCGCGAAGAACACGAGCAGCGACGTGATCAGCGAGAGCGAAGCGACGTCCACGCCGGTCGGCAACTTGATGATCTTGAAGTAGCCGAGGGTCCCGCCCACGAGCGTGAGCCCGAGCCCCGTGCAGATGGACGCGATCGCACCCGCCTTCGTCGCGCCCTCCCAGTTGAGCCCGATCGCGAGTGCGGGAGCGATCGTCGACGCGAAGAGTCCCCATCCGAAGATGCCGAGAAAGGCGACGAGCGTTCCGGACACCTGCGCGACGCCGGCCGCGATGATCGCGAGCACGATGGTGGTGATGCGTCCCCAGAGCAGCTCGTCGCTCAGCTTCCGTCCGAAGGCCGTCGGAATGTCGAGCGTGAGCGCCGCGGCGCCGGCGTTCATGAAGGAGTTCACCGTCGCCATGATCGCCGCGGCCACGCCGGAGAAGACGAGGCCGGCCACGAGCACCGGCGCGGCGTGCAGGAGGAACATCGGCGTGGCCTGATCCGCCTTCGCGAGCGGAGCCAGCGTACCCTGCGTGACGAGCGCCTTGACCACGACGCCGATCGCGATGTAGATCAGCTGCGCCGTCAGCAGCGCGACGGACATGAGCAGCAGATACCACTTGAGCTGCCGCGGATTCTTCAGCATGTAGAACTTGTGGATGACATTGGGCTGGCCGAGCGATCCGACGCTGAACACGAAAAAGAACGAGAGCGCCGTGATGGGTCCCGCGGTACCCCACGGTCCGAGGAACTTCGCGTCGGCCTGCATGATGGACTGCGAGATGTGGTGCAGTCCGCCGCCCGCCTTGAGCGCGAACGCGACGACCATCAGCGACGCGACCGCCATCACCGATCCCTGGAACACGTCGGTGTAGATCCCGGCGAGGATGCCGCCAGCCACCGAGTACGCGAGAATGACCGCCGTGCCGATCCAGATTCCCGCGGCGAGCGACGTTCCGAAGATGGCTTCGATCACGATGCCGAGCGCCAGCAGGTTGGTCGCCATGTAACCGATGACGGCGATGAGGATTCCAACCGCCGCGAGCCCCTGGGCCGCCGGCGAGCGGTACCGCGCACCGATCGCGGCCGGGACCGTCAGCAGTCCTCGCGTTTCGCCGAGCAGGCGCATCTTCTTCGCGAGCACCCACGCACCGAGTGCGTTCGAGAGCGCCCCCGGGAGGATGATGAACACCCCCGCAAGGCCGATCGTGTAGACGAGCCCCGGTCCCCCGACGAACGAGAATCCGGACAGCGACGCAGCCATCTTGGCGATCGCCAGCGTCCACAGGCCGACACCGGCCCCCGCGACGAAGAAGTCGCGCTCGTTCTTGGTTCGCCGCGTGGCCCACGTTGCGATCACCGCGACGACCGCAAAGTACAGGAGCGCGATCGTCACGATCAGCGGCTGCGTCATCCGCGGCAGCGACGCCTGAAGAAGCGCGATCACTTCGAGCCCTCGCCTGCGGCGGCGCGGCTCGCCAGCGCCATTGCCGCCTGGGCTTCACGCAGTCTTCGCAAGTCGTCCTCACTCAGCATCGAGGAGTCGAACGTGAGCGCCCACGCCAGCGGAAACACGAGGATCGGCACCACGGCCACTCCGAGAAGCACGATGGTCGAGCGAAGGGGAAAGCCGAACAGGAGGGTGCCGCCCGCCCCTTCGTTTGCCGGCAGTGCGAGCGCCACCGCAAAGCAGCCGCCGCACCAGAGAAACATCCCAGCGAACACCCATCGGAGGACAGGCGCGATGCGGCCGCGGCGCACCGCGCCGAGCGCCATGAGCGACATCAGCGCGCCGCAGGTTCCGGTCGAGAGGCACCAGGGCGCCCACGCGGTGGGACCGCCGGGCGCAAACGAGCCGGCGTACCCGGTGCCAACGACGATCAGCGAGAGTACGACGAGGCCAAGTATGGATGATTTCAGCACGCGCTCAACTTAGAGCACGGGCGCGGCTACGCGCTACGCGGGACGTCACGCGGATTCTTGTCGGCCGAACCCCAGGTGAGCTCCCATTCGCAAAATGCGTCGCCCTCGTGCTCGCAGCGGACGTGCCGCGTCGCCGCGTTGTCGCCGCCCGCGAGCTCGATCGCCTTCGTGAGGCCGCCGGTCTGTCGGCGGCAGAAGAGCGGCGTGCGCGACTCGAATCCGACGAGCCGGAGCACCGCGCGCCCCGGCACATGCTCCACCAGTTCGATGTCGCCCGGATGGTAGTAGAGCTTGAACAGCGAGATGCTCTGCGTGAGGAACTCCGCCGGATCCTTCTTGCGGAGTATCCCGCCGTACATCTGCGCGCCGCGCAGTCCTATCGAGAACGCGCCGGCACGCTCCATCCAGCCTGGATCGGCAGCACCGATAATCGCGTCGGTCGCCGCCCAGAGCTCCTGCAGCAGGTCGTAGTCCAGCTCGTCGGTGGCCGACGCGCGCTCCACGCTCGCGCGAGCCTCGGGACTCAGGTCCACGAGCACACGCGCGAGCATGGCGTCGCCGTATTCGGCGCGAACGAAGTCGGCCGTGGTGTGAAACGTCGAGCCTTTGGCGTGCAAGGCGGTTCCTCTCATGATGGCCTCATCGCATGTCCGCTGCTCATGGCCTCGGATGGCTGCGGAAGAACTCGAGCATCATCGTGGTGGCGTCCGGCGCGCCGGGATCGGCGTACGAACCCGCCGCCGATCCGCCGGACCACGCGTGCGCCAACCCCTCCACGCGCCACGCCTCCGCGAGCACCGTGCCATTGGAAAGTACGTAGCGCAGCCCGGAGAGACGATGGTCCGCCGGATGGACCTCCACCGGTTCCGGCGGCTTCGCGCGCGCCGCGAGCGCGTTCGCGACCACCCACTGGCGCGCGATCGCCCGAAGGTTGACCACCGATACCGACGGGTCCGACGCTCCATGGAACGCGATGACGGGCACCACGCGAGCATGCGCGCCCATTTCGTGGAACGCGAGCGCGCCGAGTTCGTCGGATTCCGCCGGTCCCTTGCTCATCACGGCGAGCGCAGACGCGACGTCGTTCGCGACGAGCGCCGGAAGTCCGGAATGGAACGCCACCGCGGCGTACACCTCCGGATACCCGGCGGCGAGGTTCGCCGCCATCGCCGCGCCGGCGGAAATCCCCGCGAGAAACACGTGCCTGGGGTCGATCCCCTCCTCACGCGCGATCTTCAGCGTCAGGTTCGCGATGATCGCGGCCTCCCCTGCACCTCGACGGATCTGTCCCGGCTCGTACCAGTTCCAGCACTTGCGGGGATGCGCCGTCTCGGGCTGCTCGGGATACAACACGACGAATCCATCGCGCGCGGCCGCCTCGTTGAAGCGCGTGCCGCGTGCGATGTCGTCGGCGTCCTGCGTGCACCCGTGGAGGACCACCACGAGGGTGCGCTGTCCGGCCGACGGCATCTTCTCCGCCGACGGCCGGAACAGCTTATACCGCCGCCCGCCGGCGCCGTCCCTGAAGACGCCGGCGATGAACTCGTCTGAGCGGGAGGTGCTCAGCGCCCGTCCCACCGCACGCCGAGGAACACCAGCGGACCGATCGCGGGCATGTTCAGCATTTCCTGGTGCGTCTGTCCGAAGCCGCACGACTGCTTGACGGTATACGTCGCGTTGCCCGTGGTCGCGGGATTGGTCGACGCGCTCGACGAAATACCGGCGGCCGGCGGCGTGGACGTTCCGCCGACGCACGCGAGCAGATTCTGCGCCTGCAGCGTGATCCGGGTTCCGGTCCGAACGAGATAGCTCGCCGAGAAATCCAGCGTCCCGAACGACGGGATGATTCCGCGGTTCACGCCCGACGTAAAAGTGTAGCGGTTCACATACCGCATCGAGAAGCCGGCGTTCACGTTCGGCATCACGTTGGTCCAGTCCATTCCGGCGTTCACCTTCGCCGACGTGCTGTTGATGGCCGTGGCTTCGGCGTTCGTCGTCTTGATCGTGTCGACCTTCAGGAGGCCGATGTTGCCCGACATCGACACGTTGTCCGTGAAGTAGTACTTGAGGCCGGCATCGATGCCGCCGATCGTGGCCTCGCCGAGGTTGTAGTAGATGAGAACGATCTGCGGGCCGCCGGCCGGATCGGTCACCTTCGCGCCGGTAGCGTGATTGTAGGCGGTCGATCCGCCGAACGGGTTCGCAATCACGCTCAGCGGGCTCTGGAAGTTCTGGTACTTGGTCTGGTACGCGGTGATGTCGATGAAGAGCTTGTTGCTGATCTCACCCTTGTAGCCGACTTCCCACGTGTCGTTCTTCTCCGGCTGGATCGGGCCGTACGACGCCGTGATCGTCCCCGCCGCGTTCTTGACATCGTATCCCTGCGTGTTGCCGAACACGCCGACGAACGGTGCGAAGTTCGGGAAGTAGAAATCCGTCATCAGGATCGTCGGCGACTTGAACGCCTTGCTGTACGTCACGCGGAACGTCTGGTCGGCGACCGGCGAAAACAGGATCGCGGCCTTGGGTGAGAACTGCGAGCCGTACCTGTCCGGCTGGTCGTAGCGCGCCGACAGCACGGTGCGGAACAGCTGCGACCAGGGCGTCTCGATCTGCGCATACGCGCCCTTCTGTTCGGTCAGGATCGCCGTGCGGGTGGCCCGGTCCGTGAGCCAATCCATGTATGAGCTCACGCGGTCACGGCGATACTGCACGCCCCAGGTCACGTGCGTCTCGTCCAGCGCCTTCACGCCGGACTGGCCGAGCATGCCGAACGAGAAGTTGTTCTGGACTTCCGCCGCCATCAGGCGGCCTTCGCCGGGGAACGACGCCAGCGCCTTTGCCGAATCGGCCGAGATCGTGGGATGGCTGATCGAGTTCGTGGTGTAGCCGTTGAGCTGGAACGTGCCGCCGCCCGTCGAAGAGTTCTCGTACGCCTGCGCGAACCAGCGGGCGCCGGTGTACTTGAGCTGCAAGTGCTTGTAGCCGTAGTTCACGAGCTGGTTGCGGCCGAGATTGGTCTGGCCGATCCCGTAGGTCGCGCTCGCGCCGGCGTCCACCGAGAGACGGCCGCCGTTGTCGAAATAGTATGCGAGCATGCCGTTGCCGCGCGTGACGTTGGTGTTGAAGCTCGTTCCCTTTTCGACCGCCGGCGGGAGGGGCGTCGTAGTCGTGCTCAGCGGATTCGGATAGGACGGCACATAGGTGTAGTCGTTCGCCGACTGCTTTTCGGCATCGAGCTTGAAACCCCACTTCCCGCTCGACGTCACGCCGGCGTAGCGGCCCTGGATATCGTAGAAGCTGCGCGTGCCGCCGGAGACTTCGAGCGTGTAGCCCGGGAACGCCTTCGGATCCTTCGTGGTAAGCGTGATGACACCGTTCGACGCATCCGGCCCGTACAGCGCCGCACCGGGACCCGTCAGCACTTCGACGCTCGCGATGTCCACCTTCGGGATCGTCGTCAGGACACCGGCGGGAAGACCCGACTCGACGAGCGTCGCGATGCGACCGTCCTCGGTCTGCAGCATGCGGGTGTTGAACGACGAGTTGAATCCACGCGCATTCACCGCGGCCGCCGTGACGCCCACCTGGATGAAGTCGAGTCCCGGCACGCCCTTCAGCGCCGGAGCGAACGAATTGCCGACCGTACCCTCGAGCGCGTGCGCATCGATGGTCGTGACGGCAGCCGGTGCGTCGGTGACTTTCTCCACGCGACGCGATGCCGACACGACGACGCCGCCGAGTTGCACCATCGCGGCCTCGAGCGAAATCGCCAAACTGGCGCTCTGTCCGGCCGTGACGGTCACGTCCGTCATCGTCTTGGCCTTGAAGCCGAGCCGGTAGACACGGACCTGGTACGTCCCCGCGGGAACGCCGGTCACGGTGTACCTGCCGTCCGTGCCGGATTCGGCGGAAAGTCCCACCGCCGAAACGAGGACCTGCGCGCCGGCGACTGGATTCTTCGAACCGTCCGTCACCGTTCCGGAAATTCGTCCGGTTTGCGCAAATGCGAGTGCCGGAATCGCGGCAAGGATCGCGGCACCGCGAATCGCGCGAGCAAGGATCGTGCGAAACATCATCAAACTCCTCCTTCTGAAGGTCTGCTCTTGGGGACTACCTGGGTTGGGCGGGTGCGTGCTGACCCGTGGTTCCGCGGGCGACGAGCTTCACTGCAAGCAATTGCGAGGCGGGTGGCAGCGCGCCGTGCGCATCGATCTGTTTGAGCAGGAGGCGAACGGCGCGCGCGCCGAGTTCGCGCGCTGGCACGGCAATCGTCGAGAGCTCCGGCGTGACGAGCTGTGCCATCTCGATGTCGTCGCATCCGAGCAGCGAGAGATCTCGCGGAAGCCCGACTCCGGCGACCGAACAGGCCTTGTGCGCGCCGAGCGCCATGAGATCGTTCGCGCAGAACACGGCCGTGGGCCGCTCGGAGAGCGCGAGCAGCGCGCGCATTCCCGCGAGTCCGCCGGCGACCGTCGCCGCTGCGCGCTGGATGAGCTCCGAGGAGAGGGGCACGCCGGCGCCGCGCAGCGCCTGAAAGAATCCCCGCTCGCGCAGGCGGAACGCGGGGATCGCGTCAGCGGGACCGAGGAACGCGAGGCGGCGATGGCCGAGCGCGAGGAGATGCTCCGCCGCGATCGTGCCGGCCTTGAGCGAGTCGCTGCCGACGGTCGAGAATTTTTCGGACGGCTGGTTGACGAGGACGACGTTCAGTCCGTCGAGCGCGGCCGCGGGAAGTGTGGACGCGGCGATGCCGGCGATGATCACTCCATCTATTTGACGGTCGCGCAGCGCCTCGAGGTGCTGCACGACCTCGGAGCCCTTCGCCTCACAGAGGAGCACTGCGTATCCGGCCTGCGCCGCCACCTTCTCGGCACCGGAGATGACAGCGGCGTAAACCGGATTGTCGAAGCCGGGCACGATCACGCCGAGCGCGTACGACCGGCGGCGAACCAGCCCCTGCGCGAGGCGGTTGGGCCGGTAGCCGAGTTCTTGCGCGATCTTGAGAACGCGCGCTCGAGTTGCGGGCGCGACCCTCGCTTTTGGATTGCGCGAGAGCACGAGCGAGACCGTGGGTTGCGACACCCCGGCCTTTCTTGCCACCTCGGTGGCCGTGACACGACTGTTGCTTATACGCATTAGCAATGTGATAATAGGTATTGGCATTTTGTTGTCAAGGGCGAATCCGCAACACGGCGCCTGTTCAGGCACACAACTGGTGCGCCAAGGCGCCGCAACGAATACAATGGTCTGCGCGAGAGCGCAGGCTCCTACGGACCGAATCGATGCCGACCTTGCGAACGAACGACGCCGAGCTGTTCTACGAGGAAGCCGGGAGCGGCGAACCCGTGCTGCTGCTGCATGGGCTGGGATCGAGCACGCTCGACTGGGCGCCCCAGATCGAGGCGCTCAAGGGATCGTATCGCGTGATCGCGATGGACGCGCGCGGCAGCGGCCGGTCGCGCGACCTGCTGAAGCCGGGCGGACCGTTCAGCGTTGCACAGTTCGCCGCGGACGCCGCCTCGCTCCTCGACTCACTCGGCGCCGCGCCCGCGCACATCGTCGGGCTCTCGATGGGCGGGATGACCGCGTTCCAGCTCGCGGTCGATTCGCCGAGGTCCGTCCGGACCCTCACGATCGTGAACAGCGGACCGGAACTGGTGCCGCGCACGCGCAATGAACTCCGCGCGTTTCGCCTGCGCCGGATCATCTCGCGCGTCTTCGGCCCGAAGGGAATGGGGAAGATGCTCGCGAAGCGCCTCTTTCCGAGGCCCGAACAGGAAGACATGCGGCAACTGTTCCGCGAACGCATGGCGGCGAACGACAAGCGCGCGTACATCGCCTCGCAGGAGGCGATCATCGGATGGAGCGTACTCGACCGGATCGGCGGCATCGACGCGCCGACGCTGGTCGTCGCCTCCGACCAGGACTACGTGCCGGTCGCCGTGAAGGAAGGGTGGGCACGCCGCATGAAGAACGCGCAGGTCAGGGTCGTTGCCGACTCGCGCCACGCGCTGCCGATCGAGTCGCCGGAAAAGCTGAACCCTCTGCTATCGGACTTTCTGGGCCGCCATCGCG
>JADGQS010000119.1 GCA_017881585.1 Gemmatimonadaceae bacterium | reverse complement strand
GATGTGGTAGATCTGCGCCGTTGGATAGGCCTTGGCCGTCCACGTCGGCGCATCGGCGAGCGCGTTGAAGGTGACGTCGCCGCCCGGATCGGCCGCGTGCAGGACGTGGTTGTTGTCGTTCGGGTCGATCCACAGGTCGTGCGAATCGCCGCCCGCGAACTGGCGCTGGTCGAACGTCTTCCCGCCATCAGTCGAACGATAGGTCCCGACGTTCCCGACGTAGACGAGGTCCCTGTTCTTCGTGTCGGCGAAGACGTGCGTGTAGTAGAATGCGCGCTGACGGAACCGGCGCTCATTGTTCATGAGCGACCAGCTTGCGCCGGCGTCGTCCGAGCGAAACAGCCCGCCGTTCTCGTTCTCGACGAGTGCGAACACGCGGTTCGGGTCGACGGGCGAGACGGAGATGCCGATCTTGCCGTCGATCCCCGCCGGCAGTCCCGTTGCATGGGTAATCTCGGTCCAGCTCTCGCCGCCGTCGGTCGACTTGTACATCCCGCTGCCGGGACCGCCGCTCGACATCTGCCATTCCTTGCGGTACGCCTCCCAGAGCGCCGCGTACATGACGTTCGGATTCTTCTGGTCTATCTCGACGTCGATGCCGCCCGACTCCGGTCCCTTGTAGAGAACCTTGCGCCAGCTCTTCCCGCCGTCCGTCGACTTGAAGATGCCGCGCTCTTCGCTGTTGACGCCGTATTTCCCGAAGTCCGCGACGAACACGATGTTCGGGTTCGTCGGATGGATGCGGATGCGCGAGATCGCGTCCGAGTTCCCGAAGCCGACGTTCGTCCAGGTCTTCCCCGCGTCGGTGGACTTGTACACGCCGTCACCGGGCTGGATGTCACCGCGGATGCACGACTCGCCCATGCCGATGAAGACGACGTTCGGATCGGTCGCGCTCACCGTCACGGCGCCCACGGACGAACTGTGGATCTGCCCGTCGGTGATGTTCGCCCAGTGCTCACCGCCGTCGGTCGTCTTCCAGAGTCCGCCGCCGGTCGCGCCGAAGTAGCCGACCTTCGGCTGGCCGTTCACACCGGAGACCGCGATCGACCTTCCGCTGCGATCGGGGCCGACATTCCTCCAGCGCAACGACTTGAGGATCGCGCTGTCGAGCGTCGCGCGCGCCGGATCGGCGGGCGGAACGGATCCGCCGGAACGCCATCCGGCGAGCGATGCGATCAGAGCGATCGAGAAGACAATGCCGAATCGTGAACGGGACATAAAACCAGACCTCGTCGTGTGGGGGGTGACGCATCTATAATAACGTCGCACATCACCCGACCAACACAGGGGATTCCCCGATGGTCGTCGCGGTCCGTGCAATCCTCGAGTCGGTCAGCGGTGCGATGACCTTGGCTGCCCGCGCCACGACGGAGTCGGGGCTCTGCTGGAGCGAGAACGCGAGGACGAGCGGCAGGAGGCTGGTCATGTCCCAAGCATATATCGTAAGTTCGGCCCTCATGCCAGACAAAAATCCCTCGCGTCTGCTGAAGGTCCTGGGCGTGGCCTTCGGGCTCGCCCTCATCGTCGGCAACACCATCGGAGCGGGGATTCTCCGGTCGCCCGGCGATGTGGCGGCGGCGCTGCCGCATCCCGCGTGGTTCATCGGCGACCAGGCCAACAGCATTCGCGCCGTGGTGGTGATCGCTGCAAGTTATCCCTTGTATCTGCTCGCCAAGAGATTGCTCAGGACATAGCTGGAAGATCGAAGAGGGAAGATCGAAGATGACTACTCGCGCCGTTTTTTTGACCCCACCGGAGATCGTTCGATGCCCCGCCAATTGCCGATTCGCCTCATGTCCGCCGCTTTTTCGATCGCGGCGCTGGCCCTCACCGTTCCGCTCACACCGGCGTCGCTCCTGGCGCAAGGCGGACGCGGCAACAGCCATGCCGCCGATTCCATCAAGTACGTGTATCCCGGCACGCCGCAGCTCGAGAAGCTGAAAACCGAGGCCGCGGATCTCGTGCAGGGCGAGGCCAAGCTGATACAGGAGATGGTGGACGAGGTCTTCTCGTTCGGCGAGCCTGGTTTCCAGGAGTTCGAGACGGTGAAGTACCTCACGGGAATCCTCGAGCAGAACGGGTTCAAGGTGCAGCGCAACGTCGCCGGCATTCCGACCGCGTTCGTCGCGACTTGGGGATCGGGCAAGCCGGTGATCTCGCTCGGATCGGACATCGACGACATTCCGCAGGCGAGCAACAAGCCCGGCGTGGGCTGGCACGATCCGCTCGTCGAGGGCGCGCCTGGGCACGGCGAGGGACACAACTCCGGCGAGCCGCTCAACATCGCGGCGGCGCTCGCGGTGAAGAAGATCATGGAGCGCGACCACATTCAGGGCACGATCCAGATCTGGGACGGCGTCGCCGAAGAACTCATGTCGGGCAAGGCGTGGCTGGTGCGCGCCGGCGTCTTCAAGGACGTGGACGTCACGCTCTTCACGCACGTCGGAAACAGCCTCGCCGTCTCGTACGGCCAGTCGGGCTCGAACGCGCTCATCTCGGCGATATTCAAGTTCAAGGGCCAGGCGGCGCACGCGGCCGGCGCGCCGTGGCGGGGCAAGAGCGCGCTCGACGCGGCGATGCTAATGGGAATGTCGTGGGAATTCCAGCGCGAGCACATGGAGCTGGCACAGCGCTCGCACTACGTGATCCCCGACGGCGGTGACCAGCCGAACGTCGTGCCGTCGACGGCGAGCATCTGGTTCTACTTCCGCCACCTCGACTACGATCGCACGATGGCGATGTTCGAGGACGCCAAGAAGAAGGCGCAGGCGGCCGCGATGATGACGGGCACACAGGTGGACACGGTGATGATGGTCGGCTCCGGTTGGAGCGGACACTTCAGCCGCCCGGTGGCCGAGGACATGTACGCGAACATCAAGAAGGTCGGGATGCCGAAGTGGGACGACAAGGACCAGCTGCTCGCGAAGGGAACGCAGCGCGAGTTGGGTGCGCGCGAGACCGGACTGCTCGAGGGCGATCGCGGGCTGCAACTGAGCGGCGGCGCGATCGAGGCGCAGCGCACGGGCGGCGGTTCGGACGACATCGGCGACGTGAGCTGGGTGGTGCCGACGATCACGCTGAACTATCCGTCGAACATTCCGGGACTGCCGGGGCATCACTGGGCAAATGCGATTTCGATGGCGACGCCGATCGCGCACAAGGGCGTGATCGCGGGCGCGAAGGTCCAGGCGATGACGATGCTCGACATCCTGCTTGAGCCTCAGCTGCTGAAGGATGCGAAGGATTACTTCACCAACGTCGAGACGAAGGACATCAAGTACAAGCCGTTCTTCGCGGCGACGGATCAGCCGCCGATCTGGCTGAACAAGGAAAGGATGGAGAAGTACAGGCCGCTCATGAAGCCGTTCTACTATGATCCCAAGAAATATGCGACGTACCTTGAACAGCTTGGGATCAAGTATCCGACAGTGCGGAACATCGTTCCATAACTCAAGACTTGAGATCAGAGGGGCGAGTCTAGCGGGGAGTGGTGAGACCAGCGGGGAGTGGCCAGGGTGAGTGGGGAGTGGGAAGAAACGAGTGGGGAGTGGGGAGAAGGGCGACCGACAAATCGAGAAGCGAGGAGTGGCGAGACATCGCGGTGGTGTCTCGCCACTCTCATCTCCTCCCCACTCCCCGCTGATCTTCCCCCTCAGACTCGCCCCTCCCCTCTCGTTTCTTCCCGCTCCCCACTCACCCTGGCCACTCCCCACTGGTCTCGCCACTCGCCCCTGGTCTCGCCCCTCCCATCTCAGATCTGCAGTAACTTGCGATCTGCGATTCCCTCTGCCAAACTGCCCCTAGCCCCGCTCCCGAGAGAGTCTCTGCTTGCAGCCCACCAACGTTTCCGATCCCCGTTACTACCATAAGGTTGTCGACTGCCAATGGGCGTGCCCGGCCCACACGAATGTGCCGGAGTACCTGCGGCTCATCGCGCAGGGACAATACACCGACTCGTACCTGCTCAACCGCGAGTCGAACGTCTTTCCGGGAATTCTTGGGCGCACGTGCGACAGGCCATGCGAGCCCGCGTGCCGCCGCGGTCGCGTCGATGGAAAGCCGGTCGCGATCTGCCGGCTCAAACGCGTCGCATCCGATCTTCGCGACGACGTCAGCGATCGGCTCCCCACCGCGCCTGCGACCAAGAACGGCAAGCGCGTCGCGCTGATCGGCGCCGGGCCCGCATCGCTCACGGTCGCGAACGACCTGATGCCGCTCGGCTACGACGTCGTGATCTACGAAAAATACAAGCAGGCCGGCGGCTTGATGCGCTTCAACATTCCGGCGTTCCGGCTTCCGGCTTCCGTCCTCGACGAGGAAACCGACTACGTCATCCGGATGGGCGTCGACGTCCGTTACGGCACGAACGTCAGCAGCCTCAAGTCGCTGCTCGCGGAGAAGTACGACGCCGTGTTCATCGGCAGCGGCGCGCCGAAAGGAAAGGAGCTCGACATCCCGGGCCGCCATGACGGCAACTCGAAGGACGTCATCCATATCGGCATCGAGTGGCTCGGCTCCGTGCACTTCGGCCACATCGAGAAGATCGGGAAGCGCGTGCTGATCATCGGCGTCGGCAACACGGCGATGGACTGCTGCCGCACGTCGAAGCGGCTCGGCGCCACGGACGTGAAAGTCATCGCCCGGCGGTCGCGCAAGTTTTTCAAGGCGTCACCGTGGGAACTCGAGGACGCCGAGGAGGAGCAGGTCGCGATCGTCGAGAACCACGCGCCCAAGCGCTTCGTCTACGAGAACGGCACGCTCGTGGGCATGGAGTTCGAGCAGCTGAAGTGGAGCGAGTCGAACGGCAAGCAGAAGAGCGAGGTTACGGGCACCGTGATCATTCCGTGCGACGCCGTGATCCTCGCGATCGGACAGGACAACGCGTTCCCGTGGATCGAGCGCGACATCGGCATCGAGTTCGACAAGCACGACATGCCCACGGTGGACAAGACCACGCTGCAGAGCACGCGCGCGGGCGTCTTCTTCGGCGGCGACGCCGCGTGGGGACCGCAGAACATCATCTGGGCCGTGGAGCACGGGCATCAGGCCGCCATCTCGATGCACAATCACTGCGAAGGCAAGGCGGTCACCGAGCGGCTCGCGCCCGGCATGAACCTGATCAGCGCCAAGGTCGGCATGCACGCGTGGAGCTACTCGAACGACTACAATCCGTCGCCGCGCGCGAAGATGACGCACGAGGAGCTCGTGAAGCGGTTCTCGGCGGTGAGCGTCGAGGTCGAACTCGGCTTCACCCCTGAACAGACGGCGCGGGAAGTGGCGCGCTGCCTCAACTGCGACATCGAGACGCACTTCACCGCGAACCTCTGCATCGAGTGCGATGCGTGCGTCGACGTGTGTCCCGTGAACTGCCTCACGATCGCGAAGGATGGGGACGAAGCCGATCTCCGCTCGAGACTTTCCGCGCCGGCCGTGAACCCGTCGCAGGAGATCTACGTCTCCGCCGCGCTGCCGCAGACGAAGCGCGTGATGGTGAAGGACGAGGACGTCTGCCTGCACTGCGGGCTCTGCGCGGAAAGATGCCCGACCGCAGCTTGGGATATGCGCAAGTTCGAGTTGGTCATCCCCTACGCGTTTGCGAAGATGGAAGATGGAAGATCGAAGATGGAAGATGGAAGATCGAAGATGGAAGTGGCCGGCGGAGGTGCGCGATGAGCACGCCTTCCATCTTCCATCCTCCATCTTCGGTCAATGATTTTTCGTTCAAGATCGCCACCGTCAACGGTACCGGCAGCGCGAGCGCCAACTCGCTCCTCATGCAGAGCATCTTCCGGATGGGGATCCCCGTCTCGGGCAAGAACATTTTTCCGTCGAACATCCAGGGGCTTCCGACGTGGTACGAGATCCGGGTCAGCAAGGACGGCTACACGGCGCGTCCGCCGGAGATCGACCTGGTCGTCGCGCTGAACACCGGCACCTACGAGCGGGACATCGCGACGGTGCGGCCGGGCGGCTGTCTGCTCTACGATTCGTCGTGGCCGCTCGAGGAGTCGCTGCTGCGCGACGACATCACCATGCTCGGGATTCCGTTCGGCAAGATGTGCGTGGAGGCGTTCCAGCGTGATCGCGACCGCACGCTGCTGCGCAACATCGCCTATGTGGGTGCACTCGCGGCGCTCCTCGAGATCGAGATGGACGTGATCCACCAGGCGCTGAACGAGAAGTTCAGCAAGAAGAAGGCACTGCTCGATGCGAACTTCACGGCGCTCCGGCTCGGCTACGACTACGTGAAGGCGAATTTCCAGAGTCCGCTGCCGTTCCACCTCGAGCCGATGAACGCGAACGCGGATTACGTCCTGATGGACGGCAACACCGCGGCCGCGCTCGGCGCGGTCTATGCGGGCGCGACGGTCGGCGCGTGGTATCCGATCACGCCCGCGACGTCGCTGATGGAAGCGTTCACGATGTTCTGCAATCAGTACCGCGTGGACCCGGTGACGAAGGAGAAGAAGTTCTGCATCATCCAGGCGGAGGACGAGCTCTCGGCGGCGGGCATCGTGATCGGCGCGAACTGGGCGGGGGCGCGTTCGTTCACGTCCACGGCGGGCCCGGGCATCTCGCTGATGCAAGAGTTCATCGGCCTCGCGTACTACACGGAGACGCCCGCGGTCATCTTCGACGTGCAGCGGACGGGCCCGTCCACGGGAATGCCGACGCGCACGCAGCAGGCCGACCTGATGTCGATCGCGTACGCGTCGCACGGCGACACCAAGCACATCATGCTCTTCCCGGCGAATCCCGAGGAGTGCTTCTACGACGCGGTGAAGGCGTTCGACCTCGCCGAGCGTTTCCAGACGCCGGTGTTCGTCGTGAGCGACCTCGACATCGGCATGAACGACTGGATGGTGAAGCGCCTCAAGTGGGACGACGACTTCCGTCCCGATCGCGGGAAGGTGCTGAACGCCGAGGAGGTGGAGAAGCTCAAGCGGTTCTCACGCTATGTCGACGCGGACGGCGACGGGATCGCGGCGCGCACGCTTCCCGGCGTGAGCGCGAAAGGGTCCTACTTCACGCGCGGTTCCGGTCACGACAAGCTCGGCAATTACACCGAGGATTCGGCCGCATATCAGGAAGTGATGGATCGTCTCGTACGCAAGCTCGCGAACGCGGCCAAGGCGGTGCCCGCGCCGGAGCTGAACACGCAGAAGGGAGCCGACATCGGGATCGTGGGGTTCGGCGGCTGTCATGCCGCGATTCGCGAGGCGGTGGACGTGCTCCGCGCGCAGGGCGTGGCCGTGGACTACATGCGCATCCGCGGCTTCCCCTTCGACCAGCCGGTGGCGGATTTCCTCAACGCGCACGAGACGGTGTTCGTGGTGGAGCAGAATCGCGACGCGCAGATGCGCTCGCTGCTCGCGATCGAACTCGGCGTGCCGCGCGACCACATGAGGCCGGTGCTCGACTACGACGGACTCCCGCTGACGGCACACGTAGTGGTCAGCGCGGTGACGAATCATCTCGAAAAAAAGAGAGTCGGTGTATGACGTCGATTGCGAAGCCGCCAGTTCGGCATCCCGGGCTGAAGAAGAATTCGCTGGGGCTGACTACGCGCGATTACGAAGGCGGCATGAGCACGCTGTGCGCCGGGTGCGGGCACGACTCGGTGACCGCGGCAATCATTCAGGCGTTCTGGGAGCTCGAGATCCCGCCGCATCGCGCGGCGAAGATGAGCGGCATCGGGTGCTCGTCGAAGACGACGGCGTACTTCATGCGGCAGTCGCACGGCTTCAACTCGGTGCACGGCCGCATGCCGAGCGTCGCGAGCGGCGCGAACGCGGCAAACCGCGATCTCATCTACATCGGCATCTCGGGCGACGGCGATTCGCTCTCGATCGGGCTCGGCCAGCTCTGCCACGCGATCCGGCGCAACGTGAACATGCTGTACGTGCTGGAGAACAACGGCGTCTACGGGCTCACCAAGGGACAGTTCTCGGCGTCGTCGGACGTGGGCTCGACTTCGAAGAAGGGCGAGGCGAACGTGCAGCCCCCGATCGATCCCGTGCTTCTCGCGCTGACGCTCGGTGCGACGTTCGTGGCGCGCAGCTTCTCGGGCGACAAGCCGCAACTGGGGCCCATCATCAAGGCCGGCCTGAGGCACAACGGGTTCGCGTTGATCGACGTGATCTCGCCCTGCGTGTCGTTCAACGACCATGAGGGATCGACCAAG
>JADGQS010000118.1 GCA_017881585.1 Gemmatimonadaceae bacterium | reverse complement strand
CGCTCGAGGAGCCCCCATCCCACGACCCGCCCACGGATCGCGGCGACGAAGCTCTTCAGCACGACGGAGTACATGATCTGCCGGTACGCAAAACGCTGGAGCATGATCAGCCACGACAGGCCCTTCTCTTCATCGGGCTCCATGAGGAAGGCGATCATCGCGCCGAGCCAGTCGCTGAGCAGGAAGAGGCCGAAGAACATGAGCACGTGCTCGAGGTCGGTGAGCGCGTAGGTCTCGCCGTGCGTCTTGAACGTCAGCCACACGGAGAAGAGCGAGAACACGAACATGAGATCGGCGAGCGGCGAGATTGCCGTGAGCAGCAGCTGGAAGAGCCAGGTGTTCGGCAGGGCCACGAAGCCGAGCGTGCCATACTTGCGGTTGAACAGCGCGTCCTTGTGCTTCCACGCGCACTGCAGCGTGCCGAACGACCAGCGGAAGCGCTGGCGGGAGAGCGCGCCGAGCGTGTCGGGCGCTTCGGTCCACGCGATCGCGCGCTCGGCGTACGCGATCACGTGGCCCATCTTGCGGATGGTGATCGTGAGGTCCTGGTCCTCCGCGAGCGTGTCGTGCGTGAAGCCGCCGGCTTCGAGAATCAGCGAGCGGCGCCACGCGCCCACGGCGCCGGGAATCACCGTGATGCAGTTGAGCAGCGAGAACGCGCGCCGGTCGAGGTTCTGCGACGTGACGTACTCGAGCGCCTGCCAGCGCGTGACGAGGTTCATGCGATTGCCGACCTTCGCGTTGCCGGCGACGGCGCCGACTTCGGGACGCGCGAGCGGCGCGACGAGCGCGGCGACGGTGTCGGGCTCGAACTGCGTGTCGGCGTCGAGGCAGATGATGATCTCGTTCGTCGCGTGCTGGATGCCGTAGTTGAGCGCGCTCGCCTTGCCGCCGTTCGGTTTCGTGAGGACGGTGACACGCGGTTCCCCTTGGAACGCCTTCACGGCCGTCTCGTAGGTGCCGTCGGGCGATCCGTCGTCGACGACGATGACATGAATCGTGCCGTCGTAGCGCTGGGCGAGGAGCGAGCCGACCGTGCGAACGATCACCAGTTCCTCGCGGTACGCGGGCACGACGACGCTCACCGGCGGCGAGAACGCCGGCCCGTTTCCGCGGGGGCGAGTGCGCACGCGCTGGATCGCGGCGAGCGTGATGATGAACAGCAGCCGCGCGATGCCGAGCACGACGCAACCGAGGAAGACCCAGTACAGTCCCCAGTCGACGAGTCCCACGAAGCCGAACGAGACGACGTCGACGATGCGCGACCAGAGCGTGCGCGACGCGAGCGGCGGCATGGCCTCGTCGCGCGTGATGCCCGCGAGCTCGGAGACGAGCACCGGCTGGTATCCGCTCGCGACGAGCGAGTCGATCAGCGTGCCGAGGATCGCGACGGTGGCGGTGCGGTCGCCGCCGGAGTCGTGCATGAGGATGACGTTGCCGTCGCCGCGAAGCTCGAGCGTGGTGGCGAGGATCGAATCGGGCTCGGTGATGTGCCAATCCTGGGAATCCATCTCGACGCCGACGGTGAGGTAGCCGAGATCGGTGCCGATCGCCACGGCGTCGAGTTCTTCGTTCGACGTGGGGTCGGCGTCGCCGAAGTAGGGTGGGCGGAAGAGTGCGGTGCGGCGATTGGTGATCGTCTCGATGAGGCGGCCGGTGGCGACGATCTCGAGCTTCGACAGGAACGGACCCGTGAGCGCGAGGTTCGGGTGCGTGTACGTGTGGTTCCCGATCTCGTGTCCTTCGCGCATGATGCGGTTCAGGATGCCGGGATACTCGTCGGCCTGCCGCCCGACGACGAAGAACGTCGCCTTCACGCCGCGCGACCTGAGCGTGTCGAGGATCGCGTTGGTGTAGCGCGCGTCGGGGCCGTCGTCGAAGGTGAGCGCAACCTTGCCCGGATCGCTCGAGCCGAAGCGCTGCACGACCCACGGGGAAGGGAACTTCGTGATGCTCTCGTGCGTGATGATCTGCGTCTTCGGATCGGCCTGCAGGAGACGGCGGCCGGCCGACGGCATGGTCGCGATCCGCAGCAGGCCGCCTTTCCCGGCGAACTGCGGATCGTAGCCGGCGGGAATGTCCTCGAGCAGCTGCGGCTGGGGGTGCGGCACGTCGTTCGAGATCGCGTGCCAGACGGACGGATCTTCGGAGCCGAGGCGCCAGATCGCGGTTCCGGCAGCGCCGAGCTCGACGCCGGCGCGCGCCTCGTTCCACGCGGTGACGCCGTCGAGGAACCAGGCGGCGTGATCGGCGCCCGCGCTGTCGGTATAGGTGAGGTACGGATTCAGCGAGACGGAATCGAACTGGACCGTCGCGCCCTGCGCTTTCGCGCGGACCATCGCGTCCTGGAAGGTGAGCTGGCGCCCGCTGAGCTTCGGTCCCGCGTCGTTCCAGTCGTAGCCGTACGCGCCGAGCGCGAGGATCGCCTCTCCGGGCGGAATCCAGGCGAGCAGCTGCTTCGCCTTGGCGACGTACCACGACTGGCTCGCGACGGGACCGGGATCGCCGCTGCCGTAGTGCTCGTCGTAGAGCATGAGGAACAGGTAGTCGTTCGCGGCGGCGTAGCGGCGCGCGAGCGCTTCGTCGGTGCTCGAGGCGACGGCCGACGTGAGTACCCGGCCGCCCGGCGCAAGCCCCGCGCGGAGATAGCGCATGAACTCGAACATGGGATCGAGCAGGTCGTTCGGGACTTCCTCGAAATCGATCGTGATGCCGTAGAACCCGAACTTCTGCGCGGCCTCGATGAGCTGGAACGCGGCGGCCTGGCGCGACGCGGGCGTCGCGAGCATGCGGCGGAGGAGGACGGCGTCGAACTTCGTGCCGTCGAAGTTGCTGACCATCGCGAAGACGCGCGGCCGGTCCTTCTCGGGGAGGTTCTGGACGACGTACAGCACCTTCGCATCGGGCGTGATATTGAGTCCCGTGCCGCCCTTGCCGAGGAAGACCCATTCGCCGATGACCCAGTCGAGGTCGGTGACGTGCGCCTTGAACGAGGAGAAGGAGTTGTCGTCCCAGTTCACGTAGAAGCCGGCGACGATCGGCGGGCGCTGCTGGCTGGGCACGGCCTTCTTCGCCGCGCCCGGCGGCTCCGCCACGCGATTGACCGCGACGGGCAGGCGCTCGGCGCGCGTGGCGGGCGGCGCCGGCTTTCTCGTGAGGGCCGCGAGGAGCTGCTGGCGGTCGGCGCGCTTGCGAGCGGCGTCCCTCGTTACGACGAGGCGGTTTTGGGTTGTCGAAATTCGTACGGCCGATTTCGCGGCTTGGAGCGTCGGGAGGATCGGCGGGATCACGAAGCTGATCGCGAGGCCGAGGGCGATGAGGGTGGAGAGGATGCCAACCGCGAGGGTGGCGCGACGAATGGCGCGCCAGCGCTTGCCGGAGGGGTCGAGGAAGACGGAGTTCTTGGTGTGGGGCATGGGTGTACCTAAATCTACCCTGCGACTGAATGCGGGATGCGAGCTCTCGTTCCTGTTAGTGAGTTCCTCTGGTCCCAAAGCGAAGAACCGGATAGTTTTACCTTTCGCCGCACCCTCAAGCCCGCACCGCACTCAATAAGCCCGTGGCAAGCCTGCAGGACCGCCTACGCGAAGAGCTGAACGCGTCGAGAAAGGCCCGCAACAAGCCGCTCACGCTCGTGCTGGGGACCGTCCTCGCGGACATCGAGAATCACCACACCGCGCTCCAGCGTGACATCACCGACGCTGACGTGATCGATGTGCTGCGGAAGGCCATCAAACGGCGCCGTGAATCGCTCGAGGCTTTCGAGAAGGGCGGCCGCTCGGAGCTGGCCGCGCAGGAGCGTGAGGAAATCCGCGTTCTCGACGTGTATCTCCCCGCATTCGTGAGCGACGACGAAATCCGTGAAGCCGTTCGTACCGCCATCAAGGGCGGCGCCGCCAACATCGGCGCGGTGATGGGCAAAGTCGTTCCCCAGTACAAGGGACGCGCGGAGGGAAGCACGATCAACCGGATCGCCCGGGAGGAGTTGGGCACAGGTGGTTCCCCGGCGTGAATCCCGGAGGGCACGCGCTCACCGTGCTCGAGTTCTCCCGCGTGCTGGACCTCGTCGCGGGGCACGCGTCGAGCGCAGCCGGCGCCGCGAGAACCAGGCAACTCCAGCCACTCCTTTCCGAACGGGAGGTCGCCGGCGAGCACGCGCGCGTGGAGGCGATGCGCGCGATGGTCGGGAGCGAGGCGGGGTGGAATCCTGAGCCGATTCCCGATCTCGCGGCCGCGCTCGGACGGCTGCGCGTGGAAGGGACGGCGTGGACCGCGCTCGAGCTGCGCGCCGCGGTGACGCTGCTGCTCTCCTCGCGCAGGGCCCTCGACGCGCTGCACGACAAGACGCTCGCCGACGGCGTCACGGCGCCGCTCGAATCGCTCGCGGCCTCGCTCGTGCGCGATCCCGAGACCGAACGCGAAATCGATCGCGTGATCAAGGACGACGCGACGGTCCGCGACGATGCGTCGCCTCTGCTGCGGCGCGTGCGCAAGGAACTGCGCGGCGCGGCCGCGGATCTCGTACGCATGCTCGAGCGGCTGATGGCGAAGCTCGAGCCGCATCACCGCGTGGAGGATGCCTCGGTGACGGTGCGCAACGGCCGCTACGTGATTCCTGTGCGGCGCGAGGGGCGCGGCGCGGTGGGCGGGATCGTGCACGACATGTCGTCGAGCGGGTCGACGCTGTTCGTCGAGCCGCCGGCCGCCGTCGAGGCGTCGAACCGGATGCGCGAGCTCGAGGCTGAGGAACTGCGCGAGACGGAACGGATCCTGCTCGAGGTCACCGATCGCCTGCGGCCGCATCGCGATGCACTCGTGGCGACGCTCGACGCGCTCGTCACCCTCGACTCGCTCTACGCCCGCGCACGCTACGCGATCGCATATGGCTGCGCGCCGGTGGTGCTCGCCCTGTGCGGAACGGGATTTTCCATTCTCGACGGCCGTCACCCGCTCCTGCTCGCCCGCGATCGCGCCAGCGTCGTTCCGTTCGCGCTCACGATGGACAGGGGCGAGCACACGCTGCTGGTGTCCGGGCCGAACACGGGTGGCAAGACCGTGCTGCTCAAGGCGATCGCGCTGCTGTCGCTCATGGCGCAGTCGGGAATCCCCGCGCCCGTCGGACTGGGATCGAAGATCGCGCTCTTCGACCGCTTCTTCGCCGACATCGGCGACGAGCAGAGCATCGAGGCGTCGCTCTCCACGTTCAGCGCGCACCTCCGCAACCTCACGGAGATCGTGCGCGACGCCACGGCGCAATCGCTGGTACTGATCGACGAGCTCGGCTCCGGCACCGATCCCGTCGAGGGCGCCGCGCTCGGCGGCGCCATCATCGAGACGCTCACACGACGCGGAACCACCTCGATCGCCACCACGCACCTCGGCGCCCTCAAGGAACTCGCCCACGAAGTGCCCGGCGTGGTAAATGCCTCTCTACAGTTCGACGCAATAGCTCTCGCGCCGACCTTCCGCCTCGTGAAAGGAGTGCCCGGGCGCTCGTACGGGCTGAGCATCGCGCGGCGGCTGGCGATGCCCGAGGAAGTGCTGCGCAACGCCGAAGCGCGCGTGCCGAAGGGAGAACGCGACGTCGCGGCGCTGCTCGAAGATCTCGAGGCGCGGCAGAAGGCGATCGAGGAACGCGAGAAGGCCGCGGACGCGCATCACGACGCGACCGTCGCGCGCGCCGAGCGCGTGGACGAACGCGAGAAGGTCGTGCGCGAGAAGGAGCGCGAGCTCGAGCGCGCCGCGCGGAGCGATGCCAGGCGCTATCTGCTCGACGCGCGGCACGAGATCGAGAAGACCATCAAGGAACTGCGCGCCGCGGGCGCGGAGCAGATCGAGACCGCGGCGGCCGCCGCGCGGCGCGCAGCCGAGCAGAAGGCGGCCGAGGCGGGCGAGGCGCTCAGGGCGCTGGATGAGGCAACGGCGATGGAAGATGGAAGATCGAAGATGGAAGTCGCCCGCACGGAAACGGGTCGCATCGAGGTCGGAGCGCCGGTGGTCGTCGCCTCGCTCGGCGGCAAGGCCGGCCGCGTGGTCGAACTGCGGGGACGCGACGCCGTGGTCGCCGTCGGCGCGATGAAGCTCACGGTGCCGCTGAAGACGCTGAAGCGCGTATCGAAGCGAGCGCTGGAGGCGGTCACGCGGCTCGAGATCGCGGTGCCGCTCATCGGCGACCAGCCCGACGTGGAAGTGAAGCACGAGGTCGATCTCCGCGGCATGCGCGTGGACGAGGCGGACATCGCCGTGACGCAGGCGGTGGACGCGGCGGTGCGCGCCGATCTCGGGGCGCTGCGCATCATTCACGGGAAGGGAACGGGTGCGCTGCGCGAGCGCGTGGCCGAGTTGCTGTCCGGCGACCAGCGGGTGCGTACCTTTCGCATGGGCGCGTGGAACGAGGGCGGCGCCGGCGTGACCATCGCGGAGCTATCGTGATCCCGGATGAAGTCGTAGACCAGGTCTCGCAGGCGGCTGACATCGTCGCCATCATCGGCGAGCACGTTCGCCTCAAGAAAGTGGGGTCGGTGTACCGCGGCCCCTGCCCGTTCCATCAGGGCACGAACAACAACTTCTCGGTGCAACCCAAGGGCGGATACACCTGCTTCGTCTGCGGCGAGAAGGGTTCGGTGTTCACCTTCGTGCAGAAACGGCTCGGTCTCTCGTTCGTCGAGGCGGTGAAGTACGTCGGCGAGAAGTCCGGCATCGAAGTGCGGGAAGTGGAGCGCCGCCGCGAGGGTCCCGATCCGCGCGAGCCGCTTTGGGAGCTCAACGCGACCGCCGCGGGGTGGTTCCGCGAGATGCTGTGGGAGAGCGACCACGGCGCGCCGGCGCGCGACTATCTGGCGAAGCGCAGCGTGTCGCGCGAGACGGCCGATCGCTTCGGGCTCGGATTCGCGCCGCGCGAACTCGGATTGATGCGCGCGTATCTCTACGGTCTCGGGTTCACCGAGCAGCGGCTGCTCGAGATCGGGCTGCTCGTGAAGCGCGAGGAGCAGGACGAGCCGCGGCCGCGCTTCCGCGATCGCCTGATCTTCCCGATTCTCGACCCGTACGCGCACACCGTGGGGTTCGGCGGACGGCTGCTCGGGCCGGGCGAGCCGAAGTACCTGAACTCCGCCGAATCCGAAGTCTTCTCGAAGGGAAAACTGCTCTACAATCTCTCCAGCGCGCGCAACGCGATCAGGCGCGACGAGCGCGTGATACTGGTGGAGGGATACTTCGACGTGGTGCGGCTCGTGGATGCGGGGCTCGAGTCGGTCGTCGCGCCGATGGGCACGGCACTCGCGGAGGGGCAGGCGGATCTCCTCGCGAAATACTCGAAGACCGCCTTTCTTCTCTACGACAGCGATGCCCCCGGGCAGAAAGCGAGTTTCCGCGCGGCCGACGTGCTGCTGACGCGCGGCATGACGGTGCGCGTGGTGACGCTGCCCGACGGCGAGGACCCGGATACGTTCGTCGCCAAGCACGGGCGCGACGCGATGGAGCGGCTGCTCACGGCGTCGATGGATGTGTTCGACCGGAAGGTGCAGCTGCTCGAGCGCGGCGGATGGTTCGCGGATCTCCAGCGGAAGCGTCGCGCGCTGGACTCGTTGCTGCCGACCATTCGCGCGACGACGGACGAGATCACGAGGGATCTGTACGTGAATCGTGTGAGCGGGGCGGCGGGAATCGACCGCGACGTGCTGCTGCGCGAGCTGAGCGCGGCGCCGGCGCACCATGGACGCGTGCGGAGGTCTTCGCCGGACGCCGCCGCGCCGCGAAAAGCAGCCGCGTTGCGCGACGACGCCATGCCGGGCGATTCGACGCTCCAGCGCGAAGGTCCGTACCGCAGCGATGTGCCGGGATCGTCGAGCGAGCTGGCGCTGGTTCGCGTGATGCTGCTGCATCCGGCGCTCGCGGAAGGCGTAATCGAATCCGTCGGGCGGCTCGAAGAAGAAGAGGGTGCGCATCCCGGGGTCGAGGCGCTCGCCGAGCCGGATCGCGGGGCGATTTGGGACTCGGTGTATCGGGCGCTGTACCAGGCGATCGCGGTGCATGGGGCGGAGGCGTCGCCGGAAACGCTCGCCGAATCTCTCGACGAGGCGGCGATCGAGGTGATGGAAACGATTCGCGCGGAGCCGGGGTCGGTGATGGACGGGCCGCGTACGGTGGATGATGCGCTGAGGCGGCTCAAGGAGCGGTCGTTGCGCGAGCGGCTGGATGAGCTGGAGCGCATGACGCCGTTGGCGGGCGGAGAGGAGAAGGACGC
>JADGQS010000117.1 GCA_017881585.1 Gemmatimonadaceae bacterium | reverse complement strand
CAACAGCATGCGCGATTTCACGGCGAGCGGATTTTTCTCGAGCGAGATGGGCGTGAAGGACATCGGCTACATCGGAAACACCTGGGTGATGGAGTGGAAGGGATGTCCCAAGCCGGCGCTTGATCACCTTGGAGTCAAATACACTTGAACTACAAACTGCGAGTAATCCGTCATTGGTCATTGGTCGTTGGTAATTGGCCGGCTAACAACCAACGACCAATGACCAAATACCGATTACTCGCCGTTGCGATTGCGATGTTCGCCGCAAGCAGGGCGACGGCCCAACGCCCAACCCTCGCGGCGACCGTCCGCCAATTCGTGAGCGTCGATACGACCATCGTGGCCCTGACGCACGTGCGCGTCATCGACGGCACCGGCGCCGCGCCGCGCGAGAGCCAGACCCTGATCATCCGCGACGGCTCCATTTCCGCCCTCGGCGATGACGGCAAGGTCGCGATTCCCGCCGGCGCGCTCGTGATGGATCTCACCGGCAAGTCCGTCATCCCCGGCATGGTCCAGGTGCACGAGCACCTGTTCTATCCCACGGGCCCCGGCATCTACGGCAACCTCGCCGAGAGCTTCACGCGGTTGTATCTCGCCGGCGGTGTGACGTCGATGCGGACTGCAGGGAACATGAACGGCTACGGCGACATCGCGATCAAGCGCTCGATAGACGCGGGCACGCGCGCCGGACCGTGGATCGACGCCACCGCGCCGTACCTCGAGGGCCCGGGCCTCAATCTCATTCAGGTTCGCGAACTGAAGGACGCCGCCGACGCCACTCGCGAAGTGAACTTCTGGGCCGATGAAGGCGCGACGAGTTTCAAGACGTACATGCACATCACGCGCGCGGAACTCGCCGCCGTGATCACCGCGGCGCACAAGCGCGGATTCAAGGTGACCGGCCACCTCTGCTCGGTCACCTACCGCGAAGCCGCCGAGCTCGGCATCGACAATCTCGAACACGGATTCTTCGTCGCGACGGACTTCGTGACGGACAAGAAGCCGGATGAATGCCCGGGGCAGGTGAAAGGTCAGCAGTCCGTCGCTTCCTTGGATCCCAACAGCGCGGCGGCAAAGTCGCTGATCGCCGAGCTCGTGAAGAAGAACGTCGCGGTCACCTCCACGCTCACCGTCTTCGAGACGCGGACGCCCGGCCAACCGTTGCCGCGTGGGCTCGACGTGCTCGATCCGCAGCTGCGCGAACAGTTCGAGAAGGGGTACGCGGCCGGCCAGGCCAACACGCAATCGCTCAACGCGACACTCTTTCCCAAAGCACGCGCGCTCGAGGTCGCGTTCTTCAGGGCCGGTGGCATGTTGCTCGCGGGCACCGATCCCACCGGCGGCGGCGGCGTGATCCCGGGCTATTCCGATCAGCGCGAGCTCGAGCTGCTCGTCGAGAGCGGACTGACGCCACTCGAGGCGATCAAGGTCGGCACGCTGAACGGCGCGACGTTCCTCGGTCGCGCATCGAAGGTCGGCTCGATCGCCGTCGGCAAGGAGGCCGATCTCGTCGTGCTGAACGGAAATCCGGCCGCGCGAATCGTCGACCTCCAGAACGTCGAGATCGTGTTCAAGCAGGGTATTGGCTACGACCCGGCGAAATTGATCGCGTCGGTCAAGGGAAAAGTCGGACTCTTCTAACTCTCGACAATGTCGAATCGACTCGGCGTAGGCTTCATCGGCTCCGGCTTCAACACGCGCTTTCACATCCTCGGCTGGCGCGGCGTGCGCGATGCCGATGTTCGCGGAGTGTGGAGCCCCAACGCGAAGCACGCGGCGTCGGCGGCGAAACTCGCGCGCGACATCGGCGTGGGCGACGCCCGGGCCCATCGCTCCATAACCGAAATGGTCGCGGATCACGCGATCGACGCGATCTGGCTCTGCGGCCCGAACCACACGCGCATCGCGAACGTCGAGGAGATCGTCGCCGCGGTGAAGAGCGGCAACGGCACGCTGAAGGGCATCGCCTGCGAAAAGCCGCTCGGCCGCAACGTCGCCGAGGCGAAGCAGATCATCGGCCTCGTGAAGAGCATCGGCGTGCCGACGGGATACCTGGAGAACCAGCTCTTCGCACCGCACATCGAGGCGGGAAAGAAGCTGCTCTGGGCGCGGGGTGTGGCCACCACCGGCCGGCCGTATCTCGCGCGCGCCGCGGAAGAGCACAGCGGTCCGCACGCGCCCTGGTTCTGGAACGGCAAACTGCAGGGCGGCGGCGTCCTGAACGACATGCTCTGCCACTCGGCGCTCGTCGTGCGGCACCTGCTGACGAAACCCGGCGATCCGCTGAGTTCCGTGAAGCCCGTGCGAATCACCGGGCACATTGCATCGCTCAAGTGGTCGCGGCCGGAGTACGTGAAGAAGCTCAAGAGCACCATGAAGGTCGATTACGCAAAGGCGCCGTCCGAGGATTTCGCGAGCGCGATGATCGAGTTCGAGACGCCCGACGGCACCATCGCGATCGGCGAGGCGACGACGAGCTGGAGTTTCGTCGGCGCCGGGCTTCGCCTGTCAGCGGAATTGCTGGGACCAGAGTATTCAATGAAGTGGAACTCGCTCGACAGCGGCCTCCAGCTTTTTTTCAGTCGTGAGGTGACGGGACGGGCGGGGGAAGATCTCGTCGAGAAGCAGAATGCGGAACAGGGCGTGATGCCGGTGGTGCCCGAGGAGTACCTTGCGTACGGTTATACCAACGAGGACCGCCATTTCGTTCGCGCGTTCCTCGGCGAGGAGAAAGCTCTTCTCACCTTCGACGACGGCCTCGAAGTGGTGAAGATCCTGATGGCGGCATATCAGAGCGCGGAGCAGGGAAAGACGCTCGCGTTTCCGCCCAAGGGCCTCGATGCGTTCGTGCCGCAGGTGGCGAAGGGAACCTGGAGACCGCAGCAATGAGAAACCCATGACCATCGGACGAAAAATTCTGCTCGCGGCCGCCAAGAGCGAGTTCCTGGCCCGCCAGGCTTCGAACCGCTACTTCGCCAGACGGGCCGTGAAGAAGTTCATGCCGGGCGAGGCGCCCGAGGATGCGCTCGATGCGGGCGCTATCCTCTCACGCGAAGGCCGTGGCACGGTGTTCACCAAACTCGGTGAGAACCTCACGCGGCTCGAGGAAGCGGAGGCCGTGCGCGATCACTACCTCGGCATGTTCGACCAGATTCGCGAGCGCGGGATTCCCGGGCACATCTCGGTGAAGCCCACGCAGCTCGGTCTCGATCTGTCGCGTGACGCGTGCGCCGAGCACCTGCGCGCGCTCGCCGGAAAGGCGCAGTCGACCGGATTGCTGCTCTGGATCGACATGGAGGACTCGAGCTACGTCGATCGCACGCTGCAACTGTATACGGAGCTCAAGCCGGAGTATCCGAGCACGGGCATTTGCATACAGGCGTATCTCAAGCGCACGCCGGCAGATCTCGAGCGGCTGCTGCCGCTCAAGCCGATCATCCGGATCGTGAAGGGCGCGTATGCGGAGCCGCCGCACATCGCGTTTCCGGCCAAGCGCGACACCGATTTCGCCTTCTTCGACCTCTCCGTGCGAATGCTCGAAGCGGCGGCCACGGGCGATTGCCTGCCGGTCTTCGGCACGCACGACATCCCGATGCTCGAACGGATCGCGAAGCGCGCGTCGGAGATCGGCGTGGCCGACGGGAAGTACGAGATCCACATGCTCTACGGGATTCGCGACGCGGATCAGCGGAGGCTGCGCACCGAGGGGCGCGTGGTGCGGACGCTGATCAGCTATGGGAGTTCGTGGTACAAGTGGTACATGCGGCGGCTGGCGGAGCGGCCGGCGAATGTGTGGTTCGTGGTGAGGTCGATGCTGCCGGGGTAGAGTTCCAGCCGCTGTCAGCCCATTCGGTGAGCGCGCCGATGCATCGACTGGCCGTTTGCGTTGTCCTCGCGTTCATATCGTTCCCCGGTGTCGTCGCCGCCCAAGGCGATCCCGCGGGTCGGACGCGCGGAGTGGTCGTGGACAGCGCCGGCCAGCCTCTCGAGTCCGTCGAAGTATCGGCGACGACCATCGGTCGGGTTGCGCGTACCGATACCGACGGTCGGTTCACTCTCGCCGGACTCCTCGCCGGACCGAACCGGCTGCTCGTTCGCCGCCTGGGCTGGAAGACCGTCGACACCACGATCACCGTCGACAGCAAGTCCTCGACCCAAGCCTGGATCAGAGCGCGGTCACAACTCAGATAATGAAGGCGCGCCGTGATTCGCTGATGGGCACACACGTCGACTCGACAACTCGAAGGAAGCCGTAGCTGCGTACCCCATTCGCCGCGCTACCGTGGGAATCGTACATTGAATTCTCAAGTGCGGGTCGTCATATGAGGACGCATCGCCTTACGGCAAGGAGACCTCCGTGTTTGAAACCGCCGAGCTGGGCCACAGTATCACGCCCAAGAAGTACGATGCCGCGCTGCCGAAGCTTCGGTCCAACCTGCTGAACGCTCATTTCGAGCTGCGCACACAGAAGTTCCCCGTCATCGTGATCGTGTCCGGCGCCGACGGCGCCGGCAAAGGGGAGTTGGTGCACCGCCTGAACGAGTGGCTCGATCCACGCGGCGTGGAGACGCATGCGTTTTGGGAAACGAGCGACGAGGAGCGGGAGCGCCCCACCTACTGGCGTTTCTGGCGCGCGATGCCGGGTCGCGGGCGCATCGGAATCTTCTTCGGCTCATGGTATACCGAGCCGATCATCAGCCGGGCATACGGCAAGTCCAAGTCCAGCGCCTTCGACGTCGCGCTCAACCGAATCGTCGCGCTCGAGAAAATGCTCACGGACGACGGCGCCGTGATCGTGAAGCTCTGGCTGCACTTGCCCAAGAAGGAACAGAAGAAACGTCTCAAGAGTCTCGAAAAATCGGGACGCATCGCTCCCGGCGACTGGGAGCATTTCAAACGCTTCGACGCCTTCACCGAGGTGTCGGAGCGCGCGCTCCGTCGTACGGATTCCGCCGCGGCGCCCTGGCACGTGATCGAGGCTACCGACCGCCGGTACCGTGAACTCACCGTCGGCAACATCCTGCTCGATGCGATCCGAACGAGGATGAAGGCCGCGACGACGTCCGCCTCCGTACGCAGCACTGCCGCACGCGCCGGCAAGAAAGCCGCTGCAGCCACCGGGGACGAGCCACCCGCAGCCCCGATCGATTCCGTGCTGAATCATGTGGATCTGTCGCAGCGGCTCACGGACGCCGAGTACGGCCGACTGCTCGACGCCCAGCAGGCGCGGCTGAGCAAGCTCGCCTGGGCCGCGCACAAAAGAGGGCGTTCCATGGTGCTGGTGTTCGAGGGCTGGGACGCGGCCGGCAAGGGGAGCGCTATCCGCCGAGTCACGCAGGCGATGGAGCCACGGCTCTACCGCACCGTCGGGATTGCGGCGCCGACTGACGAGGAGCGCGCGCAGCACTATCTCTGGCGCTTCTGGCGACACCTGCCGCGCGCGGGCTTCACGACGATCTTCGATCGCTCATGGTATGGCCGCGTTCTGGTGGAACGTGTCGAGGGCTTTGCACCGCCGAGCGACTGGGGCCGTGCCTATCACGAGATCGTGGATTTCGAGGAACAGCTCGCCGAGCATGGCGTCGTGCTGGCCAAGTTCTGGGTGCACATCGGCCCGCAGGAACAGCTGCGCCGGTTCAAGGAGCGCCAGCAGGTAGCCTACAAGCAGTACAAGATTACCGAGGAAGATTGGCGCAACCGCGCGAAGACGTCCGCCTACGTGGCGGCCGTGGACGAAATGGTGGCCCGGTGCAGCACGGAGGTCGCGCCGTGGACGCTGGTGGCCGGCAACGACAAGAAATTCGCGCGGGTGCAGATCCTGAATACGGTCGTTTCGCGGCTGGAGGCGGCGTTGTGAAACGCGCCGGTGAAATCCGGAACGCGCAATGCTGAATCCTTCGAAACTGGGCGCCTTCATGATGGTCGCGGCGGGCGTTCTGGTCTCGACCACGTCGCTCGCCAATGCGCAGGATGTTCGCGACGTTGCTGCTCGCGGCGCGAACGTGCCACGAAGCATCGTCGGAGTTGTCTATGACAGCATCGCGCAGCGGCCGTTGAGCGGTGCACACGTGCATCTCGCCGACCTCGGGCGCGACGCCGTTGCCGATTCACTGGGCGTGTTCCGCTTCGACAGCGTCGGGGCGGGAGCGCACTCGATCTGGGCCGATCATCCCGCGCTCGACGTACTGGGTCTCTATTCGATCGGTGCCGGTGTTGATGCCACTCCGCAGGTGGTCACCCGCGTGACCCTCGCGATTCCGTCGTTCGCAACATTGTGGCACCGCGCGTGCAATACCGATCCGGCGCCCGTTAGCGGAGAAGGGTTCGTTTTCGGGCGGGTCTTTTCCGGCGCTTCCGCGATTCCAACTTCAGGAACATCGATCGAAATGGCGTGGCATGCTGTCGCCCCGGACAGTGCGCGCGGGCGGGCAGCGGAGACCCGAAGAATGGTGCAGGCCGACGCTGCCGGGAGCTACGCGATCTGCGGCATTCCAGCTCAGCAGACGGTTACACTCTCAATGAATGGCGGCGGAACCACCACGATTCCCGTTTCATTCCGTATCGGAACGGCGCGCATCGCGCGGCGCGACCTCACGCTTCCGTCCAGCGACGCGATCGAACAGCTCGGTGCCGACGCATCATCGCTCGCGCCCGTGCGGGATCTCGATGGTTCCACGCTGGCTGGTGTCGTTCGAGACTCGGCGGGACTGCCGGTTCACGATGCGCGCGTCACGGTCTCGGGTGTGGCCGGCGAATGGCGGGTGAATGCGAACGGTGGATTCGTCGTGCGGGGGATTCCTTCCGGCACGCGAGTCATCGCGATCCGCGCGCTGGGACTCGCGCCCGAGCGCCGACTGGTGGACCTCGCTGCTCGAGACTCGGCCTTTCTTGATCTCTCGATGACACGGCTCATCACGACGCTCAACACCGTGACGATTCGGGAACGCGAGCACTCTAACGAACTCAAGAGCGAGCTCGATCAGCGTCGTCGCGCGGGCTTTGGCTACCGGGCCGATTCTACAGAGTTCGCGAAATACATGTCAGTTGGGCAAGCTCTCAATTTCCCCGGTGTGCACATCAGCGTGAGTGGTGCGCAGTGGGGGATATACATGACCGGAGTGTATTCAATAGCTTCGAAAGGGGGTTCCGGAATCACGCTGACGTGCAACCCCACGATTTGGCTCGACGGTTTTGTATCGGATATGCGAATGATCAACGAGCTCAGGAAGGAGGAGATCGCATTGGTCGAGATCTATAACTCAGCGGCGCGCGCACCCCTGCAATTCGCCGGTACGCGAACGAACTGCGGTGTCGTTCTGGTCTGGCGGAAGCGATACATCGATCCTTGACCGGCCTGCGCCGGCTTCAGTGGACACGATTCGACACCTTCCTCAAGGAGCCACCATGCGCCGTCTCGCCGTTCTTGTCGCTCTCGCCCTGACGCCGGCGGTTCTCGCCGCCCAGTACCGCATCACGCACACGTTCGCAGTTGGCGGCGAAGGCAGCTGGGACTATGTGGTTCCCGATCCGGCCAACCATCGGCTGTTCATCGGCAGGCAGACTCGAGTGATGGTGGTGGATGAAACCGACGGCAGGCTCCTCGGTGAGGTGGCTGACATCCATGGCGCCCACGGTACGGCGATCGCGGAGAAGACCGGACACGGCTTTGCGACCTCCGGCAACGACAGCTCCATCGTGATGTTCGATCTCAAGACGTTCAAGGTGCTCGCTCGCGCACACGCGGCGGAGGACGCCGATGCCATCATCTTCGATCCGGCATCGAACCGGGTGTTCTCATTCAACGGCGATGCGCACTCCTCCACCGTCGTGGATCCGGCCTCGGGGAAGCTCGTCACCAACATCGCGCTCGGCGGCAAGCCAGAATATGGCGTATCCGCCGGCGACGGCATGGTCTACGTCAACATCACGGACAACAGCGAAGTGGTGGAGATCGATGCGAAGAAGCTCACGGTTACGCGTCGCTGGTCGACGGCGCCGTGCAAGCAACCAGTGGCCATGGCGATCGACCGCGCACATCACCGCCTGTTCAGCGGCTGTCGCAGCGGTGTGATGGCGGTGTCGGACCTCACCGCGGGCAAGGTGGTTGCGACGCTGCCCATCGGCGCCGGGACGGACGGTGCGGCGTTCGATCCCGCGTCGGGTGACGCATTCGCATCGAACGCGGATGGCACGCTCACGGTCATTCACCAGGATAGTCCCGACGTCTATCATGTTTCGCAGA
>JADGQS010000030.1 GCA_017881585.1 Gemmatimonadaceae bacterium | reverse complement strand
CGGCGGCACCTATTTTCCGCCCGAGGACCGTCACGGCATGCCGAGTTTCCGGCGCGTCCTGCTCTCCGTCGCGGACGCATGGGAGACGAAGCGCGACGATGTCGCCCGCGCCGCGCAGTCGGTTCGCGAGGTGTACGAAGCCGGGAGACCGAAGACCGAAGACGGAAGACCGAAGACCGA
The DNA here is from genome assembly GCA_017881585.1 of Gemmatimonadaceae bacterium. Taxonomy (GTDB): domain Bacteria; phylum Gemmatimonadota; class Gemmatimonadetes; order Gemmatimonadales; family Gemmatimonadaceae; genus Fen-1231. The sequence goes on along the minus strand of JADGQS010000030.1, from coordinate 27,523 downwards.
AGATGGACCGCGAGCGACGGTCGACACCCTCGCGCGTGCAACGAAGGACCTCTCCGCGCGCTTCGAGCCGATGATGGGCGGCTTCGGCGGTGCACCGAAGTTTCCGCACACGATGGCGCTCGACTTTCTGCTCCGGCGGTGGGCGCGCACGAACGACGAGCACGCGCTGCACATCGTGATGCATTCGTTCCGGCAGATGGCGCGGGGCGGTATCTACGACCAGGTCGGGGGCGGATTCCATCGCTATTCCGTGGACGCGCGCTGGCTCGTGCCGCACTTCGAGAAGATGCTGTACGACAACGCACTGCTCGCGAGGCTCGGCGCGCACCTGTTTCAAGCGTCCGGAAGCGCGGAGGTGCGCCAAGTCGCCGAGGAGACGCTGCGCTGGGTGATGCGGGAGATGACCGACGCGAGCGGGGGCTGGTACTCGTCGCTCGACGCGGACAGCGAGCACGAGGAGGGGAAGTTCTATGTGTGGTCCGCCGACGAGATCGCGTCGGTCCTCGGCGACGACGCGCCGGCCGCGATCGCGCACTGGGGCGTGACCGCCGGCGGCAACTTCGAAGGGGCGAACATCCTGAACGTCCGCGGCGACGCGCCGGTGCCCGACGCCGGCTCGCTGCGGAGCTGGAAGCAGCGCCTTTACGATGTGCGCGAGAGACGCATATGGCCCGCGCGCGACGAGAAGGTGCTCGCGTCGTGGAACGGCCTGATGCTGCGCGCGATGGCCGAGGGCGCCCGCGTGTTCGGGAGCGCTGACTACGCGAGTGCGGCGCTTCGCAACGGCGAGTTCCTCTGGCGCGAGATGGTGCGTGACGGGCGTGTCTATCGCACGCACACGCGGGGAGAGACGCGCATTCCCGGCTTCCTCGAAGACCAGGCCTCGGTCGCGCTCGGCTTTCTCGCACTCCATCAGCTCACGTTCGACAGGACGTGGTTCGATCGTGCGCGCGAACTCGCCGGTGTGTGCGTCGCGAAATTCCGCGACGAGACCACGGGCGACTTCTACGACACCGCGGCCGACGCCGAGGCGCTCGTGACGCGGCCGCGCGACATCACCGACAACGCCACGCCGGCGGGTTCGTCACTCGCGGCGGAACTGCTCCTCCTGATGGCGGAGCTCACCGGCGACGTGCCGTCTCGCGAGCGTGCGTTTCGTGTGCTCGACTCCGCCGCGGAACCGATGGCGCGCTACGCCACGATGTTCGGGCATCTCCTCGGCGCCGCGGACCTCGCGGTCAATGGCGGCGTGGAAGTCGCGCTCGCCGGCGATCCCGGCGCAGAGGACCATCGCGTGCTCGCTCGCGCGGTGGCCGCGCGATACGTGCCGTCGCTCGTGCTGGCCGGGGGTCAGGGTGCCGCGGTTCGGGGCCTCGCCCTCATGGATTCGCGCGAGGCGGTCGGCGGTCGTGCGACGGCGTACGTCTGCCGTCACTATGCGTGTGGTGTGCCGGCGACGGACGCCGCGGCACTCGACGCCCAGCTCGACGCGCCTTCGTCCGTCACTCGAAATCGAGCGCAAGATTGAACGCCGGCGCCGAATGCGTGAGCGCGCCGACGGAGATCCTGTCGACGCCGGTCTCGGCGATCGCGCGCACCGTCTCGAGACGCACACCGCCGCTCGCCTCGGTGATGCAGCGGCCGCGGGCGATCGCGACGCACTCGCGCATCACGTCGTTCGACATGTTGTCGAGCAGAATGCTCTCGGCGCCGGCGTTCACGGCGGTGCGCGCCTGTTCGGGCGTCTCGACCTCGACCTGGACGGGCGTTCCTCTGGGTGCGTAGTCGCGCACGCGTCTGATGGCGAGGGTCACGTCGCCGTCCACGGCCGCGAGGTGATTGTCCTTGATCAGCACCGCGCTGGCGAGATCGGAGCGGTGGTTCACGCCGCCGCCGCAGCGCACGGCGTACTTCTCGAGGCGGCGCCATCCCGGCAGCGTCTTGCGAGTGTCGACGACGACGGCCCGTGTCCCTCGCACGGCCTCGACGAAGCGGTGCGTGAGCGACGCGATGCCGGAGAGGTGCTGCATGAAGTTCAGCGCGGTGCGCTCGGCGGCGAGCAGGCCGCGCGCGTGGCCGGAGAGAAAGAGGACGGTCTCGTCGCGCTCTGCCGCCGTGCCGTCCTCGGCGTCGACGCGGATCTCGATGCGCTCGTCGAGGAGGCGGAACGCGGCGAGCGCGAGCGGCACCCCGGAAATCACGCCGGGCTCGCGCGTAACGAGCCGGGCGCGGGCGCGCCGCGTGGGGAGCACGGTGGCGAGCGTCGTGATGTCCTCGAACGCGGCGTCCTCCTCGAGCGCGCCCCGCACCAGCGAAATGATGGCGGCCTCATCCAGCGGAAAGCGCGGCCCCCCGAACTGCGGCGGCTCGAAGGGCGTGATCCGCCGCGGCGGATGCGGCGGTTCGTGATCCGTCATTCACCCGGATCCACGCCGGGGCCCGCCAGCACCGGCCCGCCGCCGATGCTCACCATGCGCTCGATGGCGAGGCGGGCGCGCGCGGCGATGTCTTCCGGCACGGTGATGCGATGCTGCATCCGCTTCAGCGACGCGAGCACTTTCGGGAGCGTCGTGACCTTCATGTATGCGCACGACGCCCGCTCGTTCGCGGCGTAAAAGGTCTTGCCGGGATACGCGCGCCGGAGCCGGTGCAGGATCCCGACTTCGGTGGCGACGATGAATTCGCTCGCGCCGGATTGCGCGGGACGGTTGATCATCCCCTCGGTCGAGAGAATGTGTGCGCCCTCCGGATCGACGTCGCCGGCGGATATCGCCTCGACCACACTCGTCGCGCAGCCGCATTCGGGGTGAACCAGGAATTCCGCGTCGGGGTGCAGCGACCGCTGCAGCCGGATGTTCTCGGGATCGATGCCCGCGTGCACGTGGCATTCGCCCATCCACACGCGGATGTTCGTGCGGCCCGTGATGCGGCGCACGTGCGCTCCGAGGAACATGTCGGGGAGAAACAGGATCTCGCGGTCGGCCGGAATCGAGTTCACCACTTCCACCGCGTTGCCCGACGTGCAGCAGTAGTCGCTCTCCGCCTTCACCTCGGCGGTGGTGTTCACGTACGACACCACGACGGCACCCGGATGCTCGGCCTTCCACTCGCGCAGCTGGGCGGCGTCGATGGTCGACGCGAGCGAACAGCCGGCCGCGAGATCGGGCAGGAGCACCGACTTCGCCGGTGACAGGATCGCCGCCGTCTCGGCCATGAAGTGCACGCCGCAGAACACGATCACGTCCGCGGTCGTCTTGGCGGCCTCGCGGGAGAGGCCGAGCGAGTCGCCCACGACGTCGGCGACGTCCTGCACCTCGGGACGCTCGTAGTTGTGGGCGAGGATCACGGCATTGCGCTCGCGGGCGACGCGACGGATTTCCTCTTGCAGCTCCGCGAAGGCGTTGCGCTGTGTGTCGGCGGATGCTTCAGCCATCTCGAATGATAGCGTCAGCCACTTGGCGCGCGCATCCCGAGCGAACGGCCCGCGAGCCTTGCGCTAAGGCTTGCCGAACCGCTGCTCCCGGTACACGTCCATCGTGGTCTGCTCGCGAGGCTCATGCCGGGACGTGACGACTCTCATCTCGACCGCACCGGCGGGCGCCAGTGCGTAGACCGTGTCGACGACGTACGTCACCGCAACGGGCGCCGCAGCCGCAACGGCAACCGGAATGTAGGCGTTCGACGGAATCACGTACTGAAATCGAAGCCGCGATGCGGCGGGAGCCTGAACCGGAGACCCACCCCACTGGGACGCGGTCCCGTTCCACGCCCCGCCGCTGGCCTGCTGCGATTCCTGCGTTGATCCGTGACGCCCAGAGGCGGTGCTCGAAGACCGGCCCCACTGTTGCGCGTGAGAAGTGCTCCCCACGGCGCTCAGGGCGACCAAAACGAATATCACGCGAAATCGGGTCATGGCGAGAACCTCCTCAATTCATGCTACCCCGCAAGGCACTGAACGGTAATGAGGCCGTTGTCCGGAAGCTGTCAGCCGACCGCTGTCGGCTGACAGCGTTCAGTTCAACTCGGAACTACCACTCGATATGCTTCCCCCGCCATTTCCGCTTTTCCTTCGGGAAATCGCGACGGAAATGTCCTCCTCGCGATTCCTTCCGCATCAGCGCGGCCTCGGCGATGAGGTGCGCGGTGTCCACCATGTTCTGTTCCTCGGTCGCGCCCGACGGCAGCCGCGACGCGATGTCCTCGAGCCTCTCGATGCAGTGGCGCAGCCCCTTCGAGTTGCGGTTGATGCCCGCGTGGTCCCACATCAGTTGGCGGATGCTGTCGACGGCGACCTGGGCCGCCCCGCGGTCGCGCAGCGGCGGCACGGTCCACGGCGCCAATCGGGGCGCTCGTCCGAGCCTCGGGGTCGCGACGATGTCGCGCGCGACACGTTCCGCGAACACGAGCCCCTCGAGCAGCGAGTTCGACGCAAGGCGGTTCGCGCCGTGCACGCCCGTGCAGCTCACCTCGCCGCAGGCGTAGAGCCGTTCGATGGAGGAACGGCCGGCGAGATCGGTCATCACGCCGCCCATCATGTAGTGCGCGGCAGGGGTGACGGGAATGCGGTCCTTCCGCGGATCGATGCCTCGCGCGCGGCAGATGGCGAAGATTCCGGGAAAACGGCGCGCAAACGTGCGGGCTATTTTTCGCGCGTCGAGATAGACGTCCGAACCGCCCTGCCGCTCCCGGAAAATCTCACGGGCGACGATGTCGCGCGGCGCGAGCTCGGCCAGGCGATGCCGGCGCGTCATGAATCGCACACCGCGATCGTTCACGAGAATCGCGCCCTCGCCGCGCACCGCCTCCGAAATCAACTGCAGCGGGTTCTCGGGCGTGTCGAGCGCGGTGGGGTGGAATTGCACGAATTCCATGTCGGCCAGTCGTGCGCCCGCACGGTGCGCGATCGCGTAGCCGTCGCCGGTCGCGACCTCGGGGTTCGTGGTGTACCGGTAGAGCTGGCCGCACCCGCCGGCCGCGAGCACCGTCGCGTCGGCGATGATCTCCACGGCGCGGCCCGAAACACTCGCCTTCACGCCGGCGCAGCGTCCGTCCACGATGACGAGGTCCAGCGCGCGTGCGCTCTCGAGCACCGTGACGTTCGGGCTGTTGCGCACGCGCTCGATCAGCGTGCGCGCGACCTCCGCACCAGTCTGGTCGCCGTTCGCATGCACGATCCGCTTGCGCGAGTGCGCGGCCTCCTTGCCGAGCGAGAGCCGGCCCGACGTGTCGGTGTCGAACCGCGCGCCGATCGACGCGAGCTCCCGCACGCGCTGCGGCCCCTCGGCGACGAGCACCTCCACGGCCGCCGCGTCGCACAGCGCGGCTCCAGCCGCCAGCGTGTCGAGCCGGTGGAGTTCCGCCGAATCGCCGGCGCCGAGCGCCGCGGCGATGCCGCCCTGCGCGTACGCGGTGGCGCTGTCGAAGAGCGAGCGCTTGGTGAGCATGAACACGTCGCCGTGCTCGGATGCGCGCCACGCGGAGTGCAGGCCCGCCACGCCCGAGCCGATCACCAGGAAGCGCGTTCTGATGCGGTCCGCCATGCCCGAAAGATAGCTTGCGACGCCCTGTCCCAGCGGCGATTCTTTCTCCCACATGCGGAAGCTCTCGGTCTTCATCGGCGCGCTGCTGGCGGTGCACGTCGCGTTGCTCTTCGTGCGCCCGTCGGGGTCGTCGCCGGCGCCGGCGGCAGCAGGCCTCGACATCGGCGTCGTGTTCGACCTGGGCGGACGGGGCGACAAGTCGTTCAACGACGGCGCCTACATCGGCGCGCAGCGGGCGGCCAGGGAACTCGGCGCGCGCGTCCGATACGTCGAGCCCGGCGAGGGCTCCGACCGCGAGGCGGGGCTTCGACTGCTCGCCGCCGAGGGCATGAAGCTCGTGATCGGCGTCGGATTCATCTTCACCGACGACCTGAGCGCGCTCGCGAGGGAGTATCCGGACGTCGCCTTCGCCGGCGTGGACTTCGCCGTCACGATCGGCGCCGACGGAAAACCGGTTGCGCCGCCCGGGAATCTCGCGGCGCTCAAGTTCCGCGAGGAGCAGGGGTCGTTCCTGGTCGGGGCGATCGCCGCGCTGGTGGGCGGCTCCAGGAAGGTCGGATTCGTGGGCGGGATGGACTCGCCGCTCATTCACAAGTTCGAGGCCGGGTATCGCGCCGGCGTCAAGGAAGTCTGCCCCGACTGCGAGGTGCTGGTGCAGTACGCCGGCGTCACGCCCGAGGCGTTTCGGAATCCCGGCCGCGGAAAGGAGCTGGCGCTCTCGCAATACCAGCAGGGCGTGAACGTCATCTATCACGCGTCCGGTTCCACGGGACTCGGGGTGTTCGAGGCCGCGCGCACGATGAACCGCTACGCGATCGGCGTGGACGCCGACCAGTATCGCGAGGCGCCGGGGCGTGTGCTGACGTCGATGGTGAAGCGCGTGGACAACGCGGTGTATGACGCGATACTGCGCGTGAAGGAGAACCGCTTCACGGGCGGCATCTACAACTTCGGGCTCGCCGAGGACGGCGTGGGCTACGTCTACGACGAGCACAACCGCGCCCTGATTCCGGACGCGGTGCGCGCGCGTGTCGAAGCGCTGAAGGCCGAGATCGTGGCCGGCCGCATCGCGGTGCCCTCGTCCAGATGAACGGCGCCGCTCCGGCCATCCGGCTCACCGCGATCGACAAGTATTTCGGCGCGGTGCACGCGAATCGCAGCGCGTCGCTCGTGGTGCAAGAGCGAGAGATTCACGCGCTCGTCGGCGAGAACGGCGCGGGCAAGTCGACGCTGATGAAGATCCTCAGCGGCATGACGCCGGCGGACGGCGGCACGGTCGAGGTGGGCGGGCGAGAGGTGACGGGGTGGACGACCGCCGAGGCGATCGCCGCCGGCGTGGGCATGGTGCACCAGCATTTCATGCTCGTGCCGACCCTGACCGTGGCGGAAAACGTCGTGCTCGGCCGCGAACCGGTGAGCGCCGGCACGTTCGATCGCGCACGCGCCGAGCGCGACGTCGAGCGGCTGTGCGAGCAGAGCGGGCTCGCAGTGCCGGCCGGACGGCTCGTCGCCGATCTCTCCGTGGGTGAAGCGCAGCGCGTGGAAATCCTGAAGTTGCTCTACCGCGGCGCACGCGTGCTGTTGCTCGACGAGCCGACCGCGGTGCTCTCGCCCCCGGAGGTCGCCGAGCTCTGGAAGGTGCTGCGGCGCCTGCGCGACGGCGGCGCGACGATCGTGCTCATCACGCACAAGCTGGACGAAGTCATGGCCGTGAGCGAACACGTGACCGTCATGCGGATGGGAGAGACCGTCGCGAACATGGCTACGAGCGACACGTCGCCGGAGAAGATCGCGAAGGCGATGGTCGGCCGCGACGTCGACCTCGCCGTGCGTCAGGGAGGCGGCGCGGCGAAGCTGGCGGGCACGCCGGGCGCCGTCGCTCTCGACGTGCGCCACCTCGTGGTGCGCGGCGCCCGGATCGAGAAGGCGGTGGACGATGTCTCGTTCAGCATCGCACCCGGCGAGATCCTCGGAATCGCCGGCGTCGAGGGAAACGGCCAGACCGAACTGCTCGAGGCCATCGCCGGAATTCGCGGCGTCACGAGCGGGACCATCACACTCGGCGGCGCAGACATCACGCACCGCGGCGTGCACAACCGGGGTGAGGCCGGGCTCTCGCACATCCCGGAGGACCGCCACCGTCGCGGGCTGATCCTCGATTACACGCTGGCCGAGAACCTGATTCTCGGGCAGCAGCACCACTACACGAACAACGGTATTCTCGACCGCCACGCCATCATCGACCACGCGCGCCGGCGCATCGTCGAATACGACATCCGGCCGACCGATCCGTCGCTCCCGGCTCGCGCGCTCTCGGGCGGCAACCAGCAGAAGATCGTCATCGCACGCGAACTTTCACGGGCGTTCACGGTGCTGCTCGCCGCGCAGCCCACGCGCGGCGTGGACGTGGGCGCGATCGAGTTCATCCACGCGGAGCTGCGCAAGGCGCGCGAGGAAGGCAAGGCGGTGCTGCTGGTGTCCGCCGAGCTGAAGGAGGTGCTGACGCTCTCCGATCGCATCGCGGTGATGTACGGCGGCCGATTCGTCGCGATGTTCCCGCGGAGCGACGCGAGCGAGGAGGTGATCGGACCGTTCATGACCGGCGCCGCGCGCGGGCAGGTCGCATGAAGAAACCATGAATACGCGCACGCGCGTCCTGCTCGAGGAATCGGTGCTGCCGCCGCTCGTGGCGCTCGTGGTCGCGCTCGTCGCGGGCGACCTCCTCATCATGGCGTACGGACAGGCACCCGGTGTGGTGTGGCGCGCGCTCCTCGAGGGCACGTGGGGCAACAGCTACGGATTCGGGCAGGTGCTGTACAAGGCGACGACACTCGCCTGCACCGGGCTCGCCGTGGCGGTCGGCCTGCGGGCCGGCCTGTTCAACATCGGAGCGGAGGGCCAGCTCGCGGCCGGCGGCTTCGGTGCGGGGCTGGTCGGCCTGATGCTGCCGGCTGGCACGCCCGCGCTGATCGCCGTGCCGCTCTGCGTGCTCGCGGCACTCGCCGCGGGCGGCGCGGTTGGCAGCGTGCCCGGCATCCTCCGTGCGCGATTCGGCGCGCACGAAGTGATCGTGACGATCATGCTGAACTTCATCGTGCTCGCGCTGCTGAACTATTTCGTGTCGGCAAAGCTGCACGTGCCCGAGACGCTGCACACGCCGGAGATTCACGCCGGCGCCGTCGCGCGGCTCTCCGGCACGTTCGACGCGTTTCACGGCTCGGCGGCGAACTGGACAATCGTGATCGTCCTGCTGGCGGCGGCGTTCGTGTGGGGGTTCCTGTTTCGCACGCGGGCGGGATACGAGCTGCGCGCCGTCGGGCTGCAGTCCGACGCCGCGGAGTATGCCGGCATCCGCGCGGGCCGCGTCTGGTTCAGCGCGATGGCGATGAGCGGCGCGCTCGCCGGACTCGGCGGCATCAACTTCGTGCTCGGCTACAAGAACTATTACGAGGACGGTTTCACCGGTGGCGCGGGATTCCTCGGGATCGCCGTTGCGCTCATCGGACGGAACAATCCCGTTGGAGTCCTGCTCGCCGCGCTGTTCTTCGCGACGCTGTCGCAGGGCGGGCTCGCGATCAACGCGATGGTGCCGAAACAGATGGTCGAGGTGCTGCAGGGCATCGTGATTCTCGCGGTCGCGACGGCCGTGCCCGAGGTGCGGCGGCTCCTGCGCAGCGCGATGTCCAGGCGGAAGGCGGCGCCGTGACCGTGCTCCTCTTTCTCGCGCAGACGTTGCGCATCGCGATACCGTACTTGTTCGCGGCCGCCGGTGGCGCGATCGCGGAGCGCGCCGGCGTCGTCAGCCTCACGCTCGAGGGATTCATGCTCGGCGGGGCGTTCGGCGCGGTGCTGGGCGCGCACTACACGGGCAGCGCGTGGCTCGGAATCGCCGCGGGCGTCGCGGTCGGCGTGCTCCTCGGGTCGATCCATGCAGGCGCGAGCATCCGGTTCAAGGCCGACCAGGTGGTGGTCGGCGTGGCGATCAACCTGTTCGCCGTGGGCATCACGCGATTCTTCCTGCAGCTCGCGTTTCAATCGAGCTCCAATTCGCCGCGCGTCGTCGGATTCGGCGCGTCGGCCGGCGGGAGTTCGGCGGCGTTCCTGGCGAATCCGCTCGTCTGGCTCGGACTCGCCGTGATGCCCGCAATGGCGTTCGTGATCAACAAGACGCGGTTCGGCCTTCGCGTCCGCGCCGTGGGCGAGCATCCCCAGGCCGCGGCCAGCGTCGGAGTGCCGGTGAACCGCGTGCGCTATGCGGCGGTGATCGCCTCGGGCGCGCTGGCGGCGCTCGGCGGCGTGTATCTCGCGCTCGACCAGCACCAGTTCACCGATTCGATGACCGCGGGGCGCGGGTTCATCGCCCTCGCCGCGGTTATCTTCGGACGCTGGGACCCGCTGCGCGCCGGAGTAGCTTGCCTGCTGTTCGCCGCCGCGGAGACGCTGCAGATCCAGTTGCAGGCGGCACAGATCATTCCTTCGCAATTCGTGGCGATGATTCCGTACGTGCTCACCATCGTCGCGGTGGCGGGCGTGGTGGGCCGGAGCACGCCTCCCGCAGCACTTGGCAAGACAAGCGAGTAAATGGCGCATGGGTAAACTGGTTGTGCTGCTGGTGACGGCGTTCGTGGACATGCTGGGCGGAGCCATCGTGTTCCCGCTCATCCCGTTCCTCGCGCAGAAGGTCATCGGTCACGGGCCGCTCTGGACGGCGCTGGACGCGGTCGGCCTGGGCGGCGTCGGCGTCGCCGTGTCGCTGCTCCTCACGATGTACGCCGTCGCGCAGCTCGTGAGCGCGCCGCTCTGGGGCCGCGTCTCCGACAAGATCGGCCGGCGTCCCGCCCTGATGATCGGACTCGGCGCGTCGGTGCTGGCATACATCGTGTTCGCCTTCGCGCATTCGCTCGAGCTGCTGCTCCTCTGCCGGCTCGTGCAGGGCGCGGGCGGCGGCACGGTCGGCGTGGTGCAGGCGTACGTCGCCGATGCGACGAAGCCGGAGGATCGCGCCAAGTCGCTCGGCTGGGTCTCGGCGGCGACCAACGCGGGCGTCGCGATGGGCCCCGCGATCGGCATCTGGGTGCTCGGATTCGGCGTGTCCGCGCAGGCCCTGGCCGTCGAACCGCTGCTCAAGTTCCGCGGGCCGGGACTGGCCGCCGCGCTGATCGCCGCGGTGAACATGGTGTTCGCCTGGTTCTTCCTGAAGGAGTCGCACGACGCAGCCGCGGCGAAGGCGAGCGGCAAGACCGTGACCCGGTCGCGCGACGCGGTCTGGCGCGTGGTGTCGCATTCCGCCGAGCCCGCGTCGCGGCTGATCTGGATCTACGGCATCACGATGGGCGCGTTCATGATGATGAACACCGTGCTCGCGCTGCTGCTGATGGTGAAGTTCTCGGTGACCGAGAACACGTTTGGCTATTTCTTCACGTACGTCGCGGTGATCGGCGTCGTGGTGCGCGCGTTCTTCCTCGGGAAGCTCGTCGCGTGGCTCAAGGAGCCGGCGCTCTCGCGCATCGGCATGGCGATGCTCGCGGTGGGCCTCTTCACGATGCCGCTGTCGCCGTCGCTACCGGTCTTCGCGCTCTGCGTAGCGCTCGTGCCGCTCGGCACGGCCTTCACCTTCCCGTGCGTGACCAGCCTGCTGTCACAGGTCGTGCCGCAGCACGAGCGCGGGCTCTACATGGGCGTGCAGCAGACGTTCGGCGGAGTGGCGCGCGTGCTCGCTCCGCTCTCGGCCGGCTTCGCGTACGACCATATCGGGCACTCGGTGCCGTTCTTCGTGGCCGGCATGATCGTCCTGTTCACGATTCCGCTCGGCTTGGGAATGGAGAAGTTCGTGAAGCAGCCCTACGCCGTCGAGACGCCCTCAGCCGCGTAACACCAACGGCGACGGTCACCCGTCCACGAGCTGCCCTCTAGGACGGCTCCGGCGCGCCCGGTTCGCTCTCAAGAACGGCCTTCGCGATCTCCACCATCGGCTTCGAGCGGTCCTGGCTCGAACGCTGGAGAATGCGATAAGCCTCGGGCTCCGAGCAGCCGGTGCGCCGCATCAGGATCCCCTTCGCGCGCTCGATGGTTTTTCGCGCTTCGAGCGCCGCCTTTGCCTCGGTCGCATCCTTCCTCGCCATCCGCAGCGCGGCCGCGCGCGTGACGGCGAGGCGAATCGTCGAGTCGAGCATCTTCGGCGGCACGGGCTTCGGCAGGAACGCGACCGCGCCGGTCGTCACCGCCTCCTTGTCCGACAGCGTGACGTTTTCGTCGCCGCTGTAGAGGATCACCGCGATGCCCGGCAGGGTGCGCGAGATGACCTCGGCCGCCTCGATGCCGGAGCCGTCGGGCATATGCACGTCGAGGAGGACGGCGTCGGGCTTCATCTCCCGCGCCTTCTCCGCCGCGAGCACGCCGCTCGACACCGCCGCGACCACGTCGTGGCCCAGCGCGATGAGAACTTCGGTCAGCGTGCCGCGCGAACCTGCATCGTCTTCGGCAAGGAGGATTCGCAGCTTGGTGCTGATGTCGTGAGGTGCAGTCACTGGCCTGGTTGCTGTGATCACGGGAGTTCTACGCGTTGGTGCCTGGAGATGCTGAACGAACGTCGTCTTGTTGCGGAGGGTAAGCTGGATGGCCGGCGGCCTCCTTGTCGAGCAGCTCACGAACCTTGCCTGCGATTCTCGCTTCCGCCTTGGCGAACCCGTCGATACGCCGTGCCAATTCAATGACCTTCTCGGGGTCGTGCGCGTTAGCCTCGACGAGCCAGGCGGCCGATACGATCGGATTCAGTACGTTGCGAAATTCGTGTAACAAACCGGCCGCGACGCGGCTGGCGGCCTCGACCTCGCGCCGTCGCGCGTCGGCCCTCCCCAGCTCCCCATCTGTGCTCATGAACGATCCCCCGACCGCGTAACCGAAGGTGCCGCCCGCTCAGCCGCTGTGATGAGACGCACACCACGCTGAAACGTGAAGTACGCGTACGCCCACTGCACGAGCACGCTCAGCCGATTGCGGAAGCCCACCAAGTACAGAATGTGGACGAAGAGCCACAATAGCCATGCCGGATATCCTGCGACCTCGAAACGCCCGAACACGGCGATGGCGCGATTCCGTCCGATCGTGGCGAGGTCACCCTTATTGTAGTAGCGGAAGGGGCTCGTTGTCTCGCTGTTAACGATTCGTAGTGCGTTCAACGCCGCCCGTCGTCCCTCCTGGATCGCGGCGGGCGCCACGCCGGGCACGAGTGATCCATCCGCGCGCACCACCGCCGCAAGGTCGCCTGCGACGAACACTTCGGGGTGGCCTGGAACGGAGAGATCGTCGCGCACGATCACGCGGCCGGCGTGATCGACCGGACCGCCGAGCATCGCGCCCAGAGGCGACGCCTGATTCCCGGCCGCCCAGAAGACGTTTCGCGCGCGGACGAACTCGTCGCCGATCCGCACTCCGTGCCCGTCGACGCCGGTCACGGCCGCGCCGGTGCGCACCTCGACTCCCAGCCGCTCGAGATCGCGCCGCGCTCGAATGGATGAACCCTCCGGAAGCGCCGGGAGCAGACGCGGACCGGCCTCCACGAGGACCACGCGGCTGTTGCGCGTGTCGATGCTGCGAAAGTCGCTCGGCATCGCCTTGCGCGCGATCTCGATCATCATGCCGGCGAGTTCGACCCCCGTTGGGCCACCGCCGACGATCACGAACGTCATGAGGCTCGCCCGTTCGGCCGCATCGGACGTCAGCTCCGCGCGCTCGAACGCCGTCAAGAACCGCCGTCGCATCTCGAGCGCGTCCTCGAGACTCTTCAAGCCGGGCGCGCAGGCCTCCCATGCGTCGTGACCGAAGTATGCGTGCCGTGCCCCCGTGGTGACGATCAGCGCGTCGTAGCCGACCGGCGCCCCGAGAGAATCGACTATGACCTCGCGCGCCGCGGGGTCGACCTTCACGACCTCGCCGAAGATCACCCGCACGTTGCGCTCGTTTCGCAGGATCCACCGGATCGGCACGGTGATATCGCTCGGCGCGAGCCCGGCCATCGCGACTTGGTAGAGCAGCGGCTGGAACAGGTGGTGATTGGTGCGGTCGATCACCGAAACGTCCACGGGCTTTCCGCGAAACACCTTCGCGGCGGCGAGCCCGGCGAATCCGCCGCCGATGATGACGATGCGGGGGCGTGGCACGCGCGTTCCTAGTCCGCGACGGGCTGCGGCGGCGCCATGAACGCGCTCAGCAGCGCACCGACGGCCACCACCGTGACCGCTCCCACCACGTTGTGCCAGAGAAACGAGACCTGCGGCGCGAACACGATCACCGATCCCACGGCGCTCATGCCCGCGATCAGCCCCAGGAATGCGGCGTTCGCCCGGATGCGTGGCAGCATCGCGAGGATGAACACGCCGAGGATGGACCCGTAGAAGATCGACCCGAATCGATTGACCACCTCGATGAGCGAACCGAGCGACGCGGCAAACGTCGCCACCACGCAGGCGAAAAGTCCCCACGCGCCCGTGGCGGCGCGCGACACCACGAGCAGGCGCTTGTCGTCCGCGTCGGGGCTGACCCACCGGCGGTAGTGATCGATCACGGTTGCCGTGGAGAGCGCACTGAGTTCGCCCGCGACGGCCGACATTGCCGCGGCGATCACCGCCGCGATGAACAGGCCGGTGAGCCCGATCGGCAGCTCGGTGAGGACGAAGTGCGGGATGATGTAGTTCACGTCCTTCGACGGCGTGCCGGAGATCCGCTCGGCGAGCGCGAGCGCCTCGCCGTGCACCTGCGCGACGGCGCCGTCTCGCTCGCGCAGCGTCCTTCGCTGCGCGGCGTCGGCGTCGCGCGGGGCCGCGGCGAGGTCGCGGGCCGCCGCCTGTCGCGCGTCGAAGAGCGCGTGGTAGCGCGCGTCGAGCAGCTCGTACGCCGTGGGGTCCGCCCGCTTCACCAGCCGCTCGTGCGCCGGATTGAAGTACAGCGGCGGTGCGAGGAACAGGTAGAAGACGAATACCAGCACGCCCACGAGCAGGACGAGTGCCTGCAGTGGAATCTTCCAGTAGGCGCTGATCAGGTGCGCACTGCGCGCTTCATCGACACTCTTCGCGCTCAGGTACCGCTGCACCTGGCTCTGGTCGGTGCCGAAATACGACAGCATCAGGAAGGTGCCCCCGATGATGCCGGACCAGAACGTATAGGTGTCATGCAGGTTGAACGAGAAATCGAACACGCGCAGCCGGCCCGTGGCGCCGGCCAGCCGCAGCGCGGCATCGGGACCGACGGGAAGGCGCACGAGCAGCACGATGACGACGGCGACGAGCGCCGTGACGATCACCGCCATCTGTTTCACGTCGGCCCACGTCACCGCCTGCACGCCGCCGATCATCGTGTATATCACCGTCGGCACGCCGATGAGCGCGACGGAGGTGACCATGCTCCAACCGAACATCGCCGAGAACACGACCGCCGGGGCGGCGATGATCGTGCCGCAGGAAAGTCCGCGCGAGAGGAGGAAGAGCACGCTCGTGAGCGAGCGCGTCTTCGCGTCGAAGCGGCGCTCGAGGAACTCGTACGCCGTATACACCTTTGCGCGGTGCAGGTATGGGACGATGGTCACACCGAGAATGACCATCGCGACGGGCAGGCCGAAGTAGAACTGCACGAAGCGCATGCCATCGGTCGCGCCCTGGCCGGTGGTGCCGATCATCGTGACGGCGGAGAGTTGCGTGGCCATCACGGTGAGGCCGACGGCCCACCACGGCAGCGCGCGATTGCCGAGGAAGTAGCCCTCGATCTCCTTCGTCCCCCTCGACCGGCGGAGTCCGTCGATGCAGACGTAGCTGAGATAGCCGACGACGACGAGCCAGTTCAGCCAGTGCATCGTCGTGTGTTGGTTTTAGTGGCCGCGTTCAGCGCGAGTATCGCGCCTGGACGAATCCCAGCAGCGCGAGCACGAACAACTCCGCGGCGAGTACGCGAACGATGGCGCGTCGGAAGTTCGCGTTCATGGAATGACCCGTCTTGGCACCGCGCGGTCGGGCTCGAGCCCCGCGCTGAGCAGGTTCACCAAGAGGCGCGGACCACCGGGCACGCCGCCGGGAATCTGACGGAACAGCGCGAGCGACGTGAAGACATACATCCCCTTGCCGAGCGGCGTGACCAGCACCGCGCCCTTGATGTTCAGCTCGCCCGGGTCGTGCATCTCGAGCGGCGTCGAGTAGTGCGGATCGACGACGGTCGGCATGTAGAGCCCGCGCTCCTGCACCCAGTCTTTCCAGTCGGCGTCACCGATCCTGTTGGGTGAGTTGAGCACGCGCGACTTTGGCTCGAGGATCGTGACCGGCGCCTCCTCCTCCGTCACGCGCGACGTGCGCGGCGTCGTGACCGGATACGGCATGACGCCGATCGTCGCGATGTCCTGTCCGTACTGCACCACCAGCGTGCCGCCTTTCTTCGCGAAGTCGATGAGCCGGGCATTGTACGCGACGAGCTCGCGATGGGCCTCGTACGCCCGCGGGCCGACCACGACGGTGCTGAACCGGCCAAGATCGACAACGGGAAGCTCTTCCGCGCTGATGATCGTGACTGGAATCCCGAGCTGGCGCAGGAACGGCGCGACGTTGTCGCCCACGCCCTGGATGTAGGCGACGCTGAGCGTCGCGGGGATCGTGATGTCCACGGCCTGCAGCCAGATCGCCGAGTAGCGATACAGGCGAATCGGACGGATGTGCCCGTACTCGACGGCCTTGAATCCGTCCATGTACCGGCCGTTCCCGGTCTCGGCGATGATGCCGAACTCGTAACGGTCCGCCTTCAGCTGGCCGCGCACGCGCACGAACAGCTCCTTCTGTTCGCCCGCCTGCAGCGTCATCGACGCGGGGATCGAGTCGACGCGCAGTCCCCCGGGCTTCACGATCCGGAACGAGAACGTGCGCGGGGTCGACGCGAACGACTTGATCGTCACGCGCATCAGGTGATCGAGCGGCTTGTTGGCGATCATCCACTCGAGGCCCCGGTCGAACGCGAGCGTCACCGCGGGTACGCCGCCGACCGGACGGTTCTGCTCGCCGAGCAGCGGGTCGGCGGAGTGATACATCACCGGGCCCGCATCCATGGTGATCATCTGGCCCGCGATGCTCGCCGTGACGCGGATATTGGTGATTCTGCGCGCGTCCTCCGCGACGGCAACTCCGGGCACCGTCGTCAGGCTTCCCACGCCGACGTACGAAACGCGCGCGAGCCCATCGGACGGCGACTCGTGCATCGCAAACAGGTCACCGATGTGCGGCCCCTGCCACCACGGCCGCGAGTCCACGAGGCCAATGATGTTCCGGGAGAGGCGCGCACTGCTGTCGGGCGAGATGATGATCGGTGCGAACAGAAACGGCAACGCATCGTTCATTCGCGCGTACGCCAGCGTCACGTTCTCATGGCCGCGATTGTACACCGTGAGCGTCACCGGCATCGAGTCCCCGAACGCGAGCAGTTCCTGTGGCGCGGTGGCCTCGACGGCGACGCCCGCCGCCTCGAACGCGGCCTCGGCCGTACGCGTCGTGAGAGTATTGAGCGCCGCGTCGAGATCCAGCGCCGTCGCATCGCAGGCGCCGCCGCGCTGCGCGTCGTTGTCCTCGCCGGCGCGCATCATCGACATCGCGCCCGTGTGGATGTCCGTCATGCAGCGGGGCGTCGCCGTGCGCGCGTCCTGCGCGAGCCGCGCCGCACGCGCGAGCCAGCGGACGATGCCGTCCGGGCGCCGCAGGTCCACCGCGTCGCGCGCCGAATCGAGCAGTGCCTGCGCGGCCGTCAGCGCCGTGCGCGCCGCCGGCGCGGCCGCGCGCGCGAGCCGCGCGAAACTCGTGTCGATGCCGTCGAAGATCGACTTCTCATCGGCGGGCGGCGTGGACTCGTTCACGCGCGAACCCTGCCGTAGGACGTAGTCCATCTGCGCGCCCTTCCGCTGCTGGATCCCGCCGAAGCCCTGCGACCGGTGCTGCGCGCGACTCTCTCCGGCGATCTCGGCGTAGCTGCGGCCGAGTACCGGATCGTATTCGCCGACGTTCATGGCCACCGCGCCGGCGATGCGGTTGCCGCGCGCGCCGCGATAGAACTTGAGCGGCGCCCATGCGCGGCCGTACCGCTTCACCGGAAAGCGCGCCGTATCGGCGGCCGCGTCGTACGCCTCGCGCGCGAGCAGTCCCGACACCTGGTGATGTCCGTGCCCGTCCGCGGGCGTGCCGGAGAAGACGGCGACGATCACGTGCGGCCGGAACGAGCGTATCACCGTCACCACGTCCGCCAGCAGCGAATCGTGGTCCCAGTGCTTGTACGTCTCCTCCGCCGACTTCGAGAAGCCGAAGTCGAACGCGCGCGTGAAATACTGGTGACCGCCGTCGAGCCGGCGCGCCGCGAGCAGTTCCTCGGTGCGGATCGCACCGAGCGCCTCGCCGAGTTCGTTGCCGATCAGGTTCTGGCCGCCGTCGCCCCGCGTGAGCGAGAGATACGCGGTCTCCACGCGCCGTCCGCGCGCGAGGAACGCGATCAACTGCGTGTCCTCGTCGTCGGGGTGCGCGGCGATCATCAGCACGCGACCCGTGACCGTGGCGCCGCGCACGAGCTGGTCGGTCGCCGGCGCACCGCGCTCCTGCGCCCGCGCGGCCGACGGTGCGAGCATCATCGGCGCCGCGAGCACGATGAGGGCGGCGGCGGCGCAGAGGAGGGATCGCTTCATACGGCCTTCATCACGCCGCTCGCGCGTCGCGCGCCGCTCGTGCGATGCGGCGAAGCCAGCGCATCCGCCACGATGCGCGCCTGCTCCTCGGTGTGCGTCTGCGCGTAGCCTTCAGCCGGACTCGCACGCTCCGGACGCCCGATATAACGGATCACCAGCGCGTTCCCCACCGAGCCGCGCAGCCGCGGGGCGACGTAGCTCCACGCGCCCATGTTCTTCGGCTCTTCCTGCACCCACGCGACGTCCTTCACGTTCGGATACAGGTCGAGCACGCGCGAGATGTCGGCATGGGGCCACGGATAGAGCTCCTCGACGCGCACCACCGCCACGTCCGGCGGCAGGGGCTTCGCCGTGAGTTCGTAGTAGAGCTTTCCGGTGCACAGCACGAGACGCGATACCTCCTGCCGCTTCCCGGCACCCGCCGGATCGTCGATCACGGGCTGGAACGTGCGCTCCGAGAGGTCCGTCACCCGGCTCGCAGCCTGCGCGAGGCGCAGCAGCGACTTGGGCTGCATCAGGATCAGCGGCCGGACCGGCGAACTCGCCGCCTGCCGGCGCAGGATGTGGAAGTACTGCGCCGGCGTCGACGGATACGCGACGCGCATGTTGCCCTCGGCGCACATCTGCAGGAAGCGCTCGAGACGCGCGCTCGAATGTTCCGGTCCCTGCCCCTCATACCCGTGCGGCAGCAGCAGCACGAGGCCGGAATCCTGTCCCCACTTCGCCCGGTCCGCGGCGAGGAACTGGTCGATCACGGGCTGCGCGACGTTCGCGAAATCGCCGAACTGCCCTTCCCACAGCGTGAGCGTGTCGGGTGCGGCCGTGCTGTAGCCGTACTCGAACCCCATCACGGCCATCTCACTGAGCGCGGAGTTGTAGATCTCGAACGCCGCGCGCGCGCCGCCGACGTGCTGGAGCGGGACGTACTCGCTGCCGTTCGTGACGTCGTGCAGCACGGCATGCCGGTGCGAGAACGTGCCGCGCTCCACGTCCTGACCCGAAAAGCGGATCGATGTGTCCTCGGCGAGGATCGACGCGAACGCGAGCGCCTCCGCGTGACCCCAGTCGATGCCGCCCGCATCGCCCATCGCGTCGCGGCGGCGCTCGAGCTGCTTGGCCAGCCGTGGGTGCGGCGTGAACGACGGCGGCCACTTCAACAGACTCTCGTTGAGTTCGATCAGGCGCGCGGTCGTGAGCTCGCGAACCGGGCGCTGCACGGGCACGCTGGCCTCCGCGAAATCGCTGGCGTCCGTGCTGGTGTCGGCCTTCGACTTGTCGAGGAGCGTCTGCAGGTTCGCCGCGACGGCTGCATCGGCCGCATCCACTTCCGCCTGGGTCACGACTCCCTCGGCGATCAGGCGCGCGCCCCACACCTGACGCGGCGTGGGATGCGCCTTGATCTTCTCGTACAGCAAAGGCTGCGTGTACGTCGGCTCGTCGCCTTCGTTGTGCCCGTGACGGCGATAGCCGACGAGATCCACGAGGAAGTCGCGGCCGAACTTCGTGCGGTATGCGACGGCGATGCGCATTGCGATCACGCACGCCTCGGCGTCGTCGCCGTTCACATGGATCACCGGCATCTCGAATCCCTTCGCGAGGTCGCTCGCGAATCGCGTCGAGCGGCCGTCGGTCGGGTCCGTCGTGAATCCCACCTGGTTGTTCACGATCACGTGCAGCGTGCCGCCCACGCGGTACGCGCGCAGCCGTGCGAGATTGAACGTCTCGGCCACCACGCCCTCGCCCGGGAACGCGGCGTCGCCGTGAATGCAGATCGGCACGACGGCCATCTCGTCGCGCACGGCCGGCGCGCCCGGCTGGCGCTGGTGCGCGCGCGTGTAGCCCTGCAGCACCGGGTTCACGATCTCGAGGTGACTCGGGTTGGGAACGAGCGAGAGCTCCACCACGCGGCCGCCCGCCGCGACGCGCTCGCCCTCGAATCCGAGATGGTACTTCACGTCGCCCGTCGAAACGTCGCCGAGGTGATCGTGTCGACCCTGGAACTCGCCGAGAATGTGGTCCACCGGCTTCCCCAGCACGCGCGCGAGCACGTTGATGCGCCCGCGGTGCGACATCGAGATCGCAATGTGCCGTGCGCCGGCCGCCGCGGATTCGTCGATGGCGGTGTCGAGCATCGGGACCAGCGCGTCGGTGCCCTCGATCGAGAATCGCTTGTAGCCGGTGAAGGCGCGGCCGAGGAACCGCTCGAGGCCGTCGACCTCGGTGAGGCGAGTCATGAGCGCGCGCTTCTCCTCCGCGGTGAGCGAGCGCGTGAGCTGCTCGGCGGTGAAGAGCGCGCGAAACCACTGGCGTTCCTCCTCGGTGCCGCAGTGCACGAACTCGACGGCGAGATTGCGCGTGTAGCGGTACTTCAGCCGCTCGGCAACGTCGCGGCCGGTACGGAGGTGCGGAAATCCGAGCGCATCGCCGGTGACGAGCGCCAGATCGGCTTCGGTGATGCCGTAGTGTTCCGGCGTGAGTTCCACCGCTCCCGGGGGAGGCGTGCCGAGCGGGTCGAGTTGCACCGCGAGGTAGCCGTATCGGCGGATGGAATTCAGGTAGCGCGAGACACCGACGACCCTGCGCGCAAATTCCTGATCGGGCTCGCCGGAGGGTTCCCGGGCGCCGGAACCACCGCCGAACTCGGCGGCAAGGCGAAAGAACTGCCGCCACGATTCATCCACTGAACCGGGGTCGCGGCGGAAAATCTCGTACTGCTCAGCGATGTATGCGTCGTTGAATACGGACGCGACAACGGGATCGGCCATGCCTCAAATCTAGCCAATCGCCGCGAGCAAGTCGTGTGGCTGCAGGGCCGTCTGCGGGCGGCGATCGCACGCCGGGTTCATCACGCCGACTTCACGAAACGCAGGGCCACGGAGTCGATGCAGTACCGCAGCCCTGTCGGCCGCGGTCCGTCGTCGAACAGGTCTCCGAGGTGGGAGTCACAGCGCTGGCAGGTGACCTCGGTATCGCCTCGGCCGGCGGTTTTCCCGTTCCGGCCGCCGACATTCTGCGATGCGATCGGCTGCCAGAAGCTCGGCCATCCGGTGCCCGAGTCGAACTTCTCCTTCGAGCTGAACAGGGCGGTGTCGCAGCAGACGCACCGAAACAGCCCTTTCTCGTGGAGGTTCCAGTACGCGCCTGAGAACGCGTACTCCGTTTCGCCGTGGCGTGTGACCGCGAAACCGAGCGGTGAGAGTCGCTTGCGCCACTCGGCTTCCGGCTTGGCGACCTTCGGAACGCGCGACATGCGGAGAGCACGAGAGGGGCGCCGGCCAGGATCGCAGCCGAAGCCAGGAATCCGCGCCGCGTGAACTTTCCGCCGCGATCCGATTCGATCATGTGATCCTCGTCTGTCGCATCATCGTGCAAACGTAGCATACCATGCCGCGACCTGGGCGTGGTGCGGCGACCAGGCAGCCCAGACGGACTCCGCCCATGCGCGAGCCGCTTCGGTAATCTCCTCGCCCGATGCCGAGACCGGAACATCGAAGACCGTGCGGCTCGACGCGAACGACGGCGGTTGCAGCCAATGAAACGCGCCCTTGTGGCCGAGCAGGTGCGGCACGCTCACGGGACGACGTCGCACGAGATAATCGTGGAAGTTGATCAGGTGAACCGCAACCGATTGGATCGCCTGCGGACCGGGCGTGCCGGGGTGCTGCGTCGCGTAGGCGTCCACGCACAGCTGGCGCGCGACTCGAAGCGTCGGATCGATGGCGAGCGCGCCGAGGAGTTCGCCGTAGCGCTCCCAGCAGCCGGGAGCGGAGGTCATGTAGCGATGGATGGGACCGTCGATCACTTTGATGATGGCACCGCATCCGACGCACGATTCCGTCATGTCTTCCTCGAGACCAGGTCGCCGACGGTAAGCATTCCCTCGATAAGCACGCGCGCGTACACGCGGTTTCACTCATGCGCCGGAATCTCCGCGCGCATCAATCGCACGGGAATCCCGCCGTTCTTGAAACGCAGTGCTTCCGTCAGCGGAAGCTTGAGCTGCGCCTCCATCGCGCGGTCGGCCGAGAGGAACGCGATGGTCCATCCGGCGCATTTCGCGCGGGCGATGTTGCCGAGCTGGGCGTAGAGATTCCGCACCTCGCCTCCGGCGCTCGCGCGCACGCCGTACGGCGGATTGGTGAGCAGCAAGCCGCGGCCGGCCGGCGGCGTGATGCCGGACAACGCACCGCGGCTCACCTCGATGTCCGCGGCGACACCCGCGCGCTCGGCGTTCGCGAGCGTCGCCGCCGCGCCGCCCGCGTCACGGTCGCTCGCGATGATCGGCGATGCCGCGCGCGGCAGGATCTCGGCGCGCGCCGCCGCGCGCTGCTCGGCGAATCGTTTCGTGGGAGCGCCCGGCCAGCGCTCACACGCGAACGCGCGATCGATACCGGGCGCGATGCGTCGCGCGATCAGCGCCGCTTCGATCGCGATCGTGCCGGCGCCGCACATCGGATCCATCAGTGGCACAGTGCCGCGGTAGTCCATCGCAAGCAGCATCGCCGCCGCGAGCGTCTCGCGCAGCGGCGCCTTCGCGGTGGCGAGGCGGTAGCCGCGCCGGTGCAGCAGTTCGCCGGAGCTGTCGGCGGAAATCGTGCAGACGTCGTTGGCGAAGCGCACGAGAAACAATTGCGCCGACAGATCCGGCGCCTCGGCCTCCGTGTCGTCGTCGGCCTCCCGCCTGGCGCCGGTGATCGTGACACCGCTGACGCGCCGCGTGATCGCACCACCCACGCGCTGGGCGACGCCGTCGGAGTGATACAGCCTCGACTTCCGGCACGTGACGCGAAGGCGCACCGCGCTGCCGGGCGCGACGAACGCATCCCACGGCACGCTTCGGGCGAGCCGTTCGAGTTCATGAAACGCGGTCGCGCGAAACTCCGCGATGCGCACGATCACGCGGCTCGCGGTGCGGAGCCGGAGGTTCGCCTCGAACAGGCTTGCATCGTTCCCCCTGAACGCGATGCCTCCAGGTTCGGTGGCGCCCGGTTCGATCCCGATCGAGCGGAGTTCAGCCGAGGCGAGCTGCTCGAGTCCCGGCGCGACCACGGCATAGCAATCGTGACCGGACTGCTTCGATGATTTCACGGCGCGCCGGCGAGTGTTGCCGCGTGCGGCGCCTCACGGCGCGACCACCAGCGCACGACGCGCCAGCCGAGCAGTGCCGCAACGCACACCCCGTACAGGAGCGGGTCCGTGATGTCCTTCTTCACCCCCAGCCAGAAATGGATCACGCCGAGGATGGCGATCGGATAGATGAGCATGTGCAGCCGGTTCCATCGTTTGCCGCCGAGCCGGCGGATGCTGTTGCGCGTGGACGTGAGCGCGAGCGGAATCATGAGAAGGAGCGCCGCCATGCCGATCATGATGTACGGACGCTTTGTGAGATCCTTCACGAGGTCGCCCCGGTTCAGCTGCACGTCGAGCAGCGCGTAGGTCAGCCAGTGCAGCATGAGATAACCGAAGGCGAAGAGCCCGAACGTGCGGCGATGCTTCGCGAGCCAGTTCCACCCCGTGACCTGCCGCAGGGGCGTGACGGCGAGCGACGCGATGATGAATCGCAGCGTCCACTCGCCGAGAAAATGCTCGCCCTCCTTCACCGGGTTCGAGCCGAAATATCGCGTGTGCGCGATGATGTCCGACGCCATCGCGCCGCTGGCGAGGACGGCGGGGACGCAGCACAGAACGATCAGAACGGCGGGAAACCACTTCGGCTCGCGTATGGAGCGGATAGTCAAATCAGACTCCCGTATCCCTTCCGCATCCCGCATTCCTCTTCCGCATTCCGCATCTCAGAAGTTCTTGCGGAGATCCATGCCGGTGTACATCGAAGCAACCTGCTCCGCGTACCCATTGAACATCAGCGTCTTTCTCTTGAAGAACTCGCCGATCCGCCGCTCGGTAGCCTGGCTCCACCGCGGATGATCCACCGTCGGGTTCACGTTCGAGTAGAACCCGTACTCGTTCGCGGCGGCCTGGTTCCACGCCGTCTTCGGCATGGCATCGGTAAGCCGGATCCGCACGATCGACTTGATGCTCTTGAACCCGTACTTCCACGGCAGCACGAGCCGGAGCGGCGCGCCGTTCTGGTTCGGCAGCACGCGGCCGTACACGCCGACGGCGAGCAGCGCCAGCGGGTTCTGCGCTTCGTCCAGCCGCAGCCCTTCGGTGTACGGCCAGGGCAGCACGCCCGACCGTTCGCCGGGCATCTGTTTGGGGTCCATGAGCGTCGTGAACTCCACGAACTTCGCCTTCGAGTTCGGCTCCGCGCGCCTGATCATGTCGGCGAGCGGAATGCCGCGCCACGGAATCACCATCGACCACGCTTCCACGCACCGATGGCGATAGATCCGGTCCTCCACCACGCTCGGCTTCAGGAAATCCTCGAGCTGGTAGTCGGCCGGCTTGTTCACGAGCCCGTCCACGCGAACCGTCCACGGCCTCGTCTTGAAATTCTTCGCGTTCTGCGAGGGATCGCCCTTGTCGGTGCCGAACTCGTAGAAGTTGTTGTAGGTCGTGACGTCTTCCCATGGCGTCGGCTTGTCGTCGGGCTGAAGGCCGTACGGCTTGCCCACCGCCTGCGGCTCCTGCGGCTGCTGCGCCGCGACCAGCGACGGCATTCCACCCAACGCGGCGACCGCGCCGGCTCCGATCGCACCGGCGGCCGCGAGGAACGTGCGGCGGTCGACGTAGAGCGTCTCGGGGGTAATTTCGGACGACGTCGGTTCGTGATTCGAACGAATCGGCATTGGCGACTCCGCTGGATGATGGTCTCTATTATACATATCTACCGCGACTGCGATCCGATGCATCGTCACCCCGCACCGGCCCGATGACAGCTCCCGACTGGATGTACCGCTCGCTCTTCGGCAACTCGCTCCATGACTGGACGGTGGCGGCGGGAAGCGCGCTCGTCGCGATCGCCGCGATCCTCGTCCTTCGCAGCGTCGTCGTTCAGCGCCTCTCGGCCCTCGCGGCGCGCACCGAAACACTGGTGGACGACGCGTTGGTGGAACTCGCGCGCAGCGTCCGCAGGACGTTCGTCGTCGTCATCGTGCTCTGCGTCGCCGGGCTCTGGCTCGACTTCAGCCCGCGTGTGCACGACCTGCTCCGGGCCGCGGCCATCGTCGTCGCCGTCCTGCAGGGCGCGCGGTCCGGCACGCGGCTCGTCTCGTGGTGGCTCGAGCACTACTCGCAGCGCCACGGCGATCTCGACCGCACCACGCTCACGGCGCTCGGCATCGCCGCGAAGGTCGTCGTGTGGGTCACCCTGCTCCTCATCGGCGCAGAGAACCTCGGCTTCGAGACCAAGGGGCTTCTCACCGGGCTCGGCATCGGGGGCATCGCCCTCGCCCTCGCGCTGCAGAACATCTTCGCCGATCTCTTCGCCGCGCTCTCGATCGTGCTCGACAAGCCGTTCATCGTCGGCGACACGATCGGCGTGGACGATTTCGAGGGCGCGGTCGAGCACATCGGGCTCAAGTCGACGCGCGTGACGAGCATCAACGGCGAGCAGGTGGTCTTCGCGAACACCGACCTGCTCAAGAGCCGCGTGCGCAACCTCTCCCGGCGGCAGGGGCGTCGCCTGGTCTTCACGGTGTCGATCGATCCCGCGACGAAATCCGGCCCGCTCGCGCAGGTGCCGCAGATCATGGCCGACGTCGTCGGCGCGGAACCGCGGGCCGCCCTGCGGCGCTGTCACCTCGTGGGTGCCGGCGTCCGCGGCTTCGACATCGAGACGGCGATCCTGATTCCGCATCCGGAATACAACCAGGCGCTCGACGTGCGGCAGGCGATCCTGCTCGAGTTCTACTCGCGCCTCGAGCGTGAGGACATTGCGCTCGCGCGCCCGCCAGGCGTTTTCGCCTCTCGCGCGGGCCCGGTGTAGCGCGGCGCGTTCGCCCAGGCACCACCGGCTACTCGATCGTCTTCGAGAATCGCCGTACGCTGACCACGAAGAGCACAACGGCGAACACCGTGAGCGCCAGCGTCGGCCGCCAGAGCTGCCCGATGCCGATTCCCTTCAACAGAATCCCGCGCAGGATGTTCAGGTAGAACGTGAGCGGCAGCAGCAGCCCGATCCACTGCGCGGGCAGCGGCATCGCCACTCGCGGAAACACGTAGCCCGAGAGCAGGATGTTCGGCAGCATGAAGAAGAAGCTGAACTGCATCGCCTGCACCTGATTTCGCGCGATAGTCGAGATCAGCAGCCCCACGCCGAGGCTCGCGACGATGAACGGAACCGTGAGCAGATAGAGCAGCGGGATGCTCCCGACGGTGGGGATCCGGAAGATCAGCTTGCCGAGCGCCATCACCACCGTCATCTGCACGTACCCCACCAGCACGAACGGTACGAGCTTGCCGAGCATCAGGCTCGGCTTGCCGATCGGCGTCACGATGAGCTGTTCGAGCGTGCCGCGTTCGCGCTCGCGAACGATGGCGGTGCTCGTGATGAGGATCATGGTGATGGTGAGGAGGATTCCGATCACACCCGGCACGATGAACACCGCGCTCCGCTGCTCGGGGTTGTACCAGGGTCGCACGCGCATGTCGATGGGCGGCGGCGCGCGGTAACGCTCGGCGACGATCGTCGCGCCGCGCGCGAGCGCCGCGAGCTGCGCGCCGGAGATCGCGCTCGACGACGACTGCGGGTCGGCGGCGTCGACGATGATCTGCGCCTCCGCCGTGCGGCCGCGCTTGATGTTGCGCTGGTAGTCTGGCGGGATCACCAGGGCCGCGTTCGCCATGCCGCTTTCGATGGCGTCGCGCAGGGCGGATCGGTCGGCGACTGCGCCGACGAGGTCGAAGCTCCCCGTGTTGATCATCACCGCCACGAGTGCGCGGCTTTCCGCCGTGCGCGATTCGTCGAGCACGACGGTCTTCAGGTGGCGCACGTCGGTCTGGATCGCGTAGCCGAACAGCACGAGTTGAATGGCCGGCAACCCGGTCATCATCAGCAGCGTGAGCCGGTCGCGGCGCATCTGGATGAACTCCTTCCAGAGCATCGGCCAGAAGCGGGCTTCACGGATCCGCGTGATGAAGTTCACGCCGCCGCGCCCTCGTCGCGCCGCTGCAGCTCGATGAACACGTCCTCGATCGTCGGCTGCTTGAACTGCGCGAGGATCTCCTGCACGGTGCCGAGGCCGATGAGATGGCCGCGCGAGAGGAACGCGAGCCGCTGGCAGCGCTCGGCCTCGTCCATGTAGTGCGTCGTCACCAGGATCGTGGTGCCGTGCGCGGCGAGCTCGTAGATCGATTTCCAGAATGCCCTGCGGGCGGCGGGATCGACGCC
>JADGQS010000116.1 GCA_017881585.1 Gemmatimonadaceae bacterium | reverse complement strand
CATGGTCCGTGACGACCAACCAGAGCACGGCCTCGATCACCGCGAGCATCGCCAGCGCCATGCCCGGCGGTTTGACTCTTTCCGCCAACCTTACGGCACCTACCGGCGCGACCAGCACAGGCCTCACCGCACTCGGCACCGTGGCCGTCAACGTCGTCACCGGCATCACGATGCTCAACTCGGCAGCGCTCGGCCTGACGTACCAGCTCGATGCGACCGCAGCCGCCGGCGTCGTTAGCTCGTCGACGCGCGTCGTTACCTATACCATCACCGGCGGAGTCTGAACTCATGAACGCCTCGGCATCGGCGGTGCGTCGAATCTGGCGCACCGTCGCCGTCGCCGGATTGGCGTTTGGGGCAAGGGAGGCCCGGGCACAGGTCAGCGTGTCCGGCTCCCCGGCCGCGATGAAAGTGACGATGGCGGTGGCAGGATCGGCACCGGCCGCCGTCAGCGACGCGCTCACGACGTATTCGTCCGCCACGAACCCGGCACCCGGTCACTTCTCGATAACGGCGAGCATCAACTCGCCGATGCCTGCGGGGGTCACGCTGACGATCACGCTCGCCGCCAGCCAGGGATCGAGTGCCGGCGCCGTTACGCTCATCACGGTGGCACAGAACGTCGTTACAGGCATCACGAAGAAGATGAACAGCCAGACCATCACCTACAATCTGAGTGCCACCGCTGCGGCCGGAGTCGTTCCGCTCCAGACGCGGCAAGTAACTTTGACGCAGATTTCGACACCCTAGGAATTCGCTCATGACTCGCCGCCTTTCGACCTGCCTGATCGCCGCGCTCGCCGCCTGCATTGGGCCGGCGGCGGCGCGCGCGCAGATCGCCGTGCTGAGCAGCACGGTCGAGGAGAAGATCGCGGTGCCCGGCGAGAAGTACACGGGAACGATCATCGTGTCCAATCCGGGAACGCAGCCGCAAGTGGCGCGCATCTATCAGACGGACTACCGGTTCGCGTCGGACGGCACGGCGCACTACGATGATCCCGGCTCGTCGCCGCGCTCGAACGCATCGTGGATCACGCCGCAGGCGACGCGGATCACCGTTCCGCCGAACTCGCAGGTGGCGGTGCCGTATTCCGTCGCGGTGCCACAAGGCGATTCGTTGCGCGGCACCTACTGGAGCCTGATCATGGTGGAGGGCGCGACCACCGAACCGTCGGCCGCCGGAAGCGCCGCGGGAAAACCCGCGATGTCGGTGGGTGCGGTGATGCGCTATGCGATTCAACTCGCGACGCACATTCAGAACTCCGGCACGCGCACGGTGAAGTTCAGCTCGGCCGCCGCGGCCAAGACGGCTGCCGGCGGCGCGGCGCTCGACGTCGACATGCTCAACACCGGCGAGCGCGGGTACCGGCCGACGCTCTGGGTGGAAGTGTACGACGAGAAAGGCGTGCTCCGCGCCAAGGCCAAGCAGTCGCGCGGCCTGCTGTATCCCGGCACGTCGCTCCATCAGCATTTCGACCTGGGCACGCTGCCGAGCGGTACCTACAAAGCGGTGGTCTTCGCCGACACCGGTGAAGACTCGGTGTTCGCCACGCAGTACACGATCAGCTTCTGATCGATCGCCATGTCGCTGCGCCGCGCCCTCGCCGCTTCGATCGCCATCGCGTTTCATGCGGTGGCGATCGGCGCGCAAAAGCCGGGCAACGGACTGGAACTCCGCGCCGCGGCCACCGACAGCTCGCGCATCGACGGCGGCAGCGTATTCACCTCGGTCTTCACCGTGAAAAACCTGGGCGCCGATACCGCCCGCGTGCAGCCGACGCTGATCGTGCCCCGCGGCTGGACCATCGTGATGGGGAACACAGCGTTCGCCGTCGCACCCGGCAAGACCGAAACCTGGCTCGTGAGCATCTCGGTGCCGGGCAGCGCGCCGGCCGCGAAGTACACGATGCGCGGCGCGCTCGTCGCCGATGGCAGCACGGTGTCGGATTCGATCGTCGTCCGGGTGAACGAGCACCGTGCGATCGAAATCGTCTCGCTCGACGTTCCCGGCTGGGTCATCGCCGGCTCACGCTACGAAGCGCGCTTCCTCGTTCGCAATCGCGGCAATGTGCCATCCACGGTGGGGTTGACGGGGTCGACGAGCCGAGGTACGCGCGTTGACACAGACCCCCTCTCGGCGACCATCGCGCCCGGCACGAGCACGACGGTCACCGTCCGCGTCGCCCTGTCCGGTACCCTGGCTCGCACGACCGACGACGTGCTCGAGCTCACGGCGGTCGACCAGGCCGATGCAAGCGTTCGCGTCACGTCGTCGGCGCGCACGACCATCGTGCCGCGCACTTCGGTCGGGAACCTCGCCACCGTTCCGGCAATGCTGTCGCTTCGCTCGATCGGCGCGGCTTCGGGCGTATCGCCGGTCGCGCTGGCGGGCGCGGGAATGCTGGCAAACAACACGACCGGGGTGGACTTCTTCCTTCAGGCACCTACCGGGCGCGACACGCCGTACGGATTCGGTGAGCGCGACGAGTACCGCGTGAACTTCAAGTCCGACCGGTTCTCGCTCAAGCTCGGCGACAACGCGTACGGCTTCTCGCCACTGACGTCGAGCGGCATGATGGGAACGGGTGCCGCGTTTGAAGGCACGGCGGGCCCGCTGTCCGCCGGCGCGTACGCGCAGCAGCTGCGCTGGATTCCAGGATCGATCAGGGAAGAGGGCGTGTTTGTCGGGACCGCGCCGGACTCGGCGCGCCAGCTCTCGACCACGTTCGTCGAGCGGCAGTCCACCGGTGGTCCGGTGAGCGTCGGCAGCGTCGGTGGCCGTGCGCGCCTTCCATGGGGTGCGGAAATTCAGCTCGAGGCCGCCACCAGCGACAGCAGCCACACCTCCGGCCTCGCGGAACGTGCACGGCTTTCGGGCACGCTGAACAACGTGAGCTACAACTTTGGCGTGCTTCACGGCGGCACCGACTTTGCGGGTCCCGCGCGCAGCACGACGGCGCAGGACGGCATGCTGACGACGCGGTTCGGAAAGGAGTTCACGATCACCGCTTCGGGCAGCATCCGCGCCTCGGACTTCTCCACGCCGTTCTCCGGAGTGCCGGCGCAACGCTTCGCGATGGCGAACATCGGTGCGAGCTACGGCGGGCTCGCGCAGCTCGAGTACGGCTGGCTGAGTCGCCGCGACGCCGCGATTCTTTCGGCGTTCGACGGAACGCAGCACGGATTGCGCGCCACCAGTTCACTGCCGCTCGGACCCGCGAGTCTCTCTGTGAGCTACGAGCGCGGCACCGTGAACTCCGACATCGAAACGGCTGGACACCCTTACAGCGTCGTGACCGTCAGCGCACAGACCAAGCTCGGCGAGGCAGGCACCCTTTCGGTATTCGGCGCGCACGACGACGGCAACACGCTGACCGGCGCGATGAGCGGCGTCGCGAATGCCGGCCTCAGCTTGCAGCTTCGGCTTCCCTTCCATTTCGAACTCTCGCTCTCGACATCGGCGCAGCGCGCGACGCTCGGCGTGTTCGACGGATCCGGCTCCTGGTTCAGCCAGTCGGACGCCCGCCTCGACTATCGCTTCGTGGGCGGGCAGTCGCTCTCGCTTCACGGGCGCGTCTGGCAGAATCCGTCCGTGCTGGGATCCGCCGACGCACGCGCGATCTATCTCGAGTTCCGCTCGCCGGTCCGGCTCCCGGTCGGACCGTCGCGAGTCACCGGGCGTGCCGAAGGGTGGATTACTGATGCCGCGACGGGCAAACCGCTCGTGGGCGCGCTGGTGCGAATCGCCGACCAGGCGGCGGTCACGGACAAGGGCGGGCGTGTGGCGTTCAGCGGGCTCGCGCCTGCAAAAGAGCGCGTGTCGATCGACGCAACGGGCGCGGCGGCCGGAGCCATGCTCGTCGGCGACGCGTTCGTCGACACACGCGAGAAGTCGACGCGCCCCGTGCTGTTCGCGCTCTCCGTGGCGCGCGGCGGAACCGTTCGCGCGCTGGTGCGTATCCTCGGCCCCGCGCTCGGCACCCTCGCCGAGAACACGGACTCGATGGTGACCGTCGGCATGGAGCCCAACGTGCTCGTCGCGCTGGCGAGCGGGCGCGACACTGTTTATCAGTCGAGCGACGAGCGCGGCCGTCTCGACTTCGGCACGGTCGCGCCGGGCACGTGGACGCTCATCGTCATGCCGAGCGACATCCCGGACCACCACGTGTTCGAGACGGACCGGATCGAGGTCACCGTGAAGTCGGGCGAGCGCCGCGACGTGGAACTGCGGCTCGTGCCGCAGCGGCGCACCGTGACCTTCATCGGCCACGACAATATTGCGCTCAAGGCGAAGCCGCTGCCGTAGCACGCGGGAAGGAACCAACTACACGCTGTCAACTCACAGCTGCCAGCTTTTTAGCTATCAGACAACAGCCTCTTTACCGATCCGCGCGCGGATCGGTAAAGAGGCTGTTGTCTGACAGGTGCAGTTGTCTGACAGCTGTCAGGTGACGGCGTTGCCGTTGCCGTTTGCTGAGAGGAGTTAGGGCACTACCCCAATGACCTTCTTCCCCTCGGTGTCGTACACCTCGAGCTTGCCGAACTTCCTCAGAATCTCCTCGACCTTTTTCCGGTCGCCCACCGCGACGATCTGCATGCGGGAGGGATCGAGATACTTCCTGGCCGCCGACTGCACCTGCGCGGCCGTCACGCCCATCACGCGCTGAGGATACTTGTCCCAGTAGTCGGCCGGGAGTTTGTAGATCCAGCTGGTGACGTAGTAGTTGAGCACCTGCTGCGGGCTCTCCAGCGAGAGCGCGAATCCCGCGACGAGCGAGCGCTTGCGGTCCTGCAGTTCCTTCGCGGGAACCGTGGTGTCGCGAATCGCGACGAGCTCTCCGAGTAGATCTTTCAGCGCGGGTTCGGTGACGTCCGACCGGACGTCCGTCTGCGCCGACCACGTGCCGCGATACCGCCCCGCACTCAGCCCGCTGTACGCGCCGTAGGTATAACCCTTCTCCTCGCGAAGGTGAATGAACAGCCGGCCCGTCGGGCCGCCGCCGACGACCGAGTTCATCACTTCGAGCACATTGTAGTCGGGATTCGTCCGTTCGATCGCCTGCGTGCCGACGATGAAGTTCGTCTGCACCGAACTCGGCCGGTCCACCAGCCACACCTTCGCTGGACCGATCGCCGGCGGGTCCTTCGCGGCGACCATCGCCGCGCCCGACTTCTTCCAGGCGCCGAGTTTCGACTCCACGAGCTGTTTCGCGCGATCGTACGAGATGTCGCCTGCAAACGCGATGGCCGCGTGATCCGGCACGTATTTCGCCTTGTGGAACTCGACCATCGCGGCGCGCGACACTCTGTCGAGCTGTTCGGGCGTCATCAGCAGACGGCTCGCAGGATCGTCGCCGTACATCACTCTCTGGAACAGCTCCTGCACGAGGAATCCGGGGAACGAGCGGTTCTGATTCAGCCCGGTCTTGGTGCGCGTCTTGTATTTCGCGAGCTCCTCATCGGGAAACGTCGGGTGCAGCAGAATGTCCGACGCGAGGTCGAACAGCTTGTCGAGATTCTCGGTGAGTGCGGAGCCCGAAACGGTCGCGTCGAGCGACGTCATTCCGGTGCCGACGTTCACGTTCGACGACATCGTCTCGAGCTGCTCGGAGATCTGCGTCGTGCTGCGCGTCGCCGTTCCCTCGCGCATCATCGCGGCCGTCGCGGATGCGAGACCGACCGAGCCCGGCGCATCGAAGTATCCGCCGGCGCCGGGAATCAGGAGCTGGAAGGTCACCTGGGGCGCGCGATGATCCTCGAGCACGATCAGGTGAATTCCGTTCGCGAGGTCGCCCTCCTTCGGCCGTGGGAGCTTGACCTCGAGAACTTTATCGTTCACGGGCGCCTTCCCCTTCATCACCACCGCCTTGCTCGACGGTGGCGCCTGCTGTCCGCCCTGCGCGTGGGCCGCGGTCGCTGCGAGCACGAGCGCGAGCGCGAGCATCGCGTGTTGGTTCGGTCGCGAAGACATCAGTTGCCTCCGCGGCCGGCTGCCGCCTTGGGGGTGGTGATGATCACCGAGCGATTCTCGGCATTCAGATATTTTCGGGCGACGCGCTGCACGTCTGCCGGCGTGACCGCTGCGAATCGCGACACGGCAGTGTTGATGCGACCCGGCTCATTGTAGAACAGCGCATCCTGCGACATCACGGCCGCCCGCTGAAGCGAACTCTGGAGCGCCGCGACTGCGCCGCGCTTCACCGTGGCGCGCGCCTTCTCGACTTCCCAGTCGGCGGGCGGCGCGGCTTTCACCTTCTCGATCTCCGCGTAAATCACCTTCTCGAGTTCAGCGGTCGTCTTTCCGGGGTTGAGCGTCGAACTCACCTGAAACAGGCCGGGGCCTCGCGTCTCCTGCTTGTTCGCGAATACGCCGCTGGCGAGCTGTGCCTGGTGCACGACGGCCTCGTAGAACCGCGAGCTCCGGCCGCTGCCGAGCACGGTCGCGAGCACCTGAAGCGCTGCGTCGTCCGCGTCTGAAGAGGGCGGCACGTTGTAGGCGATGTCGACGCGCGTGAGTCGCGCGAGCGGATCGTCCATCATGAGTCGTCGCTCGGCCGTCCGCGGCTTCTCAGCCATGTCCACCGGCTCGGGGTCGGGCTGCCGCGGGATCGACTCGAAATACTTCTTGACCTTCGCGAGGCAATCCGCCGTCTTCACGTCGCCGGTGATCGCGATGACCGCGTTGTTCGGCGCGTAGTACGTCCGGAAGAACGCCTGCACGTCCTCGACGGACGCCGCGCTCAGGTCCGCCATCGAGCCGATCACCGAGTGCTGGTACGAAAAGTTGTCGTACGCGAGCGAGTCGATCGCCTCGTACGTGTGGCCGTACGGATTGTTGTCGACCGCGAGCCGCCGTTCCTCCTGCACCGCGTTGCGCTGGTTGTCGAGATTCTCCTTGTTGATCACGAGCGAGCGCATGCGGTCGGCTTCGAGGTAGAGACCGAGGTCGAGTTGATTCGTTGGAAGCGATTCGAAGTACAGCGTGCGGTCCTTGTTGGTGGTGCCGTTCATGTTGCCGCCGTTATTGAAGATGAGCATGAAGTGCTCACCCGGCCCGACGTTCTCCGATCCCTTGAACATCATGTGCTCGAAGAGATGGGCGAATCCCGTGCGGCCGCGCCGTTCGTTGCGCGAGCCGACGTTGTAGCTCACGGCGATCGAGTAGACCGGCGCGTGATGATCCTCGGCGATGATGACGCGCAGGCCGTTCTTGAGCCGCGTGTCGGAGAACGTGATGTCGCGTGACGCCGCGCTCGGATGGCTTGCCGCCCGAGGCGGAGTGGCGGCCACCGCGACGACGACGAGCGCCGCGATCGCGGCGACGGCGCCGAACCGATGTGTGAATTGTGATGCCATGTGGACTCCGGAAACGGGTGTGGCCCTGAAACTCTTGCCGAGCACCCGTCAAGCATATCTCTTTCACCGAATGCGACGCCACCTCCTCGCTTGCACAATTGCGCCATCGCTCGCGCTCTGCGCGTGGGGTTGCCGCGGGCCCGTGACGTTGGCGCGGGCCCGAAAACCCCAGGCTGGCCGCGCGCCTGACAATTCGTAGGACTACGTAGGGACAACTAACAATATGCAGCGTCCCAACGGCGGATATTGTTTGGTTAATCCCTTCGGCAGCACCTACCGCGATGGCGCCTTCCGCACGACCACATTTGTTGCTCGTCAATCTCGGGACGCCGGATGCGCCGACGCCCGAGTCGGTTCGTGCGTTCCTCAGCGAGTTCCTGAGCGATCCCGCCGTGGTCGACCTGCCGCGCTGGATCTGGCGTCCCATCCTCGAGAAGGTCATCCTTCGTTCACGCCCTGATCGCGTCGCCGAGGCATACGGACTCGTGTGGACCGCGGCTGGTTCGCCGCTGCGCGTCGCGACGGAACGAATGGTCGGAGCGGTGCGCGCGCGCGCCAACGGCGCGTTCACGGTGAGCTCGGCGTATCGGTACGGGGAGCCGTCGCTCCACTCTGAAATGCAGCGCATCGCGCTCGAGAACGAAGGCCCCGTGATCGTCGTGCCGCTGTTTCCGCATCGAACGGATGCGACGACGGGCACGGCCTTCTGGCGTGCGCGCGAAGCAGCCGAGAGCGCGGGCATCGGACATCGCTATCGCGAGGCGCTCATCGCGCCGGCCGACGATGGCTATATCGCCGCGCTCGCTGCCCGCTGGCGGGAGACACTGAACGCGTGCGACGCGCATCCGGAGCATCTCGTCATCTCGTTCCACGGAATTCCGGCCCGCTACGACCGCCGCGAACGGCGTCAGTACAC
>JADGQS010000115.1 GCA_017881585.1 Gemmatimonadaceae bacterium | reverse complement strand
CGAACGGACTCTCCGGCGCCACCGGGCCGGAGGCCGCGCGCGCGTATCCCGCGAGCGCTGCCGTCACGATCCGCTCGCGATCGATGGAGAGATCGAACGCGCGACGCACACGCACGTCGTCGAAGGGCGCGCGATGCGTGTTGAACAGCAGCCCCGACTCCTGAAGCACCGGATAGTCGAGCACCCGCATCGTCGGATCGCGCTCGGCGAGCGCGGCCATGGACGGCGCGATGCCCGCGAAGTCGAGGTCTCCGCTGGCAAGCCCGGCAAACTTCGTCGCCGGCTCGTCCACCACGGCAATCACGAGCTGGCCCACTCGAGGCGGCCCGCCGAGCGCCGCCGGAAACGCATCGTTCCGCGCGAACACCCAGCGTTGCCCAGCCACGCGCTCGACGAATTTGAACGGCCCGTTCCCCACCGGAGCGAGGTTGAACACCGCCCGTCGCATGTCCGCTCGCGGTACATCGCGCAGCAGGTGCGCCGGCAAGACCGGCAGCTCGCACAGCACGAGCGGAAATCCGGGCGGCGCCGCGCCGAAGCGCAGCACGGCGGTCGAGTCGTCCGGCGTGAACACCGTATCGAGCGCGGCCAAATCGCCCGCTCGCGCATATCCCGTTCGCGGATCGCGGGCGGCGAGGAGCGTGAACGCCACGTCGCGTGAGGTCGTCGGCTTTCCGTCGTGCCATCGCAGCCCGTTCACCAGCCGGAACGTCAGCTCCCGCCGGTCCGCGCTGAAGCTCCAGGACGTCGCAGCGTACGGCTCCGGCGCCAGCGCGCTGTCGTATCGCGCGAGAGTCGTGAACAGTGCGAACCGCTGCACCTGGCGCGAGAGCGGATGAATCGTCACGAGCGGATTGCCCGACTCGAGGTCCGTGCCCGACGCATACACCACCACACCGGCCGGACGCGGAGATGCCACACACGCGATCGCGCCGGCCGCAAGGCCTGCCCACATCACCGATGTGATTGACGTGCGGGTGCGCGCGAGCATTATCAACCCGTGCAAAATGAAATGTCCGTCGTCGCGCGACGCGTTGCCGATGCCCTCGTGCTCTTCTGGCTGGTCGTCACGCTCATCTTCGTGCTCATTCGGATGGCGCCCGGCGATCCCGCCGAGTTTCTCGTTCCGCCCACGGCGACGGCGGGTGATGCCGCGCGGCTGCGCACCGATCTCGGACTCGATCGCCCGCTCGTGATCCAATATGCACGCTGGGCGGGAGCGGTGGTCAGGGGCAACCTCGGCGAGAGCTTTGCGTCGCGACAGCCCGTGAGCCGCCTCCTCCTCGATGCGGCACCCGTGTCCGTCGCGCTCGGCGGCATCTCTCTGCTGCTGACGTTCCTGATCGGCGTGCCGCTCGGAATGTTCCAGGCCGCGCGTCGCGGGCGCGCGCTCGACCACCTCACCACGGTGCTCACGACCGCGGTCTACGCGGCACCGACATTCTGGATTGCGCTCGCACTCGTCGCGGTGTTCACGTACGGCGCCGCAACACTCGGACTCCCGCAGGCACTGCGACTCCCCGCGTTCGGCATTCGAACCCCCGGCGGGGTGCTGCACGGATGGGCGGGCTTTCTCGATCTCGCGCGACACGCGGTGCTGCCCGTCGTGACGCTCGCGGCCGTCGGCGCCGCGGGCATCGCGCGGTATTCGCGCAGCGCCGTCGCGGATGTGCTGCACGAAAGCTGGGTCGGCACTGCCCGTGCGAAGGGGGCGCGCTCGTCGCGCGTATATGGCAGGCACGTGCTGCGAAACATCACGCCGCAACTCGTCGTGCTCGGCGCGCTCTCGCTGCCCGGTCTCGTCGCCGGATCGGTGTTCGTGGAGTCGGTGTTCGCGTGGCCCGGGCTCGGCAAGGCCATGCTCGTTGCGATTCAGGCGCGCGACTATCCCGTCGTCATGGGCGCGACTGTTTTCTACGCCGCGGCGGTGATCTTCGCGAATTTCGCGGCCGACGTCGCGCTGCCGCTGCTGGATCCGCGCCGCATGGCGAAATCGGCATGAGGCGCATTCCCGCTGCCGATCGCGTCACGACGGGCGCCGTCGTGATGCTCCTGCTGATTCTCGGCGCGGCCACACTCGTGCCGATGCTTTCGCGGCAGGATCCGCTCGCGATCGGCGATGTGCTCGCGCTCCGGCTGATTCCGCCGTTCAGCCGCGACGCCGGCGGCACGTGGCACCTGCTCGGCACCGACCGCTTCGGCCGCGATCTCTTCGTTCGCATGATGCTCGCCGCGCGCGTGTCGCTCGCGCTCGGCGTGGGCGGGTCGTTGATCGCTGCCGCCATCGGCACGATCGCCGGCGCGCTCGCGGCATGGCGCGGCGGCATCACCGATCGCCTCACGATGGCGTTCGCCGACGCACTGCTCGCGATCCCGAGGCTCGTGCTGCTGCTCGTCTGCGCCGCGCTCTGGCAGCCGGGACTGCTCACGGTCCTCATCGTCCTCGGTGCAACCGGCTGGATGGGCGTGGCACGCATCGTGCGCGGCGAGGTGCTTGGCGTGCGCGCGCGACCGTTCGTCGAGGCGGCACAGGCGCTCGGCGTCTCGCACTGGCAGGTGCTCTGGCGTCACGTGCTCCCCAACGCCGTCGGTCCCGCGATCGTCGCGACGACCCTCGGCGTCGGCAACGCGATCCTCCTCGAGAGCGGGCTTTCGTTCCTCGGACTCGGCATTCAGCCGCCGCGACCGAGCTGGGGCAACATGATCGCCGGCGGACGCGATCTCATCGTCTCGGCGCCATGGGTGGCGCTCGCGCCGGGTGTTGCGCTGATCGTGACCGTGCTCGCGGTCACGCTTATCGGCGACAGGCTGCGTGATTCACTCGCAGGACAACACGCCCCGTTCGCGCGTCAATTGGGCGAACGCAGCTGAGAGCCCCTGAATGAAGACCGTGAAAGTCCGCGCACCAACCCGAATCGACCTCGGCGGCGGGTGGACCGACGTCCCTCCATACTGCGACAACGAGGGCGGTTTCGTCTGCAATCTCGCGATCGACCGCTACGCCACCGCGACGCTCAGCGCGAACGGTGAAGTCGGCGCGACGTCGAGCGCCGATGCGCCGCTGATGCAGGCTGCGTTCAGGCGCGCAGGCATCGCCGGCGTTCGCGGGTCGCTGGAGAATGATTTCCCTTTGGGTGCGGGCCTCGGCGGCTCGTCGGCCGCGAGCGCGGCGTTGCTCGGCGCGTTCGCCGCGTGGCGTGACGAGCCGTGGGACCATTGCCAGATCGCGGAGGAAGGGCGGCGCATCGAGGTCGAGGAGCTCGGCGTCGCCGGCGGCCGGCAGGACCACTACGCGTCCACGCATGGAGGCGCGCTCGCGCTCACGTTCTCGAGCACGGTCGACGTGCGCCGCATCGCGCTGTCCGCTGAAACGCGGGCGGACTTCGAGCGACGTTCCTTACTGCTGTACACGGGCGAATCGCGCATCTCCGGCAGCAACATCACGGAAGTCCTGCGCGCGTATGCCGATCGCGAGCCGCGCGTGGTCAACTCCCTCGCGAGGATGCGCACGCTCGCCGAGGAGATCTGCGCCTCTCTCGAGGACGGCGACCTCGACAGCGTAGGCACGCTGGTCGGCGAGCACTGGCGCCACCAGCGCGCGCTGCATCCTGCCATTCCCACGCCGCTGATCGACGAGATCGTGAGCCGGGCGTACGCGAACGGCGCGCTCGGGTCGAAGGCCATGGGCGCGTCCGGCGGCGGCTGCGTGCTGGTGATCTCCGCCGAGAACTCCGTCGAGCGTGTGCGGGCGGCGATCGCGCCGCTCGGCACGATCGTTCCGTTCCGGATCGACACCGAGGGGCTCGCCCGCTGCGATTGAACCCGGCATGACGGCCTGATCGGATCGCCTACCGAACGAGGATGGTCACCACCGCGCGCGGTGCGGCGAGAAAGCGCACGACTGAGCCGTCCACCTGCGCGGCCCCGATGACGGCCTCGTCGAGCCGCGCAAGCTGCGCTTCGACGATCGGCGCGCCGAGCGTCCATGAGCCCCCGCGCGCTTCATCCAGCAGATTCACGCAGCGAAGCACGAGCCACCGGCCGTCCTCGCTCTCCTTCGCGCACGAGAACGCGAGCCCCTCCCCGTCCAGCGCGATTCCCTTGAACGCGCCCGGATTCTCGAGCGCCGACCGCAGTGTTGCGCCGGAGAGCGGCAGGAGGATGTCATCCGCGACGCGCTCGATGGAATCGATCGTCGCCGCGCTCCGCGCGCCGTGCAGCATCACGGCGAGTTCCGCGCCGAACGGTCCGCGGCACTGCGCCCCCGGTGTCGGCGTCGGCCATCCCGCGTGCCCGGGCCGCTCCGGGATGTCGGCGCGTGAGAGCTCGCCAACCGACCGCAGCAGCGTCACCGCGACGCCGCCTTCGTCGTCAGCTTCGTACTCCGCGAGTCCGTCGGAGAACACGGTCGCGCCGAGCGACGCGCCGAACAGCGTCACGTAGCGATGCAGCGGAGCGGTCCTCGGCGGCGTTTCCATCTTCAGGTCTGCTGGCGATGCCGAAATCGGCCTGCGCTCCACCGGCCCGAACATCGCGTCCGCCACGACGCGCGCCCGCGCCGCGTCCGTCGCGATCCGAAGTCTCAGCCGGTGGTCGTTCGCCGCGTTGCTTCCCGCAACGTGGATTCGAAGCCAAGGCGCGTCGGCATCGACGATGAGCCGGACTATCGCCACCACTCGCTCCGTCTTTTCGCGGAACTCCCATTTCGTTTCGAGCGCGGCGCGCACGGGTCCGCGGTGCAGGACGCGAACGCCCATGAATTTCGGCGCGAACTTCGTTCCGCGAATGGACGGTGTGTACGTATCGCCGAGGTCGATGCGGCTCTCCCACTGCAGCAGGTTGGACACCGAGCGGTCCGTGCCAATATCGACGAACTCGACGCGGCCATCGTCGTGCACCCGCACGGATACGCGGCCGTTGGTCAGTTCCTTCCCTTTGGCGCTCGCCGCGTTTGGAATCGCGGCGGCCCGATTGCGCGACGTGTGCGCGAAGCAGCGCGTTCCATACGCGGGCACTTCCGGAATCCACGCCGCCACCTCGTACGCCATCACAAGATCGTCGTCCGGATAGTGCCGCGGCGACTCCGTTCGCTCGTGTTCCTCCATTCTCGACAGGACCTGAATCGCCGGGAACTCCGCCACGGCAGGTGTCCGCTTCGCAGAGGGCGACACGACCGTATCCATCCCCGCCGACCCCGGCCCCACCGGAACGTCGGATATGAATTGCGTCAGCCTGAGCAGCGCCACGCCGCCGCGCTGACGCGGAGATGGATTCCGCACGACGACCATCGCTTTCCACTCCGCGCGGCGCTCGCGCGCATCGTCCTCGCGATGCCCGATCAGGTCGAGCAGCGCGTCGCCGCGAATCCCGTCGCCCTGTGATCTTGTCTCATCGAGCCGCGCGTCCATCGCCCGCGCGACTTCGTCGGTCGAGCAGCCGCAGAGCGTGTCATGCGGATGGCACAACAGCAGCGATCGCCACGCCGCCTCGACGAGCGAGCGCCGCGCGCCGCCGCGCGCCGTGGCACGCGCCGCGAGTGCGGTCCACGGCTCCGCATCGCGCACGAGCAGCCGCTCGAGCTGCGCATTCCGCCGCTTCTGGTGCGCTCGCGTCGCGAGCGTACCGGAAAGCGTCCAAGTGAAGCCGTAGGAGTCGCGAAGTTCGCCTTCCACCTCGGGCAATCGCTTCGTCTGCGCCGCCCGCTGCTCGACCTCCGCCGCGAACCCCGCCAGTGAACCCGGCTTGATCTCATCGGGCGCCGCAGCCGCGGCGAGTGCTGCGACCGCCTCGCCCTGATTCCGCTGGCGCGAGTGATGATCAGCCCCGTTGAGCAGCAGCGCCTCGCCCGTGGCGTTTCGCGAGAGCAACTCGCCGCGGATCTCGGCCCATCGTTCGCGCGCCGCACCAGGATCCGCCGGCAGGTTCGCGCCGAGTTCGTATCCGCGTCGCGACAGGTGATACAGGAGCACCTGCTCCCCGCTCGGCGACGTCCACGTGCAGGTATCCGCGTGCGGCCACCGCGCACCGCCGAATCCTCGCCAAGCGATGACCATCGGGAATCCGAAGCCGCGAGCGAGCGTGGGGAGCGCCGCCGGATGTCCGAACGAGTCGGGGCAGTACAGCACGCGTGGCGATTGATCGAGTGCACGCAGAAGCCGCAGCATGCGCCGTCCCGTGAGCAGGTTCCGTACGAATGCCTCGCCGCCGGGAATCAGTTCGTCCGCGAGCACGAACCACGGTCCCGCCTCGATCACGCCGCTCTTGAGCATCATCGAGAGCTCGGCCGCACGCTCGCGCCGCACGGACAGATAGTCCTCGATCACCGCCATCTGTCCGTCGAGCAGGAAGCTCGCACCGGCATGCGACAGCGCCGGCGAATCGATCAGCTCGTCCACCAGCGCGACGAGCCGCTGCCGGAATCGCACCGCCGGCTGGTACCACTCGCGGTCCCAGTGCGTATGCGAGACCACGTGCACCGTCGTCATCGGCGGTTCTGGTCTCCGTGGCACGCCTCGTCGATCACGACCGTGCACGCCAGGATGAGGACGGGATCCTCCTCTCCTTCCACCTCGACTCCGTACGTATCGGCAAAGGTGAACCACTGCTTCGACACCGACGCCACCTGTTGCCCCGCCCGCGTGAACACGTACTCGTGGTCGTTGAAGTTTCCCTCGGCCGTGAGCGAGTCGTGCCCCGG
Organism: Gemmatimonadaceae bacterium; assembly: GCA_017881585.1. Taxonomy (GTDB): domain Bacteria; phylum Gemmatimonadota; class Gemmatimonadetes; order Gemmatimonadales; family Gemmatimonadaceae; genus Fen-1231. The sequence goes on along the minus strand of JADGQS010000115.1, from coordinate 1,627 downwards.
CTCGTCCACATGGAACACGCAGTGGAAGAAGGTGAACAGTTCCTTCTTCACCACCGCCACGAGCTCGCCGTCATGCGTGATCTCGAACGTCGGCCCCCAGTTGAGCAGCTTCTGCTGGATGTGCGCGAGCTCTCTTTGCTCCATGTCCTGGAACGAAAGGTTCTTGCCCAGGCTGAGCAGCTTGCCGTCCACGTAGTACGCGTCCTTCCCGTCCGCGTCCGTGATCTTGTAGTCATCCGTGAACGAGAACAGCTTCTGCTTCATTACATATCTCATGCGCCTATCCGGTTGAGTTTTTCGTTCACCGCGCGCTGCCGGCCCGAATTCCAGGCGGCAATCAATCCAACGACGATGCTAACGACACACAGCAGCCATGCCACGCCGCGCATCTTTCCTGCGATTATCGTGTCCTTGTTCAGAACGCCCCAAATTCGCAGCAGGTTGTTCCAGTCGTGACCGTCGCTCTCTTGCCCGGTGTCGCCGCTGATAAGCATCAGCACGCCGGCCCTCGCGTCCGCGCAGTAAATCGCCACCGACAAGAGGTTCATCGACGTCCACCAGAGACAGACCATCGCCGCATGCAGATCGCGCACACCGTCGCGATTGCGAAGAAAGTAAAGCATGAATATCAGCGGCACCGCCACCTGGGTCAGCGAACCGCCGAGGATCACCATCGTTCGTCCCAGAAACGCGATGCCGAACGGCATGAACAGCATGTGGCCGAACTCGTGGATCGCAAGGTCGATTCCGGAAAGCAGCGGTACCTCCCCGTACCGATCGTGAAACGCATGCCATGAGAGCGGGATGAGAGCAAGCGTGAGAAGGATCCGCGCCCATCGGACGATCAGCGGATAGTCATCGCGCGTCGGCGCCGCACCTGACTCCCTCATGCGCGAAGCCACGCTTCCAGATTTTCCCGCACGAACGCGTCGTCCGTGAGCGACGGATACGACCTGCACACGCGATCGATTTCGGCCTCCTGCCCCGGCGATAGTCGTTCAGCCGTATCGAGGCACCAGACTCCAGCGAGCAGGCCCTGGCGTCGCAGCACTTCGTGAATCCCGGGAATGCACCCCGCGAACGAATGCGGGGAGTCGAAGATCGCCGCGTTCGCGTCGGTCAGCGCCGCGCCTTCGCGCAGCAGCGACGCATACACCGCACCCGCCGCGCGTGCGGCCTTGCAGCGCGCCAGGAGTTCCACGGCCGATCTCGTCCACACTGCCCACTGCCCCAGGAGTCCACCGTCGAACGTTCTCACCTGCCGTTCGCCGCCCACCGTCACCGGGAACTCGCCAACGAGATCATTCACGATGTTGTCGTCGTTCCCAGTGTACAGCGCGATGTCGTCGCGCCCGGATTCGGCGATCCCGCGTATGGCATCCAGTGTCCGGTAGCGATCGAACGGCGCGATCTTCACGGCCCACACGTTCTCGATCTCCGCAAACTCGCGCCAGAACTCGTAACTCAGCACGCGGCCGCCCACCGCCGGCTGAAGATAGAATCCGAACAGCGGCATCACCTCGGCCACCGATCGGCAATGCTCGATCAACGCCGCGTCGGTCGCGTCGGGGAGCGCGGCGAGACTCAGCAGCCCCGTGTCGTAGCCGAGCGCCTTCGCGATCTCCGC
>JADGQS010000029.1 GCA_017881585.1 Gemmatimonadaceae bacterium | reverse complement strand
GCGACGGCATCGGCGAATGCCGCGATCAGCACCGGCACGCGCGTCCCCGTCGAGCGCATGTCGATCACGTTCGCCTCGATTTCCAGGGCACCGAGCGCCTGCACGAAGTGCGCGCGGCTGGGAACCGGCCAGGGACCGCTCGCGTCGTCGTCCACGTGCACGATCTCCACGGCGTGTCCCACGCGCGGAATCGCGCCGCGCACGACGTGGACGGCCGCGTCGGCCACCTGCCGCGACCACATCTCATCGTCGAGCGACGGCTCGCGGCCGGGGACCGGACGCGCCCACAGGGCCCAGCGATCACGCCGTTCCAGCGCGCCGCGCACGCGCTCCTCCAGCAGCTCGCCACGCTGCGCCGCGCGATCGAGAGCGCGTGCGAGACCAGTGGCGTCGGCCGGCGCGAGCAGCACGTCGCACCCCGCGGACACCGCGCGAATCGCGACCTCCGGTTCGGTTCCCGCCGCGAGCACTCCGCGCATGTCGAGCGCATCGCTCACGATGAGGCCGTCGAACTCCATCGCACCTCGCAGCAACGAGGTGAGGATCGGCGCGGAGAGCGTCGCGGGTGCGCCGGAGGGATCGAGCGCGGGATACGCGACGTGCGCGGTCATCACCGACGCGACGCCGGCGTCGAGCGCGGCCCGGAACGGCGCGAGATCGTCCCGTTCGAGCCAGGTGGCGCTCACGGTGACCGATGGCAGTGTCTCGTGCGAGTCGGCGGCGGCACGACCGTGTCCCGGAAAGTGCTTTGCGCACGCCATCACGCCTTCCGACTGGCAGCCGTCGATCCACTCGGCGATCAGCGTGCCGACGCCTTCCGGATCGTGGCCCGCGGCACGCGTTCCGATGATCGTATTGCCCGGCGCGAAATCGAGATCGCAGACGGGTGCGAGCGCCCAGTTGAGCCCGGTTCGCTTGAGGTCGCGCGCGGTGACCTGGCCCGCTCGACGCATGCCGGACGGGTCATTAAGGAATCCGAGCGCGCCCAGCGGCGGCAAGGCGACGCAGCCGTCGAACTGCTGGCCCGCGCCGCGTTCCGCGTCGGCCGCGAGCAGCAGCGGGATGGCGGAACGCGCGTGCAGTTCCGCCGCGAGCTCGGCGGCCGCCGCGCGCGGGCCGCCAAAAAACAGGAATCCGCCGACGCCCGCGCCCAGCGCCTCGTCGATCGTGCGCCGAAGATGCGAGTATCCGTGCTCGGAGTCCCAGCGCAACGCCGGAACCAGGAGCGAAGCGAGTGTCACGCCGGGGTGAAGGAGCCGAGGATGCGCGGGCCGCGCGCGCCGGTGGCGCCCGGGACGTTCGCGGTGCGCCCCTGCAGGTGAAGCCACCCGAGGAACGCGAACGCGACGCATTCCTTCGCCTCGCCGTCGAAGAACACGCTCTCGAACAGCGCGATCGCGGGAACGCGCGACGACGACGCTCGCGCCGACCGCTCGACCGCTTCACGAACGGCATCGAAGAGCGCCGGGTTCTTCGCGCCTCCGCCGGAGACGAGCACCTCGTCCACGGGCTCCGGAATGAACTTCTCGAATGCGAGCGCGATGCTGCGCGCCGTGAGCGATGTCGCGGTCGCGATGATGTCCTCGCTGGAACAGCCGGGCATCGCGGCGCGGCAACTCTCGATCAGCCGTGCGACATAGTGCGGCGTGAACAGTTCGCGGCCCGTGCTCTTCGGCGGCGGAGCGCTGAAATACGGATCGTGGAGCAGCTCGTCGACGACCTCCCGGACCGGCGTGCCGCGACGTGCGAGTGCGCCGCCGACATCATAGGCGAGTCCCGGTACGAGCGTGCGCACCGCCGCGTCGATCACGCCGACGCCGGGCCCGGTGTCGAAGGCGCGAGCACTTGCGAGGACAGCGTCGCGCGAGGCGCGCTCCACCACGCTTCCCGGCGGAATGAGCTGCACGTTGGCGATTCCGCCGAGATTGAGCGTGGCGCGCCACTTCGCCGGCGAGTTGAACAGCATCGCGTCGGCAATCGTGACGAGCGGAGCGCCCTGTCCTCCGGCGGCGACATCTCGCGACCGGAAATCGGAGATCACGGCGATGCCGGTGCGCTCGGCGATCACGGCCGCGTTGCCGATCTGCCAGGTTGCGCGCGGCGGATCGTGCCACACGGTGTGTCCGTGCGACGCGATCGCCGCGATGTCGGCGCGCGCGACTCCGGCCTCTCCGATCGCCGCGACTGCCGCGTCGCCGAGCCACGCGCCGATTTCAAAATCGAGTCGCGCGTACTCCAGGGGCGACGCGCCAACGAGCGCGGCGGCGATGCGTTCGCGCTGAGCGGCGGAGTACGGCCTCGAGACGAATGCGAGAAGATCCAGTCCGATCTCGCCGCCGGATTCGCGAAAGCGCACGACGGCCGCCGAGATGCCGTCGAGGCTGGTGCCGGACATCAGGCCGACGAGAACGGTCACGACTATTCGACCGGCGGCGGCGGGCCCTTCACGACGCGGCGGATCACGCCGCCTTCGTTCTCGAGCGCCATGCGCGCGCCGGCGGCGTCGACGTTCAGCTTCTGCATGACAATTGCGAGCTTCACGCTTCCGTCGGCGGCGCGGAGCAGGTCGCGGGCCCCGTCCGCCGGCACGCCGCACACTTCACACACGATGCGCTCCGCGCGATCGCGAAGCTTCGCGTTCGACGCCTGCAAGTCCACCATCAGGTTGCCGTAGGTCTTTCCGAGCCGGATCATCGCGCCCGTCGTGATCGTATTCAGCACGAGCTTCGTGGCGGTGCCGGCCTTCATTCGCGTCGAACCGGTCACCACCTCGGGGCCCGTGAGCACGACGATCGCGATGTCGGCCGCGGCGAGCGTGTCGGCCGGGGGCGGTGAGCAGGCAATGATCGCCGTGCGCACTCCGAGCTTCTTCGCATGCTGCAGCGCGGCGCGCACATAGGGCGTGGTACCGCTCGCGGCGATGCCGATCACGAAATCACCGGCGCGAACGCCCGCCATGTCGAGATCGTCGCGCGCTCCCTCGGGACGGTCCTCGGCGTCTTCCTGCGAACGCGTGAGGGCGGCGGGGCCGCCCGCGATGATCCCCTGCACGAGCTCCGACGGCGCGCCGAAGGTCGGTGGGATCTCGCTCGCGTCGAGCACGCCGAGCCTTCCCGACGTGCCGGCGCCGGCGTAGAAGAGCCGGCCCCCCGCCCGCAGCACCTGCTCGGCAGTCGAAAGGGCTGCGGCGATCGGCTCGCGCTGCGCGTGGACCGCTTCGGCGACGGTCCGGTCCTCGGCATTGATGAGATCGACGATCTCCAGCGCGCTGGCCAGATCGATCGCCGCGGTCTTCGGGTTCCGTCGTTCGGTCAACGCGGCCAAGGTCACGGTCCAGCGTGGAAGGCTGACGATACGTACAGTCTCATGTCAGGCATCAACAGTCCACGCTAAGTTACGGATCGTGCGCCCGTGGGCCAACCGGGCACGATCATTCCCAGCTCGCCAGACGGAGAGATCACATGAGTGATTCCCTGCATCGCTCGCGCGCCGCACTGCTGTCGACGCTCCTCGTGGTGGCCGCCTGCCATCCCCAGCCGTCCGCGGCACCCGCACCTGTCAGCGGACCGACCGCGATCGTCGAGTCGCGCGACGCGACGCGGGTGGCCATGGCCGCCGCGAACGCGGCCTTCCCCAGCGGCTGGCGCTTTCCGGTCGGAGTGAAGCCGACGGAGGCGGAGCATGCGATGGTCGTGAGCAACTCCCGCCTGGCGAGCGAAGCGGGCATCGAGATCCTCAAAGCGGGCGGCAACGCCGTGGACGCCGCGGTCGCGACGGGCTTCGCACTCGCCGCAGCGTTTCCGAGCGCCGGAAACATCGGCGGTGGCGGTTTCATGAACATCCGGATGGCCGACGGTCGCTCGATGACGCTGGATTATCGCGAGATGGCTCCGCTCGCGTCGTCGCGGGACATGTACGTCGATGCCAATGGCAAGCTCACGAACAACAGCACCGTCGGGTATCTGGCGAGCGGCGTGCCCGGATCCGTGGCAGGGATGGCCGAAGCGCTCAAGAAATACGGCACGATGACCCTCGCGCAGGTGATGGCACCGGCGATTCGTCTCGCCGAGCAGGGCTTCATGGTCGACAGCCAGTTTTCGAGAGGAATCGAGGGCGGCCGGCGCGCCATCACGCCGTTCGAGGGAAAGGCGGTGTTCTTCCCCGGCGGCGAAGCGGCAAAGCCCGGCACGCGGTTGGTGCAGAGCGACCTTGCGCGCACGCTGAAGCTCATCGCCGAGAAGGGGCCGAAGGCGTTCTACGAAGGCCCGATCGCCGACTCGCTCGTGGCCGAAGAACAGCGTGGCGGCGGCATCATCACGAAGGAAGACCTGCGCCGTTACAAGCCGGAATGGCGCACGCCAATCAAGTCCACCTATCGCGGCTACACGCTGCTGGCGATGCCGCCGTCGTCATCGGGCGGCATCACGATGGCCGAGACGCTGAACATCCTCGAGAACTTCGCACCGCTCCCGCCCGCGGGAAGCGCGAAGTACGCGCACCTGCTCGCCGAGAGCTATCGGCGCGCGTTCATGGATCGCAACTCGAAACTGGGCGATCCCGCGTTCGTGAAGAATCCGCTGAACCAGCTCACGAGCAAGACGTACGCGAAGGTGCTCGCGGCGCAGATCGACCTCAAACATGCGTCGAAGACGCCCGCCTTCGAAACCAGAGCGGAGGGAATGCAGACCACGCACTACTCGGTGGTGGACAACATGGGGAACGCGGTCGCAACGACGACCACGCTCAACGGCGGCTACGGATCCGGCGTCTGGGTGCGCGGCGGCGGGTTCTTCATGAACAACGAGATGGATGACTTCGCGGCCCAGCCGGGCACGCCGAACATGTTCGGGCTCGTGCAAGGCGAGGCGAACGCGATTCGCCCCGGCAAGCGCATGCTTTCCGCGATGGATCCGACGATCGTGCTCGATCCGCAGGGCAAGCTGCTGATGGTCACGGGCGCGGCCGGCGGCCCCACGATCATCACGGCGACGATGGAGGTCATCCTCAACGTGATCGAGCAGCACATGACGCTCGCCGACGCGATGCGCGCGCCGCGGCTGCACCACCAGGCGCTGCCCGACACGCTACGCTACGAGACCAACGGGATGAGCGTGGCGACGGTGGACTCGCTGAGGGCGATGGGCCACGCGGTTGCGCCGAACCGGGGCTCTTTGGCGAACGTGAACTCGATTCTGAGGGTGCCGGGAGGATGGCACGGGGTGTACGAGCCGCGGTCGGTGGGAGGGGCGGTGGGGTACTAGGACGAGCGACGGGCGACGCGTGAGGGGCGATCTGGCGAAGAGTGACGTGCGACGGGTGAGGGGCGATCGTTGCTGTACGTACCGTCGCTCCTCGCCGTCAGTCCGGCAGCAGCCGAATCCGCAGGGGCGCATCCAAATTCACCACGAGCGCAGCCGTCGTCGGCACGCACCCGTCATAGTCCGCCGTCCCAACCGCCACAGCCGCACCAGCGGCGGCGCCCACTGCCCCGCCGATCACCGTCGACTTCGTGTTCTTCCCGAGCAGCTGACCCGCGATCGCGCCGATCACCGCGCCGACCCCGACTTTTTTCGCCTGGTCGGTCGTGCTCTGCACGCGAACCTTTTCGAGCGGCGTGGTCTGCGAGACGTGGCCGGTCACATCGTACGACTGCTGTCCGATGCGCAGCGAGACCGCGCTGAACGTGAGCTTCAGGCTGTCCTTTGAGTTCTCACTGCGGGTGGACTCGTCCACTTTGAGCACCACGCTGCTTCCCGCGGGAATCACCGCGCCGTCCGAGCCCGCCACCGATTCGCTGAGCGTCGCGGTGAAGCGGTCGCCCGGCTTGAACGTGTTCGTGCAGACCCGGGCGAGCGGGCGCACCGCGAACGAGGTGCCGGCGTTCAGTGTTCCCATCGCCGGGTACGGAGGCGCACTCGGCGCTGGCGCCATCCCACCGGGCGCCGCTGCCGGCGCCGCGGACGTCGCTGCGGTGGCGTTGTCCTGCGCGTTCAGCGGCCGGACGACCACATTCGGCTGCTCCGGCTCGCTTGGCTGCGGCGCCTTCGCGACTCGCTCTGGCTTCGGAGCGGGCTTCTTCGTCACGGCAGGCGCTGCCGCTGAGGCCGGTGCGGGCGTGTCGTTCAGCTGAGGCTGCGCCGGCGCGCTCGGCGCGAGCTGGATTTCGCGCGCCGGAGTGCCGCTGGCCTGCTGCGAACCTTTGTCGCCACACGCCGTGATGGCCGCCAGAGACACGATCACAAGCAACGTCGCGGAACGAGAGGTGTATTTTGATCGCATGGATTGTTCGTGGTTGAGATCGCTGCCTGAATGTAGTACCGCCGAAATGCCGGCAAGTTGCGCCAGACCTCATGGAGGCCCGATGACCCGACGTGGCACCCTCGTGCTCGCGACGTTCGCACTTCTGCTGTTCGCCGGCACCGCGCGCGCGCAGCGCGCGAGCCTCGCCGGCGGTGCTGTGGTGCCGTCTGCCGACTTCACGAATTCGGCCGGCACCGGATTCGACCTTGCATTCCAGGTGCGCACCGAACCGATGCTCGGGCCGCTGCCGCTCCGCATCGAGCTCGGGTACGACCATTTCTCGGGCAAGGGCGCCATTGCCAACACCACGCTCTCGGCCGAAGCCGTCAGCGTCATGGGTGATCTCGGCTCGCTCTTCTACCTGGCGGCGGGGCCGGGATACTATCAGTCGAGCGCGAAGACGCAGATCTCGGGACACAACGTCAACGACCAGCGATCCTACTTCGGCGCGCAGGCCGCGCTCGGCATGAACATCCCCGTGTTTCGCTGGGAGGGATTTCTGGAGGTCAGCGGTGTGAAGCTGTTCACACCCGGCCCGAGCATCGTCTACGTGCCGCTGCGCTTCGGCATCCGCCTCTGATCAGAGGCGCCGCAGGAGAAACTCCGGCGTCCACTGCTGCAGTTTGGTCGCGAGCAGGGCGAACCTGTTCGTGACCATGAGGATGCCGACGCCGATCAGGAGCACGCCCGCCGCACGGTTCACCCAGATCATCTTCCCCTTGTGGCGCGCGAAGAAGCCGAGGAAACGTTCCACAAAGAGCGCAGCGACGAGAAAGGGCACGGCGAGCCCGAGCGAGTAGCAGAACAGCAGCAGGATGCCGCGGGAGAGATCGTTGGCGTTCGCCGCCAGCGCGAGGATCGCACCGAGAATCGGCCCGAGGCACGGACTCCACCCTGCGCCGAACGCGATGCCTACCACGACCGTGCCGAGATACCCCAGCGGTTTCTCCGCGAGATGCACGCGCCGCTCGCGCATCAGCGCCGAGATGTTGAGCACGCCGAGCAGGTAGAGACCGAAGACGATCACGAGCGCGCCGCCCACGCTCGAGACGAGGTAGCGGTAGCGGAGCAGCAGCCGGCCGAGCGCGGTGGCCGTCGCGCCGAGCGCGACGAAGATCAGCGTGAATCCCGTGATGAACAGCAGCGCATGCACGAGCGCGGTGCGCCGCGCCCTGGTCACGTCCTCGAGCGAGAGTCCCGTGATGAAGGTGACGTAGCTCGGGATGAGCGGCAGCACGCACGGTGACAGAAAACTCAGCAGCCCCGCGGTGAACGCGATGACAATGCCGAGTCCGCCCGCCGCGTCGTTCACGAGCGCGCTCCAGCGGACGCGGTCGCGGCAGCGCGCTGGCACTCGTTGCATATCCCGTAGATGACCAAGCGGTGGCGCTCGCGCACGAATCCGTGCGCATCGGCGACGCGGTGGGTCATGCGTTCGAGGGCCGGGTCGCGGAACTCCTCCACGCACCCGCACGCCGTGCAAAGCAGCTGTTCATGATGGGGAAGGCCTCGCATCGGTTCGAACCGCCGGAATCCCTCGCCGCGATCGCGCTCGACGATGAAGCCGCTCTCGAGAAGCACATCGATGGTACGATAGACCGTTGCGGTTCCCACCTTGAGTCCCCTCCCGGCCAAGGCGTCGATGAGTTCCTCGACGGACAAGTGACGGTCGGAACTCAGCAGGAGATCCGCGATGGCCAGGCGCTGCGGGGTGAGCGGCAGGTGCTGTTCGCTCAGCCACGCGCGAAACCGGTCGACTACGGGCTGGTCTGCCACGCCGGCTCGTTCATCAGCGCGATCAGCTCACGACCGGTGAGCCGCGTTGGATCGAGAGCCTCACCCGTACGCTCCTGCACCCCGCGTACGACCGTCTCCACCGTCTCGAGCGGAGCGTCGGCCTGCGTCTTCACCTCGATCTCCCACTTGCCGCGCTCGAGCCCCTTTCGCGTGAGGCGATACCAGGCCGTGTGCACTTCGAGCCGCGGCGACTGGAGCTGCAGTTCGAGCGTCGGCGGCGGCTCGGCGGCCACGACGGCTACGCCCGTCTCGAGCTGGCCCTGCCGGATAGGAGGAAACAGGTGAATCTCGACGATGCGCTCCACGGGAACGCGCTCGAGGATCGCCTTCAGGAATCGCTCACCCGTTTCGTTCAGCATGAGGTGAATGTATAGCAAAATGCGACGGACGACAGACGACGCCCCCCACCCCATGTGACGCCGTCTGCCGCCCGCCGACCTGGACTGACCCGCGACTACTGAACGATGACGGTTCCGGTCATTCCCGCATGCAGCGTGCACACATAGCCGAACGTCCCCGCCGTGGCGAACGTGCGCGCGATCGTCGTGTTCGCGTTGCTGCCGCTGATATCGGCGGGCCGGCCGTTCACGATGATGAACGTGACGTTGTGCCGGGAGCGGTGCCGCCGCCGCCGCTGCAGGCCGACGCGACGAGCAGCAACGTGGCACAACGTGCGATTACCAGTCGTTTCATACGCCAGTCCCTGATCAGAGATGGGAACACGCTGTCGAAATGCTTTACCTGTTCACAATCCGTAGTTCTACGGACGTGACGCAGGAGCGATTGCCCGGGTAATGCGCGCGTGAAACGGCGAACAAGACCGCGAATGTCAGCGAGCTTCGCGGACCGGCGCCGAAGCCCTCACAGCATTACCACCGGATCCCTGTCGAACGTCACACGGAGGTCGCCGCGCGAGGGAACGTCGAACGTGGTCAGGAAACGACGCGCGAGGCGGGTGAGCGTTCCGGGCCTGGTGCTTCGGAGCAGCAAGTGCCAGCGCCAGCGCTGCTTGATGCGCTCGACGGGGCACGGCGCGGGACCGATCATCCGCACCGTTCCCGGCCCCATCTCGGCCAGCGCCTCCTCGAACCACGCACCGGCCGAGAGCGCGAACGCGACGGTCTCGGGCTCTTCCATTCCGCTGAAGACGATGTTCGCGAGGCGCACCGTCGGCGGATACGGCGGATCTACACGGCCGGGCAGTTCCTCCGCGACGAACCCCACATAGTCGTGCGTCACCGCGCAGCGCACCGCGTGGTGCGTCGGCACGCGCGTCTGGATGATCACGAGTCCGCCCTTCGGACCGCGGCCCGCGCGGCCGGCGACCTGGCTCAGCAGCTGGAACGTGCGCTCCGACGCTCGAAAGTCGGGGAGGTTGATCCCCACGTCCGCGTCGATCACGCCGACGAGCGTGACGTTCGGAAAGTCGAGACCTTTCGCGATCATCTGTGTGCCGAGCAGGACGTCCACTTCTCCGCGTCCCACGCGGTCGAGGATGTCGGCGTGCGCCCATTTCCCGCTCGTGGTGTCGACGTCCATGCGCGCGATGCGCGCGGTGGGGAGCTGCTCGGACAGGAGCTTCTCCACTTGCTGCGTGCCGAGCCCGCGCTGCCGCAGGGTGAGCGCGCCGCACTGCGGACAGGTGTCGGTGGTCGGCTCCTGCCGCCGGCAGTAGTGGCACACCAGGCGTTCGGGCGCACGATGGAGCGTCAGCGAGATCGAGCAGTCCGGACACGCCGCGACCCACTCGCACGCGCTGCACTGCACGAACGACGCGTAGCCGCGGCGATTCAGCAGCAGGATGCTCTGTTCGCCCCTCGACAGCCGCTCGACCAGCGCGCGCTCGAGCGGCTCGCTGAGGACGCCGCGCACCTGGCGCTCGGCAGCCGTCAAGTGCGCGGCGCGGGTGTTCGTGCGCAGGTCCACCACCTCGACGCGGGGGAGCGCGCCGCCGCCTACGCGCGCCGGCAGGGAGAGGAGCCGGTACTTCCCGGTGCGCGCATTCTCCCAGCTCTCGAGGCTAGGCGTCGCGCTGCCGAGCACGCACACCGCACCCGCCTCGCGCGCACGAACGATCGCGACCTCTCGCGCGTGATAGCGCGGCGACTCGCCCTGCTTGTAGCTCGCCTCGTGCTCTTCGTCGACGACGATCGCGCCGAGATCGGGCAGTGGCGCAAACACCGCGGAGCGCGCACCGACCGCGATGCGCCGCTCGCCGCGGCGCAGGGCGAGCCATGCATCGTAGCGCTCGCCGTCGCTGAGCCCGGAGTGCAGCACGGCCACCTGCTGCCCGAACACGGCGCGAAATCGGTCGACGGCCTGCGGCGTCAGCGCGATCTCCGGGACCAGCACGATCGCCGTGCGTCGCTGCACCTGCACCACGTGCTTGAGCAGTTCGATGTACACGAGCGTCTTGCCGCTTCCGGTGATGCCGTGCAGCAGCGCGACCTCGCCCGCGCGCGCCGCGATGAGCGCCGCGATCGCGTCGCGCTGCGCGGCGGAGGGGTCGTGCGGCTGGGCCGGCGGCGCACTGCGAAGCGAGAACGGATCGCGCGCGACCGTTTCGAGTTCGAGGCGCGCGAGCCCGCGCTTCACGAGGCCGCTCACGACCGCGGGTGAGCACGCGAGCGTCGCCGCGGCCTGCTCCACCGACGCGCGTCCGCCCAGCGACTCGATGAGTTCGTACAGTGCGCGCTGCTGCGGCGAGCGCGCGAACGTCTTCTCCCGCTCGATCAGCGACGGCAGGTGGCGCGCGAGCGCGAGCATGCGGCGCGCCTTCACGGGCGGCTCGGGGCGCTTCGACGTGCCGAGCGCCGCCGGCAGCGCGGCGCGCAACACGAGACCGGGCGGCGCGACGTAGTACTCCGACATCCAGCGGCACACGGCGAGCAAGTCGGGCCGGAACGCCGGATCGGCGTCGGGCACGTCGATCACGACCTTCGGCCTGGTGCTCCCGAGCGCGACGCCGTCGCTCTCACCGAGGCAGTAGCCCACCGCGCGGCCGCCGCGCACGGGCACGACGACGCGGGAGCCCGGCACCAGCGGATGCCGCGTCTCGCCCTCGACCGCGTACGTGAAGCTCCGAAAGAGCGGCAGCGGAAGGGCGACGTCGACGAGCCGCCGTTCGGGCACGGGACGCGACGTCATGCCGTCGGCGTCTTGCTTTCCTGTCTCCCGTTGCGCTCCGCTTCCTCGGCAGGAGCGACGCGCACGCGCTCCGGCGTGCGTGCGTTCACCTCGTGGAGAAACTCGAGCAGGGCGTCGGCGAGTTCGCGGCCGGTCTGGTATCGGGCGACGGGATCCTTCGAGAGACAGCGCATCGCGATGCCGGCGAGCGTCGCGGGAATTCGCGAGTCGACCTCATGCAGCGTGACCGGCGCCTCGTGCACGTGTTTGTAGCCGATGGAGTAGCCGTCGGCGCCGTCGAACGGCGGAAAACCCACGAGGCACTCGTACAGCATCACGCCGACCGCGTAGAGATCGGAGCGGCCATCGAGCATCTTCCCCATCGCCTGCTCGGGGGCCATGTAGTGCGGCGTCCCCATCGCGCGGCCGCCCGCGGTGAGCCGGCCGTGAAAATGCGCGGTCGCGATCCCGAAATCGGTGAGCATCGCGTTGCCGTCGTCGTCGAACAGCACGTTGTCGGGCTTCACGTCGCGATGGATCACGCCGTGCCGGTGCGCGTAGTCGAGCGCGCAGCTCACCTGGCTCGCGATGAACGCGGCGCGTTCGGCGGAGATCGTGCGATCGCGCGTGAGGTCGTCGGCGAGACAGCCGCCGCCGAGGTACGGCATCACGAGGTACACGACCTCGCCGACCTCGCCGTAGTCGATCGGCGTGCAGATCAGCGGATGGACGAGCCGGCTCGACGCCTCGGCTTCGCGGCGAAAGCGGGTGCGCATCTCTTCGTCTCGTGCGAGATGCGAGTGCACGACCTTCACGGCGAGCGGGCGCCCGAGCCGTTCGTGCTCGGCGGCGTACACATCCGCCATGCCGCCCGATCCGACGCGACGAAGAATTCGGTAGCGGTTCCCCGTTGCCTGCCGCAGCGCCGTGATGAGCGCGTCCGGAGCCTCCGTCGCCGCGCGGACCTGCGGAAGCGGCCCCGCGCACTTCGTGCAGTTGCGCGCGGCGTTGCGATTCCAGGTTCCGCAATCGGGACAGAACAGGCGAGGACTCCGATCGTTGGGGAGGGACTAGAAAGCTAGTGTTGGTCCCGCCGGGCTGCGAGCAGATCGGTCATGTCGCCGCGGTCTCGCAGCTCTGAGCTGACGGCTATGAGCTCAGAGCAGCGCTCTCATATGCACCACCGCTGCCTCCCCGAGACGGTCCGGCGCGTATCCGCCCTCGAGAGAACTCACCAGCCGGCCGCCGCACCACTGCTCGGCGCGGCTCACCATTTCGCGCGTGAGCCGTGCGACATCGTCCATCTCGAGCGTGAAGCCGCCCAGCGGGTCGCCGGCGAGCGAGTCGAATCCCGCAGAAATCAACACGAGATCCGGAGTGAAATCCCACGTCGCGGCGTCCACGTTCTTCAGCAACTCGCCGACGTACGTCTCGCGCGGCAGTGCCGGCGAAAGCGGCACGTTCCACACGCTGCGCTTCGGCCCACGATCATCCGCGGCTCCCGTCCCCGGATACCACGGCCATTGGTGCATCGAGACAAAGCGGATATTCGCGTCGTTCTCGACCAGCGCCTGCGTTCCGTTGCCGTGATGCACATCCCAGTCGACGATGAGCACGCGATCGAGATTCTTGACGCGACGCGCGTAGTGTGCGGCGATGGCGACGTTTCCGAAGAGGCAGAATCCCATCGCGGATCCACGAAGCGCGTGGTGGCCGGGCGGGCGCACCGCGCAGAAGCTGCGCTTCGTCGCACCCGCGAGCGCGAGGTCGACGGCGTCGAGGACGCACCCGGCGCCCGCCGAAGCGGCATCCCACGAACCCGGGCTTGCGACCGTGTCGGCGTCGAGCTTGCCGCCGCCCTTCTCCGCGAGCGCACGAACACCCGCGATGTACGACGGGTCGTGCGCGAGGGCGATCTCGTCGTCGTTCGCGTGCCGCCCCTCGAGATGATCGAGCGATTCATACAGCTCGAAATCGTTGCGCAGTGCGCGCGGAATCGCGCGAAGCCGGCCGACGTGCTCGGGATGACCCCAGCCCGTGTCATGCCGGCCGCAGTCGGCGTGCGAGATGAACGCGACGGTCTTCTTCATCGGGCACCTCGCCAGCGTCGTGATGCCCACTCGGCGAGCAGGCAGAGCAATATTGCCGGGAGAAGCCACCCCGGCAATCGGTGCGGCCCCGACGCATCCGGCGCGATCGCCACGGCCGGCCCGAGTGCGTCCACGAGGCGTGCCAGCGGTGCCCCCTCCGCGGCCGGCGATTCGTCGGCGGGAGGGAGCGGTGCGGCGGCGACACTTGCCACCATGCGCGACCACCACGCGCGGTGCGCCGCAACGGCATCGGCCCCGCCCTGCATGCGCCAGCGCCACGTCTCGTCGAAGCCGGCCTGCAGCACGCGTCCGGCGCCCTCGCGCCGCGCCGCCACGGTCAACAATGCGCCGCGCGTCGAGAGCGGCACCGCGTCGCCACGCAGCCCCTCCAGCGGATACAGGGCCATCGCGTTCACGGGCTCGGCCGCGTCGAACGCTCGCACGTCGGCGAGGCGCCTCGCGCCGGCGCGCGCCGGCGCGATCGCGCGAACCGCCGGCGCGTTGGCCGCACCCGCGAGCAACACCAGCCCGCCGCCCTGTCGCACGAACCGCACCACCGACGCCGCGACGGACCCGAGCGTGGTGTCGAGTGCGACGATCACAGCATAGCGGCTCGTGTCGATCGCACCGCGGGAGCCCTGCGTCACGTCCGCGCCGGGCGCGACGAAGAGCCGGGCTTCCACGGTCCACCCCCGCTCCTCGAGCGCGGCGACGGCGAACTTCGCCTCCCATCCCGCGCGCCCGACGACAAGCACCGGATGCAGTGCGGCAGCGGCAGGGACCCGGATGAACGCGCGCACGGCGCCGGAGACCGCGCCAAGCGCACCCGACGGCTCGCCCACGCTGACCGTGGCGCCGCGGATCGCGGCCGTGGCGCGCACGGTGTCGAGCGCCGCCAGTCCGTCGGAGAACGCGACGTCGGCCGCGGACGTTACGGCGATGCGCACCGGACCTCCGGGTTCACGCGCACGCTCGGCGACGGCGGCGAGCGGCGGCATCGCGGCGCCTTGCCGTGACAGCGTCGCGCGGGGCGCGCTCCAAGTCACGCGCGTGCCGGCGTGCGCCACCGCCACGAGCGCGTCGCGCTCCGCCGGCGGCAGCGCTGCATCCATCTCGACATGCAGCGCCGCCGTGCGCGCCGACTCGATCGACGGCAGGTCGCGCGCAAGCGACGACGACCGCACCCGTACGACGTCGCCGTCGCCGGCCGCGGTGAACAGGCGCCAGAGCGCGAACGCGATGAGCGCGAACGACAGGGCGCGCAGCGCCCGCTCCATGAAAGCGTCGCGCGATGCGCGCTCCATGAAAGCGTCGCACGGGGCGCGCTCACCGCGTGAGGGCATACACCACGATGTTGACGCCGAATTTCGTGTTGTCCACCGAGAGGAAGCGCTTGTTGTCGGGATGGTAGCCCCATTCGGAGCTGTAGTCCTTGCTGCTGTAGAGCACGGAGATGCGATCGCCGCGCATCACCGCGAGCAGGTGCTTGTGCACGAGATTGTCGCCCCAGCCGTTGAGTTCGTGCGTCGTCGCGGGCGGACCGTCGTCGAACTTGAAAAACGAAGAGTAGAGCGCATGCGTGTTCGGCAGTTCCTTCAGCGGGCCGACCGCGCGGGCGATCTCCTCGTGGGCGCTCTTGTGGAACACTCCGTCGATGTCGTGGTTGTGGTCGTCCACGAACAGCATGCCGCCGCGCCCGCAGTATTCGCCCAGCGTGCGTCGCTCGAGCTCGGAGAAGCGCACCGGGAGATGGCCGGTGAGGTACGCGAGCGGATACTTGAACAGCTCCGCCGAGCCGAGCGGGACGATGACGCCGGTCGGCGCGACGCTGATGGACGTGTAACGTGCCACCGAGTCGATGAGGTTCGCGGGCACGAGCGGCGCGGAATCCCAGTCACCGGAGTCGTACTGCACGGTGCAGAACGTGAAGTCGCTCACGGCGGCGATCCCCAGGACGTGAGCGGGGCCGGAGCGGACGGCACGGACGTGAGCGCACGGCGGGCGCGAATCAACGCGCTCGTCGCGTCGTGTCCGCCGCGAAGAGTGTTCGCCGCGGTCTCGATCGCGCGCGCCGCGGCCATGTCGCGATCGAGAAGATCGAGGCGCAGCAGGAGCAGCGAATCCACCGCGGCCGACGGTGCGGTGCGGACCAGCCGGAGCGCCGCGTCGAAGCGCCGAATTCGATCGTCCCGCGATGGATCGGCTGCCGGCCGTGGCGTGCGCGCGCCGGGAGCGCCCTTGTCCTTTCCCTGGAGGCGCACGCGATCGATGTCGACGACCACCGCTCGCGTGCTGCCCCGCAGGTAGATGCGTTCGGCCGATCGCGCGGCCTGAAGGGCGTCGAGCGCCTTCTTCATGAACGGAACGGCCTTCCCCGGCTCGCCCACCTCGAGCTCGCCCGACGCGCTCCACATCGCATTGTAGGCCTCGAGGAGCGGGCGATTCAGGGCGAGCAGCGGCGTCTCATCATGATCGCCCTCGAGGGCGGTCCCGGCCGCTGCACTCGCCGCACGGTCTGCCGCAGCGAGCACGGAGTCGGGATTCATCTGCTGATCGAGCCGCTTCTGGACTGCGTCGCCCTGCTCGCCCGTGTCCTCGCCGAGACGGGTGAAGACGATCTCGCCGACGCGCTTCCTCAGTCGCGTCTGATCGAGCGCGATGCTGCGTGATTCGCCCACGAGCGTCGCGTGGGAGATCTGCGGCCGTTTCTTCTCGAGCGCCTGCGCCATCATCAGGAGCATCCGCTGGCTGAGCGCGTTCTTCTCGGCTTCGGGCGGCGGCGAGGGATCGACCGCGACGGAATCGTATTCGTCGGCGCGCGCGATGCGCAGCGTGCGCGTGTCCGACGTTCCCGTTCCCGGACCAGTGACGTCGTTGCGATCGCGCACGATCGCCCGAAGATGCAGCATGTCACCCGGTTGCAGGCCTATCGAGTCGAGCGAGATCGTCGCGGCGAGTTCGCCGCTTCGAGAAGCGAACGTCGCGGCGCCGATCGTGCGCGACTTGAAGGTGAAGTTCTCGCCGCCGCCGGAACTCACGATGAGCTCGAACGCCCCGGATGCGAGGCCATAGTCGTCGCTTGCGGTCGCCGAGAGCCGGATGCGGCCGGATGGCTTGCGCAGGATCGAGTCGCGGGCCGGCGCCGTGAGCACAACCACCGGAGCGGAATCCGGCACGGGCTCCAGCACCAGCAGCCGCTCGTGCGCCGCGGCGTGCAAGCGCACGGCCGCGGGAGCGGAAGGCATCGCGAGCACGAGTCGCCAGCGGTCGCCCGATGGACTCGCAGAAGTCCGGCTCCCGCCGAGCGTGGCCACGACTTGTCCGTCGCCCGCCACGCCCTCGAGCGTGATGGCGCTGCCGACGAGCGCGCGAACCGAAGCCGGGTTGTCGAACGATTCGTCGCGCAGACCGGCGTACGCGGGCGGCGACACGCGCACGACCATGCTCGCGAGCGGATTCGTGCGCGATCCCGCGCGCACGCGGCTGAGCGCGTCGCCCGCGGCCGGCCGGATGACGCGTGCGACGGCGCCCGCGGGTAGCACGAGAAGCACGAGTACGCACGCCGCGACGGCGATGGACGGGCCCGTGAGCGCGCGACGCGCCGCCCTGCGCACCGCCGGCTCGAACGAAACCTGCGCGGCGGCGCGCTCGATCTCCGGCACACGCCCTTCATAGCGCGGATCAACGGCGGTGACGAGCGCATACCGAAGCGACGGAAACCGCGCCTCGATCCAGAGCGCGGCGCTCCCCGCGTCCGCGCGAACTCCCGCCCGGCTCAGGCGCCGCAGAAAGAGCGCGATCGCGGTGGCGGCAGCGACGAACGGCACGAGGCGCCGGGCGCCGGCAGGCAGCGACACGAACGCGTCGACCGTCGCCGAGAGCAGCAGGATCCCGAGCGCGGCCGCGAGGCCGCGCAGCGCCGCCGCCGCGATCGCGGTGGCCCGGAGCGTGCGCCGCGCGCGCTCGACGCGCTCGAGAATCGTCACGCCGCGTACTCCACGGGCACGCGCCGAACCACCAGCTCGCAGGCAAGGAGCAACAGGGCCACCGCAAGCAGCCACGGCGCGAGCGGAGAGTCCTCGTCCGTCGAACGAAGCGCCGCCGCCGTCGCCGCCGCGCCGGGACGCTCGAACAATTTCGCGAGCGAGTCGGAAGCAGCGGCCCACAGGTTGGCGCCATCGCACGGTGCGAGAAGCGAGCGCGCGACGGCGCCGAAAGCGGGCTGCAGCGTGACGTCTCCGGCGGACGGAACGCCGACGCCCACCGCACGAACGCATCCGCGCCCGAGCGGCCACTCCGCAGCCGCGCGCTGGCCGTCGGCCCAGCGCGCCACCGGCCGGCCGGCCGCCGGAATCGCCAGCCGCGCGAGCGGCGCGACGAGCGTCGCGTTGCCTGCCCACAATCCCTGCGCCGACGGCGCCGCGCTTCCGATGCGCGGCCAGGACACGAGCGCAGCGCCGTCGCGCGCCGCCGCCGAATCCGCGGACGACGGCCCGCTGCGGACGACCCGCACCGTCGCGGGCGCAGCGCCGCGTGCGGCTGTCGCGTTCAGCGCCGCGATCGGGGCGCGCAGCGCATCGTCCGGGTCGTCACTCACGAGGATCACGGCGGCGCCCACGGGCCGCGCGGCCGCGGTGCGCACGAGCCGCGCGCGGCCGGGCCATCGCCCAAACGTGGCGGCACTGGCGGCGTCGAGTTCATCCGCCGTCAGCGGCGAGACGATCACCAGTTCGACGGAATCGGCTCCGCGTGAAAGGTCCCGGGCCGCCCGCCGCGCGCCCACGAGCGCCGCCGACAGCGATCCGCGCGCATGGCCCGCGGCGAGCGCACGCAACGAATCCGCCGCTCCCGACGTCACGATCGTCGCGGCGGAGTCGAAGAGCACCAGCGCATCGCCGGATCGCGTGAGTGCGACGGCGGAGTCGCGCACGTCGGCCAGCGTTCCGCGCGACCGGTCGATCACGACCACGCGCGCGAGCGACGTGCCTCTCGCATGCGTCACCGGCCCCGCGAAGGCGGCGCCCATCAGCAGGAGTGCGGCGCACCTCAGCAACAGCAGGAGCAAGTCGGTTGGTCGCGCCGCTCTCGACGATGCCCGCGCGTCGCCCTGCGGCACGAATCGCGCCGTCGGCAGCTCCGACGGAGGCGGACGCTGCGTCGTGATCAGGTGCAGCGCGACGACTCCGATCGAGGCGATCGCGGCGGCAACGAGCCAGACGGGCGCGAGGAAACTCACGTGCGCACTCCCGTCCCGCCGGGGACCGCCACGAGCCGGCGAACGAGCACGTCCACCGGTTCGTCATCCACGATCTCGTGATACGCCACGCCGTCGTCACGCCACGCACGCGCAACCTCGCCGCGCCACGCGTCGAACGCCGCGCGGTACGCGCCGCGCGTGCCGGCCGTGAGCGGGCGCGACGTGGACGCGTCCTCCGGATCCGTCGCGAGCATCGCGGCGCGCGGCGGCTCGAGTTCGGCGCGCGAGACGACGTGCACCACGTGCACCTCCCCTCCCGCGGCAACGTGCGCCCGGGCCGCGCGGCGCAATGCCTCAAGATCGCCGAGACAGTCCGTCACGAGCAGCACGCGCGCCGGCGCGCCCACGAGCGCGTTGGCGAGCGAGGCCGAGCCCGACGGAACGGTCGCGTCGAGCGTGCGCGCGATTTCGGCGACTACGCCGCGACGCGTGCGGGGCGAAAGTCTCGCGAGCCCGCCCTGCGCCGCGACCGCGAGCCCGACGGGATCGCCGCCGGCGTGCGCCACCGCCGCGCACGCGACCACGACCTCCTTCGCCGCGCGCCACTTCGTCCATCCGTGCTCGCCCGGCTCTCCCGCACTTTCAACGGCATACGCCATCGACGCCGATGCATCGACGGCAAGCAGCGTGCCGAGCACCGTGCGATCCGGCGCGAGCCGGATGAACGCGCGGTCGCTGCGCGCGAGCAGCTTCCAGTCGAGGCGCCTGGGATCGTCACCCTGGCGGTACGGGCGATATTCCGCGAATTCGCTCGCGACGCCGCGGGTGCGCGCCAGATGCGCGCCGGGCGCACCACCGAGCACCGGCCGCCGCGCGGGCCACTGTACGCCGCGCACGGACTCGAGCAGCGCGCCGTACGGGCCGACCGCCATCGCTAGAGCCTGAGGTCGCTGCGCGGCGCGCCGATGCTCGCGAGCAGATCCTCCACGATGCGCTCGGAGGTCACTCCCTCGGCCTCGGCGGCGAAGTTCGGGAGCACGCGATGGCGCAGCACCGGACGCGCGACGCGCCGGATGTCCTCGGGAGCGACCGTGAGGCGTCCGGCAAGAAGTGCCGCGGCCTTCGCGCCGAGAATCAGCGCCTGGCCCGCGCGAGGACCCGCGCCCCAGCGCACGTACTTCCGAACGAGTTCGGTCGCGGTCGGCGAGTCCGGACGCGTGGCGCGCGCGAGCGCCGCCGCGTAGCGCAGCGCAGGCTCCGCGGCCGGCACTTCGCGCGCGAGCCGCTGGAGCGCGCGTGCTTCCGTGCCGTCGATCACCGGCGAGAGCGGCGCAAGTTCCACGCCGGTCGTCGCGCGCAGGATGGCGATCTCGTCGTCTTCACCCGGATACCCGATGCGAATGTCGAAGAGGAAGCGGTCGAGCTGCGCTTCGGGGAGCGGATACGTGCCCTCCTGCTCGATCGGATTCTGCGTGGCGAGCACGAAGAACGGCTCGGGAAGCGGCATGGAATCGCCTGCCACCGTCACGCGATGTTCCTGCATCGCCTCGAGCAGCGCCGCCTGCGTGCGCGGCGGCGCGCGATTGATCTCGTCGGCGAGCAGGATGTTGGCGAACACCGGGCCGCGCACGAAGCGGAACGTGCGCTGTCCCGTGGAGGTGTCCTCCTCGAGAATTTCCGTGCCCGTGATGTCGCTCGGCACGAGGTCGGGCGTGAACTGGATGCGTCGGAAGTCGAGGTGCATCGCCTCGGCCACCGAACGGATCATCAGCGTCTTCGCGAGCCCGGGGACGCCCACGAGCAGCGCATGTCCGCCCGCGACCATCGCCATCAGGATTTCGTCGAGGACTTCTCCCTGTCCGACGATGCGCTTGGCGACTTCGGAACGCAGGCGCACCGCGGCCGCGAGCAACGCCTCGCGGTCGGTTCCTGCCCGGGCGGAGACGGCGGCGTTCAGCGGACGGGTCGGCGGCGCCGGTAGGTTATGAGATACGTCGAGCCGTCGCGCGCACCGCTTTCCGCCACGGAGCCCTGCTCGCCGAGCACTTCCCATCCGCGCAACTTCACGACGTAATCGGACGGCGCGGCATCGGCGAGACCGAACGCCGCGAGCGCGTCGCGCTTGAGCGTCGCAACCGGGGTTTCCGGCCGCACGTCGAACGCCTTGCGGTCCCACCCTTCGAGAAGCTGCACGCGGACGTTCATGCGACGCCCTCCGCAACCGGCGGCAGCGTCGAGAGAAAGCGCGCCACCTGCTGGTCGAACATGTACGACGACGCAGAGACGGAGGTGCCGCCCTCCGCCGGCGCCACTCCGATCGCGATCTCCTCGCCGCCGAGGCCGCGGAGCGTGAGGTACGCCGGTCCGACCTTCTCGGGAAATGCCGAATAGATGCCCGAGCGCTGCGCGAAGAATTCCTTCGCCGCGGCGAGGACGTCGGCCGGCGCGAGCGTGGTGCGGACCTGCTGATGCGTGCGACTGCGCTGCTGGTTTCTCACGGCCGATCCCCTGGAGGTGCGTACTCGAGCGGAAGATTGAGAGTGAACGTCGATCCCTGTCCGGGTGCCGACACGAGCTCGATGTCGCCGCCCAGCAGGCGCGCCACGCCGCGAGAAAGCGCCAGTCCGAGCCCGGATCCGCCGTACCGCCGCGTGGCCGTCCCGTCGACCTGACGGAACTCGTCGAATACGAGAACCTGTGCCGACGGCTCGATGCCGATGCCGGTATCCTGTACGCTGTAGACGACTCTGCCGTTGGCGACGTTTACCGAGGCGCGAACCTCACCCTTCGCGGTGAACTTGAACGCATTGGAGAGTAAGCTAACGAGGATCCGCGTGATTTTCCGGCGGTCGGAGCGGGCCGCCGGAAGCGCGAGCACCGGCTCCTCCGCAATCAGCTGCACGCCCGCGGGCAGTCCCTTGGCCACGCGCATCGCCTCGCGCAGCGGAACGCGCGGATCGAACTCCTCGATCATCACTTCCAGCGTCCCGCGGCGCAGCGCCGTGAACTCGAGCAGTGCGTCGATGAGCTCGAGCAGGCGCCCGCTCGCAGACTTCGCCTGACCGAGCTCCTCGGACTGCTCGACCGTCAGCGGCCCCGAGATCTGCTCGCTCAGGATGGAGAGGTAGCCCATCATGGCGGTGAGCGGCGTGCGAAGCTCGTACGACACGTTCGCGAGAAACTCGTCCTTCACGCGCCGCGCCTCGACCACCGCGACATACTGCCGCTCGAGTTCGGCGTTCGCCTCGACGAGCGCCGCGTTCGTGCGGCGCATTTCGTCGACGAGTCCCGCCTTCTCCGCCGTCGCGGCCATCTGGTCGGCCACAATTTTCAGCAGGCCGCGCTTCTCCGGCGTGAAGCCGCCCGGATCACCGAAGTAAAACGTGACGGTCCCGAGCACGCGGCTCGCCGTCTGCAGGGGGAGCGCGACGATCGCCCGAAAATCGAGTTCGCGCGCGACCTCGTGCCAGTCCTCGAGGTCGGGATCGGCGAAGACGTCGGGGATCTCGATGGCCCGCCTCTCGCTCGCGGCCTCACCGCTCGGCCCGAAACCGACGCGCACACGCATGTCGCCGAGCCACGGACGATGCTGCTCGGGCCAGTTGTATGCGGCGACGAGGCGCATGAGTTCGGACGCACCGTCCACGAGGTAGACCGACGCGAAGCTCGCGCCCACCACCGGACTCACGCGATCGAGCGCGAACTGGAAGACGTCCTCGGGACGGTCGGCGCGCAGGAATGCGTGCACGATCTCGCGCACCGCGACGAGCTCGCGGTGCGCCGGCGGCTCGGCGGCGGCCGGCGCAAATGGCGTGCGCGTGGCGTAGCGGCGCCGCGGCATCGGCCTAGCGCCCGGCTCCTACCGCGGCGTAGAGGCGTGAATCGAGCAGGGCCTGCACGCGCCTCGTGACCGGACCGGGCGTGCCCGAGCCCACCGGCTTGCCGTCGAGCGCGATCACCGGATTGACGTCGGTCGTCGTGCCGCACAGGAACACTTCCGTCGCCCGCAACAGTTCGCTCTGAGTGACGGGCTTCTCGACGAGCGCGATGCCGTTCTCCTTCATGAGCTCGACGAGCACCTGACGAGTGATCCCGGGCAGGACCAGGTTGCCCAGCGGATGCGTCCGCAGGACGCCGTCCACGACGGCGAACACGTTCGTCGCGGCGCCTTCGGTCACGATCCCATCTCGCAACAGGACGGCTTCGTACGCCCCGGCCTCGGTGGCCGCCTGGCGCGCGAGCACGGCGCCGAGCAGGTTCACCGTCTTCAGATCGCATCGCAGCCAGCGGAAATCGGGGAAGGTGATTGCCCTGACGCCCGCCTCGCGCTGGTCGCGCGGCACGACGAATCGCGACGCCGACGCGTACACGGTGGGCCGCGTGCCCGGGGGCGGAAAGTGGTGCGTGCGAGGCGCGGCCCCTCGCGAGACTTGCATGTACACCGTCGCCTCACCGTCGGCGAGTCCGTTGTCGCTCACGAGCCGTTCGCACACACCCTTGAGGGCCTCGATCGACGACGCGTCGAGCGGAATGCGAATCCCCGACAGCCCCCGCGCGAGCCGCGCCGCATGCGCGCCCCACTCGAAGATCCGGCCGTCGATGACGCGCACGACTTCGTAGATGCCGTCGCCGAAGATGAAGCCGCGATCCTCGACGGAGATCGTCGCGCGTTCCTTCGGAATGAACTCGCCATTCAGGTAGACGGTCGTCATGATCACTCCTCTCAGGTCAGTAGTCCTTCGATCGCCTTCACCAGCGGCGCGAACGAAAGGGACTTCTTCGCCACTCGCTGGGCTTGCTCCTCCGCGAGCTCGCGCTGTCCGCGCGCGAACAACTCTTCCACGATCCACGGCCCCGCCGACGGGTTGCGCCACCAGTCCGCGTTGAATCGCTCGACGAGCGTTTCGGCGAGCAGTGACTGCAGCTGCCACGCGCGAAGGTAGCGCGCCGAATAGAAGTGCGGATCCACGTCCACGAAGGCGTCGGCGCGCTGGTACCGGAACCCGGTGGCTCCGGTCAGCGTTGCCACGTACAGGTCAGGCAGCGCCGACCACGAGACGCGGCCGCCGTAGAGCTCGACTTCGTAGATCAGCTTCGCGCAGTAGCGCCGCAGGAACTGCAGTTCCTCGAACCCCGCAGCGCGCAGGTAGCGCGGCACGTCGCCCTTTTCCAGCTGCGTGTAACGGCCGAGCCATCCGCGGTCCTGCATGCGGTGGTCGAACAGCATCGCGTATCCCTCGGTGATCGAGTTGTCGCCGAGCCAGCGATACTCGAACGGCAGCAGGGGGTCGATGTTGGCGAAATGCAGCGCGTGCCCGAGCTCGTGCAGCAGCGTCCGCCAGTCGTTCTGGCCGCCGTGCGGACGGAGCACGAGATACACCTCGTCGGGAATCGCGACGGGTGCGCAGAATGCGCGGGCCCGTTTCCCGACCCGTTCGCCGGTGTCGTAGTGCACGCGTCCATTCGCGTCGGGACTCGCGCCCATTTCCGCAATTTGTCCCCTCACTCGTCGCTCCATCTCCTCGGCCGGGAATCCCGCGTCGAACTCCGGCACGCGCATCAGCGCGAGCGCGTCGGCGCGCGTCGCATCCGCCGGCGTGATGCCGAGCCCGCGCTTGAGGAATTCCGGGAGCACGTCGTCCCACATCGGCTGCGTGTCCCGCAGGAACGCCGCGCACTCGTCGCGCAGGCCGCGCACGGAGATCCCGGCGAGGGCGTCGAACGTGTCGAGGTAGTCCGGCGCGATCGCCATCTTCTCGACGAGTTCCTTCTCGCGCGAGAGTCGCTCCTGGCGCATGGGCGCGAGCTCGGCCTCGACGAGCGACGCCCGCGCATCGTCGATCGCGCGCCTCTCCTTCGCGTCGCGCGTGTTCGCGATGGTGATCGACGCACGGCGGTACGGCTCCCCACCGCCGTTCGCGAGGTGCACCACCGCCTCTCCCTCCCACGCAATTTCGCGCTCCTCGAGCGGCGCGAGCTCGCGGCCCACGCGTGACTCGAGGAGCCATTCGACGAGCATGCGGCCGGAGCGGTGTTCCTCCGAACCGGGCTGCGAACCCTTCAGCAGCCCGAGGGCGAGCTCGAGCGAGTGGTCGCCGTACGCCTCGCGATGACGTTCATAGATCGGCTGCAGCTCCGCCGCCGGCTTCAGTCCCGCGTGCGACGAGTAGTACTCGCGCGACACGTCCTGGAGGAATGACTCTCCCCTCGAACGCAGCGCGTCGAGCCCCTCGAGCGCGTCGGTCACGGGGCCGGAACCCGGCGGCTGTCCGCGACGGAAATGTCCGTCGCGAGATAGCGCGCGATCACCCCGGCCGCCTGTGAAGCCCCCACGCGAATCTGCCCCATGTCGTCGCGGAATCGGATCGTGACGTCGTTGTTTTTCGTCGATTCCGGGTCGATCGTGATGCAGAATGGCGTGCCCGCCTCGTCCTGGCGGCGATAGCGCCGGCCGATCGCGCCGGCCTCGTCGTAGAACACCGGGAACCGCTTGCGCAGGTCATCGGCGACGGCGTGCGCCATCTCGGGCTGCCCATCCTTCTTGGTGAGCGGAAACACACCAGCCTTCACCGGCGCGAGCGCCGGATGGAAGCCCATCACGACACGTCCTTCCTCCTCACCAGCTACTGGCTCCTCACGATACGCGTTCACGAGCAGCGCCAGCAGCGTGCGATTCGGCCCGCAGGCGGTCTCGATCACGAACGGCAGGTAACGCTTGTTGTTCGCCTGATCGACGTACTCGAGCCGCTTTCCCGAGAATTCCTGATGCTTGCCGAGGTCGAAGTCGCCGCGATTGTGGATGCCTTCGATCTCCTGCGATCCGAGCGAACCGCCAAAATCGAATTCGATGTCGAACGCGGCGCGGGCGTAGTGGGCCAATTCCCCTTCCCCGTGCTCGTGGAACTGCAGCCGCGCCTCGTCGAGCCCGAGTCCGCGGTGCCAGGCCATGCGGGCAGCCTTCCACGTCTCGAACCACTCCATATCGGTACCGGGCTCGACGAAGAACTGCATCTCCATCTGCTCGAATTCGCGCGTGCGGAAGATGAAATTCCCCGGCGTGATTTCGTTGCGGAATGCCTTCCCGATCTGCGCGATGCCGAACGGCACTTTCTGCCGCGACGCCTGCTGCACGTTGAGAAAATTCACGTACGATCCCTGCGCCGTTTCGGGGCGCAGATAGATCGCGGCGGAGGTGTCCTCCACCGGACCCATGTGCGTCTTGAACATCAGGTTGAACTGACGCGGCTCCGTCAGCTGGCACTCGCTGTGTTCGCCCGGCTTCTTGCTCGGCTTCCGCGGGCAGTGCGCGTCCTGCAGCTTGTCGGCGCGAAAGCGGCCCTGGCAGAATTTGCAGTCGACGAGCGGATCGACGAACCCGCCGACGTGCCCGCTCGCCTCCCACACGCGCGGATGCATAAGGATCGCGGAATCGAGACCCTCGATGTCGTCGCGCGAGCGCACCATCGCGTGCCACCAGCGCTCCTGCAGGTTGCGCTTCAGCTCGATGCCGAGCGGACCGTAGTCCCAGACGGAGCCAAGGCCGCCGTAGATCTCGGAGGACTGAAAAACGAACCCACGCCGCTTGGAGAGCGACACGAGTTTTTCCATGACATCGGGGAAGGACATGAGAGCCGGGAGACGGGAGCGGGCGGGCGGTTGGATTTGCCCGTAATTTCGCCCGGCGGGAGGCAAACGTCCACTATCAAACGACGAACTGCGGCGCTGTCACCTGACAGCTATCAGGCTCCAGCGTTCAGACAACCGCCCCTTTACCGTTCGGCCCGCCAATCGGTAATGAGATCGTTGTCCGACAGCTATTCGCTGGCAGCTGTCAGGTGACAGCGCTTCTTGCAGTCCACGCCGATCTTGCGCTCGCGCCCCGGACCGATTCCCTTCCTGCATTCCCTCTCATCACACCCATGCGAACCACTTTGCGTCAATTTGTCGCTTTTGCTCTGTTCGCCGCAGCGATGCCACTCGCGGCCCAGGCCCAGAACCACGCCCTCGACCGCGCCAACCTCGACACCACCTGCGCGGCGTGCAAGGACTTCTACCAGTTCGCGAACGGCGGCTGGCTGAAAAAGACGACCATCCCGGCCGCGTATTCGTCGTTCGGTTCGTTCCGCGAACTCGCCGACCGGAACGAGGCCCAGTTGCACAAGATCCTCGACGCCGACGCGGCGGCGGCGAACGCCGGCAAGGGCACGCCGACGGACGCCGGCTGGAAGGTGGGCGCGTTCTACGCAAGCTGCCTCGACAGCGCCGCGATCGACAAGCTGGGGGCCGCGCCGCTGAAGCCCGAGCTCGATCTCATCGCCGGCATCAAGTCGCCGGACGAACTCAAGCAGCAGCTCGGCACGCTCGAGCATCGCGCGGGCCTCGCCCCATGGGGGGACGGCTCGACGCAGGACGCGAAGAACGCGAGTTCCGTGATCGCCGGCCTCTATCAGGGCGGCCTCACCCTTCCCGACCGCGAGTACTACACCAAGACCGATTCGAACTCGAAGAAGACGCGCGACAGCTTCGTCGCGCACATGACGCGCATGTTCGAGCTGCTAGGCGATGGCAAGGACGCCGCCGCCGCCGAGGCGAGGACGGTGTTCGCGGTCGAGACCAAGTTCGCGCTCGCGTCGAAGACGCGCGTCGAGCTGCGCGACCCGACGACCAACTATCACAAAATGTCGGTCGCACGACTCCAGAAACTCACGCCGGGATTCCCGTGGCCCGCGTTCTTCGCCGCGCAGAACTCGCCGGCGATCTCGTCGGTCGACGTGGGCCAGCCGGAGTTCTTCACGGCCGTGAACAAGATGTTCGCGACGATCCCGCTGGCCGACTGGAAGGTGTTCCTGCGCTGGCGGCTGGTCCACGCCGCCGCGCCATCGCTCAGCGCGCCATTCGTGAAGGAGAACTTCGCGTTCGATCGCGTGTTCAGCGGAGCGACCGAAATGCTCCCACGCTGGAAGCGCTGCCTGCAGTCCACCGACGACCGGCTCGGCGAGCTGCTCGGGCAGGAATACGTGAAGCAGAACTTCACGCCTGAGGCAAAGGCGCGGGCGGTGAAGATCGTGAACAATCTCGTGAGCGAACTGCATGACCGGATCCAGCGGCTCGAGTGGATGAGCGCGCCGACCAGGACGCAGGCGCTGGCGAAGCTCGCAGCGTTCAACAAGAAGATCGGCTTCCCCGACAAATGGAAGGATTATTCCGCGCTCAAGATCACGGCCGGCCAGTACCTGGTGAACGTTCGCGCCGCGGATCAGTGGGCCGCCGCGCGCGATTGGGCCAAGATCGGCAAGCCTGTTGACCGCACCGAGTGGGGGATGACGCCGCCGACGGTGAACGCGTACTACAGCTCGCAGATGAACGAGATCGTCTTTCCGGCCGGCATCCTGCAGCCGCCGTTCTACAATCCCGACGCCGACGACGCGGTGAACTACGGCGCGATGGGCGCCGTGATCGGGCACGAGATGACGCATGGCTTCGACGACCAGGGCCGCCAGTTCGACAAGGA
>JADGQS010000114.1 GCA_017881585.1 Gemmatimonadaceae bacterium | reverse complement strand
CTGATAGACGGCGAGGATTTCGGCGCGGCCGACGCGGAGGCGCGCAAGGACGTGCTCCGGCGCATGGGTGTGCTCTTCCAGAACGGCGCGCTCTGGAGCGGGCTGACGCTGGCGGAGAACGTGGCGCTGCCGCTGACGGAATTCACGACGTTGGGCGCCGACGCCATCGGCGATGTAGTCCAGTTCAAGCTCGCGCTGGTCGGCTTGCGCGGGTTCGAGCACTTCTACCCGGCCGCGCTCAGCGGCGGGATGCGCAAGCGGGCGGCGCTGGCCCGGGCGATCGCGCTCGATCCGGAGCTGTTGTTCTTCGACGAGCCGTCGTCCGGCCTGGATCCCGTCAGCGCAAGCCACCTCGACGACCTGATCCTTGAGATCAAGGCGAGTTTTGGCACCACCATCGTCGTGGTGAGCCACGACCTGGCCAGCATCTACAGGATCGCCGACCGCGCACTTTTCCTCGACATCGAACAGAAGACCATGACCGCACTCGGAAACCCCGCCGAGCTGCGCGACAACCCGCCGAATGACGCGGTCCACCGATTTCTTACCCGCAGCAGCGAAGGCGTCACGTGAGCATACGCGCGAATCCCACGTCCATCGGGTTGTTCCTGGTCGGCGCGATCGTCATCACCGTTGCCGGCACCGCCATGCTGGCGGGCAACTCGTGGTTCCGGAACAAGACGACATTCGTGAGCTATTTCCGGGAATCGGTGAACGGCCTCGAGGACGGCGCACCGGTGAAGTTCCAGGGTGCTCCCATTGGAAAGGTGACCAGGATGGTGATCCAGATCGACGAGCGTGACAAGACATTCCAGGTCCCGGTGGAGTACGAGATCGACATCAAGCGCCTCAGGACGGCGAGCGGCACCTACGTCGACCTGGGAGACCTGCCCGTGCTCAAGCGGCAGATCGCCGACGGACTGCGGGCGCAACTCCAATCGGAGAGCCTCGTGACGGGTCAGCTCTATATCGAGCTCACCTACCGCAAGGATGCCAAGCCGCCGATTCTCGAACCGCGCGAGACCCTGTGGCCGGAGATCCCGACCACGCCGTCGCTCATGGCCGCCCTCGGCACCGGCGCGGGAAGCGTCGTGGAGGATGTGGTCCAGGTGCTCTTCAAGGTCAACCAGATGCTCGCCACCATCGACATGCCGAAGATCAATGCCGCCGTCGTCGGGTCGGCGCAGTCCGTTCAGCGGCTCGTCGATGCGCCGGAACTCCGGGCGGCGATGAAGGAGGTGCCCGCGATAACGGCACAGCTGAACCGCACCATGGCGCGGGTCGACACGCTGGCCGCAACGGCCGGTGCCGCCATCGACCCGATGGCGGCGGAACTCAAGAGCGCGACGAAGGAGATGAGCGCCACGCTGCAGTCGTTGCGCAAGACGGTCGATGATACGCACGGCCTGCTGTCGACCGACTCGGGGCTCGGATATGGAGTGGAGGAGGCGCTGGTGAACCTCAAGGACGCGACCAGTGCGCTTCGCCGGCTCCTGAACGCGCTCGATCAGAATCCCGACATGCTGCTACGCGGCAAGAAGCCGCCGGAGAAAAAATGATCGTCCCAAACACACGACGGATGGCGAGGACGCTTCGCCTGCTCGGCATCTGCGCGCTGCTCACCGAGGCAGGGTGCTTCTCGCTTGCCCGCCCGACGCCGCCACTCGAGGAGTACGTGCTCGGGGCGGGCCCGAGGCCGGTAGCCGCTCTGCCGGCGCGGGATTCCGGTGGCCTCACGATCGGCCTGCGACGCCTGGACCTTGCGCCGTATCTCTCGACAACGGCGATTGTCGTGCGGCGTGGATCTAAGATTGTCACCTCCGGATTTCGCCGGTGGGGCGAAGAACCCAGCGCGGGGATCATGCGCGCCGTGGCGGTATCCCTCGGCGCGGCGCCGACGATTCTCGCTGTCGACGTTGCACCGTGGCCGGTCCAGGCGCAGCACGACTACCTGGTCCAGCTTCACGTCTCGCATCTCGAGGGCGTTGCGGCCGAAGACTTGACGGCGACGGAGGGCGAGATCCACGTGATGGCGTCGTGGGAGATCATCCGGTCGCAGGACGGCACGCTCGTCGCACGGGGCGAAACCGATCGCAGGGAAACTGGGTGGAAGGTGGGCGACTATCTCGGCCTCGTGACCCGGGTCGACAAGGGATTGACTGGACTCGCAAGTGATCTGGCGACCTGCCTTGTCCGAATCGCTTCAGCGACGCCGGCGCCCGATGCGGTGGCAGGCGGGCGGCTGGTGGTGTGTGGCGCGCGATGATCGAGTCGACGCCATTGAAGTTCCTATAATCTCCTCACTCGTCGCCCCTCGCTACGCCCGCGTCGCCGTCACCCGCGCGAGCCGGTCGAGCAGGTCGCGCATCTCGTACGGCTTGAGGAGCATGTCGTCGGCTCCCGAGTCGCGGATCGCCGCGAGCTCCGCGTCGCCCACGTATCCGGTGCCGAGAATCACGGGAGTTTGCGGCGACAGCGCGCGGATCCGTCGGTAGGCCTCGAGCCCGCTCAGCACGGGCATCTGAACGTCGAGGAGCACCGCGGCCACGCGGTCGCGGCGCGCGGCGAAGATCGCGACCGCCTCCTCGCCGTTCGTTGCCTCGATCACTTCGTAACCCTCGTGCTCGAGCACCATCCGCAGCATTTCGCGCAGCCCCGCCTCGTCGTCGGCCAGGATCACCGCCGGACGATCGCCGTTCGCGCGTGACGGCGGCGCCTCGGACTTGGGGCTTTGCGCGACCGGCACCGCGCCGTTCGACGCTGGCAGATACAGGTGAAAGCGCGCGCCCGCGCCGGGCGCGCTGTCCACGACGATCGTGCCGCCCGCGCTGTGCGCGAGTCCGTAGACCATCGCGAGCCCGAGTCCCGTGCCCTGGCCGCTGCTCTTGGTGGTGAAGAACGGCTCGAAGATGCGCTGCTTGACGTCGTCGTTCATGCCGATGCCGTCATCGGCGACGCTGAGCACGACGAACAGGCCCGGCTGGATGTCGCGAATGGTGAGCGCGGCCTCGTCGTCCACGCGCTCGACCCGGGCGGCGAGGCGCAGCGTGCCGCCGTGCGGCATCGCGTCGCGTGCGTTGATGCACAGGTTGAGCAGCGCCTGCTCGATCTGGCCGGCGTCTCCCTCCACCGCCGGCAGTCGATCCGGCACGTCGAGGGAGATCCGGATACGACGATCGAAGGTGCTCGCGCACATGCGCTGGATGTTCGCGATCGCCACGCCGACGTCCACCGGCCGGCGCACGAACGGCTCGTGCCGGCTGACGCCGAGCAGCTGCTTGGTGAGTTCCGCCGCGCGCCGCCCCGCGTGCTCGATCGCGTCGAGCGCCGGGGCGCCGCGCCGGTCGGCGCCGAGCGAGTCGCGCGCGACGCGCACTCCCGCGAGCACCGATCCCATGAGGTTGTTGAAGTCGTGCGCGATGCCGCCGGCGAGCGAGCCGACGGCTTCCATCTTCTGCGACTGCGCGAGCGCCTCGCGGTCGGTGAGGTCGCGGTAGGCGGCCAGCACGAGATGCCGCTGGCCGATCGTCACGTCCGTCTCGGCGACGCCCCACGTCTGCACGGTGCCGTCGGGCCGCCGCACGCGGATCGTGTCGCTCGCGGGCTGCGCGCGCAGTATCTCGGGGAGCGGCGCGCCGACCAGCCGGTCGCGCGGCTCGCCCGTGAGCGAGGCCGCGGCGGGGTTCGCGTCCACCACGCGTCCCGAGGGCGCGTCGAGCAGGAAGTACGGATCGACGGCGCGGTCGAAGAGCGCGCCGTACCGCTGCTCGGAATCGTGAAGCGAGCGCACGGTGTCGTTGAACGTCGAGAGGAAGAGCGCCCACTCTTCCGAAGGCGCCGGACTCGAGATGGGGGAAAGCTCTCCGCGGCCGTGCATCGCGACGATCTCGAGCGCGATCGCGCTCAGCGGCGCGATCAGGAGGCGGCGGCCGTACAGCCAGACGAGGAAGAACGCCACCGCGCAGAGGAACACGGCCATCAGCTCGCCATATAGCGTCCATTCCGAGAAGCGGTGCTGCTGGACCCGCGTGTCGAGCACCGCGATCACCGCCGCAGGTTCTCCGGTCACGCCGGCGAGGCGGAAGAGGATGCGCACGCTGTCGTCCTTCGCGTAGGTCTCCGCGTGCAACGGCGTGTCGGGGAGCGGCGTGTCGGCGGGGAGAACGCGAATCGTGAGCTGCAGGTCGCGCTCCAGGTCCCGGAGCAGTTCACCGTGCAGTGCGCCTCCCACCACGAGGTATCCGCGCACGCCCGGCGCCGGCGCGCCGCTCGCGCGCTTGCTCGGCCGCACCGCCGATCCCGCGACCAGGAAGAGATCGCGTCCATCGCGAACGTATCCGCCCAAGCTTCCCTGGCGCGCGAGGTGATCGAGGATGGCGGCGCTCGTGAGCTCGGCCGGACGCCTGACCTGCGGCGAGGCCGACCACTCGAACGCGCTGTCGTGCTTCTGGTCGAGCAGCTCGATGAACTCGTAGTCGTTCCGCGGCAGCCAGTCCACGAAGTTGCGCCGGAAGAAGCCGGTCGCGCCGGGAGCGGCCGGATTCTGTGCGAGGCGCACGGTCTCGTCCCAGAACGCATAGTCCTCGACCTTCTGCCGCGTGTGATTCGCGAGCCGGTCGAAGGCCAGCCGCGCACGCGTGAGGTCGTCGCGCTGGTCCGCGAGATCCACTCCGCGGATGACGGCGTCGACGGCGAGCTTGCCCGCCGCCAGCGTGACGCCGACGACGAGAAACGCAACGACCGCGAAGCGGGTCAGGATCGAGCGCGCGGACGGCGCGTCCCGCGCGTCCCGCGGATGCGGCTGGGTTGTGGCCAACGAAAGGAGGGTCGGCATTGGCTGGGAGCGACCGGCGTCGGCCGGAACTGACATCGTATAGTCCATCAGCGGGCGCGCTCCCGCAATGGCCGCAAACCATTCTCCGCGCGGCCGTGTCGAACGCAGTGAAGGCCACGCCCGCCCGGCGCAGGGGGACGCGAGGCCCGCCGCGGCGGCGTGACTTTCTGAAAACCGTTCCGGTCGCGATGTTCTGCGCATGCCGGAACCGCACCGCAGCGCCGCCTCGCCCGAGTTCGAGCCGATCACGCCGCGCGTGCTGCGCGCGCGACGCTGGCTGCTGGTGCTGTACCTCGCGAGCGCCGTCGGCGTCGCGGTGCAGCGTTCATTCTACTCCACCGAAAACAATTTCCTGATCTTCCGTGCCGCGTTCGTCCACCTGACGAGCGGCCAGGATCTCTACGCGGCGTATCCGGCGCTGCACGCGGATTTCTTCAAGTACAGCCCGACGTTCGCCCTGCTCTTCGCGCCGTTCGCGCTGCTGCCGCTCGTGCCCGGATACATCCTCTGGGCCGTCGCGTGCGCCTCGGCGGTGTTCTTCGGGATCGCGCGTGCGCTGCCGCCGCGGCAGGCGTTGGTCGCGCTCGCGCTGGCATGGCTCGCCGTCGTGGGTGATCTCCAGCGCGCGCAGAGCAATGCGCTGTGCGCAGGCCTCATGATCATGGCCTGGACGTCGATGGAGCGGGGACGTGAGTGGCGTCCGGCGATGGCGATCGCCGCGGCGACGTTCGTGAAGATCTTCCCGGTGGTCGCGCTGGCGACCGCCATCTTCCGGCCCCGCAAGATGCGCTTCGGGCTGATCTTCGCCGCCGTCCTCGTGGCCGGGATCGCACTGCCGCTGCTGGTGACGCCGCCGTCATTGCTCGCGAACCAGTATCGATCGTGGTTCGCCATCGAGACGCACGACGCCGCGCCGCTCGCGCGCTACGGCACCGGCGGCGCCGACTTGTACGCCGGGCTCATGGGCCAGTTCCGCGTGTGGTGGGGCGTGCAGTGGCCGCTCTGGCCCACGCAGCTCGTTGGCGTGCTCGTTCTGCTCGCGCCGCTCGTGTTCCAGCGCCGGCGCTTCGGCAGCCGGCAGTTCCGGCTGCTCTTTCTCTCGTCGATCCTCGTGTTCTGCGTGCTGTTCAATCACCAGGCCGAGTCGCCGTCGTACAGCATCGCGATCATCGGCACGTCGATCTGGTTCGCCGTCT
Source organism: Gemmatimonadaceae bacterium (assembly GCA_017881585.1). Taxonomy (GTDB): domain Bacteria; phylum Gemmatimonadota; class Gemmatimonadetes; order Gemmatimonadales; family Gemmatimonadaceae; genus Fen-1231. The sequence continues at coordinate 2,333 of JADGQS010000114.1, read as the reverse complement.
CGGCACGCGCGTGGTGGCGCACGCTGTTCATGGCGGCGTCGATCGTGATCGTGAACCTCATGTCGACGGACCTCATGCCGCGCGCGTGGTACGCCGCGTGGTACGTGCCTTACCTCGTGAAGACCATCCCGCTGATTCCGGTGTGGCTCGCGATGCAGGGCGAGCTGCTCGGCCTCATCCCGAATCGCGACCCGTCAGAGCGCGCGGAATCCGATGAGCGTCACATCGTCGCGCCGGAGGCGCTCGCGCAGCAGCGGTGATACGAGCGCCGCGAGTTCCCGCTCGCGCTGCCACGTATAGCCGTCGACCGCCACGAGCGCGTCGTCCACACGGCCCGGATGCACCATGATCTCGGTCGTGCCGGGCGACAGGCCGTCGATCGCAGACGCGAGCTGCTGCGCAAACCGGTCGGCCCCCTGCATCGACACGCCGATGAAATGGTCGGCGGCGCGCGTGCGCGGCGCGCCGATGCTCGTGACGCGCCACGCCACGCCGATGAGTCCACGATGAATCTGCGACGTCAGTCCGCCCCCCGCGCGAAAGTGCGATTCGACTGGGCGACGCAACGGCAATCCACGACCGCACGCCACCGCGGCGACCGCGCGGCGAATCACCGGCAGCGCGTGGACGTGGCGGTGCGAGTCGATGTGGGTGCACGGGATGCCGGCATCGGCGAGGGCCGCGAGCTGCGCTTCGCATTCGGCGGTGACTTCACCGGCGTCGATCCGCCCGAGCAGCGCCCGCCGTACCATCGTGGCCAGCGGGACGTAGCGGCCGCTGCGCGCGTCCGTGAGCGAGGGCGCGGCCGCGAGCGGCACGCCGACGAGCAGGTTCAGGTGAAGCCCGACCCCGAGCGCCGGCGTGGCTCTCGCCCGTCGCACGCCGTCGTCCCACCCGGCACAGTGCACCATCATCGACGTGGACGTGACGGCGCCGGCGGCGTGCGCCTCGAGGATCCCGTCCGTCACGGCCGGCGTGAACCCAAAATCGTCCGCGTTGACGATCAGCCGGCGCCGGGTGTGTGGCAGGTCCGCTCGCATTCAGTCGTATCTGCCCCGCCAATCGTTCATCCGGACCTGCAGCAGCTCCAGCGCCATCGTGAACGCCGACTGCGCGAACCTCACCGTGGTCGGCTCCTCGTCGTACCGGAAGAAGACGGCGGTCTGGCGCACCGTCAGACGATGCTTCTGGGCGATGAAGAGCGCCTCGACGTCGAATCCGAACCGGGGAATCGTGATCCTCGGGAACACCGTCTGGGTCGCCTTCGACGTGAATCCCTTGAGCCCGGCCTGCGAATCGAGCACGTCGCGCAGCAGCACGGCGCGTGCGAGCAGGTTGAACACCCGGCTCATGACGTGCCGCGTGTAGAGATAGTGAAAGAAGCTCGGGCTCATCAGGTAGCGCGATTCCGGGAGCACGCGGCACGCGATCGCGACGTCCGCTCCGGCCTCGAGGTCGCGCAGGATCTTGTTCACCTCTTCGGGCGGATACGCCAGGTCGGCGTCGGTGAACACGCGAAAGCGGCCGCGCCCGGCGAGCATCCCGCGGCCGACGCTCCTCCCCTTGCCGAGGTTCTTCTCGTTGCGGATCAACGTGATACCGGGGCGCGATGCGGCGTACTCCCGCAGGACCCTTGCCGCCGGCTCGGCGCTGCAATCGTCCACGAGGACGAGCTCGGACGAGTATGGCTGCAGCGCCAGGAACGCCGAAAGCTGCGACAGGGCGGCGGGCAGCCGGTCCTCGCCGTTGTAGCAGGGCACGACGAGGGTGAGGTGCGGGTCGGTCATCCGGGGAAAAGTCGCCGTCCGTGGCATGGGGACGCAACTCTGAAGCGACGGGCGACGGGTGACGGGGCGACTTGGCGAAGAGCAAGTCGCCCCGTCGCCCGTCGCCGACTCGGCTGAGCAGCAGGGACACCGAAAGCTGAGCCCGCCGCTTCATTTCGCGCTGCGCGCGAGCCATATTTCCCGCTCGACATGCCCAACTCATCGTCGATCGTCCTGAGCGCCCGCGCCCTCGAACGCACGGTGACTCGCATGGCGGACGAGATCCTCGAACGCAACGACGGCACCGACGGACTCGTGCTCGTCGGCATCCAGCGTCGGGGCGTGCAGATCGCGGAGCGCATCGCGGCACGCATCGAGTCCTCGGAAGGTGTTCGCGTGCCGCTCGGCGCGCTCGACATCACGCTCTATCGCGACGACCTGCAGACGGTGGGGCCGCGCCCGGTGGTGGGGAAGACGCTGATCCCGGTCGCGCTCGACGGGCGCAATGTGGTGATCGTCGACGACGTGCTCTTCACCGGCCGCACCATCCGCGCCGCGCTCGACGAG
>JADGQS010000113.1 GCA_017881585.1 Gemmatimonadaceae bacterium | reverse complement strand
CGGGAAGAGCGCGGAGACGAAGATCTTCCCATCGTGCCCCGCCGACGGCAGCGACGAAACGAACCCGCCCATCATGTAGGCCGCGCCGCCGATCAGCGCCGGAAAGAACGAGAAGCGCGCCGCGCTCCGCAGGAACCAGAAGGTCGCGAGCCCGCACAGGAAGAAGTGCAGGATCATCCCCCACGTCATCGCGACGTCGGTCGGCAGGATCATCCGAAGGAGGAACGTCGGATAGAAGATGTCGCCGTGCATCGCCGCGACGTACGGCATGCCGCCGAAGATGTACGGATCCCACTGCGGGAATGCGCCCGTGGTCTTGAGCGTCTGCGCCGCGAAATCGCGGAACGAGAATCCCGCCTTGTACTGGTCGCTCAGCGAATTGACCAGGAACTTTCCCGCGAGCGCCGGATAGGTCAGCGTGAGCGCGCTCACGGCATACACGAGCGCCGCCCACGCGGACGCGAAGCGCGGTGTGTACGTGATGTGCGGCGCGTCCGCCGCGAGGTCTGCGTGTTTACCGGCCATGCTTCTCAATGGTGGGATTGAACGATTTCGGGCGGCGAACGACGAGCAGAATCAGGCCGGGCGCAGCCTCGATGATGGTGAGCCACAGCCGCGACACGATGACCAGCGCGCCGCCCTTCGCCCCGGTCTCCAGACCGGCGGCTGCGAGAAGGCTGAGCAGAACGCCCTCCCGCACGCCGATCCCTCCAGGCGCGAACAGGGCGATATACCCCGCCAAATACGATAGGATGAAAACTGCCGTGTAGGCCGAGGTCTTGCCAGCGGCGACGCCGAAAAGTGCGACGTCGAGATCGCGGAATGCGATGCCGTACAGGTTCCAGGCCACGGCACATCCCGCCACGGCAAAGATGATTGCGAGCGGCGGAATTGCAGGCACGGGCACGTTGCGCCCGGTGATCCGTTGCGCCAGGCGCGCGAGTGGCGGCAGGAGCCAGGGCGACGCGAGGACCACCACGCAGAATACGACGAGTGCCGCCACGAATGCCGCTGGAGACCCCACGATGTTGCGCGAACCGGCTACGGCGACCACCAGGAAGCCCGCCAGGATGTTCACGAGGTTCACGACGAGCGACGACCCGATCGCGGCGACGCTCGATACGCCGGCCTGCTGCGCCATGGCGCCCATCGCACCGATCTGCCAGACCTTTCCGGGCACATAGCGGCCGAGGTTCGAGATGAACCAGATGCGCGCGGCGCTGCCCCACGAGAGATGGCCGCCCCATGCGGTCACGATCTGGCGCCAGGTTTCGATCAGCACGACGTAACTCGCGAGCACCCACCCTCCGGACGCAACGATCATCCACCAGTTCGGGTGCAGCGTCGAAGGAAGCGATGCCAACGCGTCCCAGTCGTGAACGATCGCCCTCGCGAAATACGCCAGGGCAACGACGAAGAACGTGACCTGCGCCACCTGCCAGATTCGCTTACCGGTCATGGGTCACGCTCTCGTAGATTGAGGCGTAGTGCGACGCGACGACGTTCGGTGAGAATCGCGCCAGCGCAGCGTCGCGTCCCGCTCTTCCCAAAGATGCCCCGCGATCGTCGCGGGCGAGCACGGCGTCCATCGCCGCCGCGAGCGCGCCGACGTCACCGGGCGGCGTGAGGAGCCCGGTGACGCCATCGGACACCACATCCGGCAGCCCGCCCGACCGAAACGCGATCACCGGCGTCTCGCACAGCTGCGCCTCGACGGCGACGAGTCCGAGCCCCTCGTCTTCGCTCGGGATCACCACGGCCGTCGCGGCGCGATACAGCGGCACGAGCTGCTCCTGCGACTGCGCGCCGAGCCATCGCACGCGAGCGGCCACGCCGAGCGTTCGCGCGATGGACTCGAGCGCGGCGCGGCCGTCGCCGTCGCCGACCACGTCGAGCGATGCGCCCGACCCCGACGCGGCGAGGGCCTGAAGCAGCAGCGCGATTCCCTTCTGCTCGTTCAGGCGGCCGACGAAGAGAAAACGGTCCGGCGATCGCGAGCCCGCGGTGGCACCTGCGAGCGGCGAGAACAACTCGACGTTCACCGGCATCGGTTCGACCGCGACGTTCAGGCCGGCCGCCATCGACTTCGCTTCGCTGGCGAGATAACTGCTCACCGCGGTCACTGCCGACGACCTCGCCATCACGCGCCGGAACAGGACCGGCGCCCACGCGCTTCGCCGCGCGAGCCGCACGTCGCTCCCATGCATCGTCGTGACGAGCGGCTTCGACGACAGCGACCCGAACGCCAGCAGACCCGCGGGAAACCACCAGTGCGCGTGGATCACGTCGGGCGCGAACTCCGCGGCCGCAGTGCGCACCGCGAGCGCGCCCCGGCTGAGCATTCCCGCGAGCGCGGCCTTTCCGCGGAACGAATCGCCCACCTGCTCCGCCATCGTTCCCGTGTACGCCAGTGTTTCCCACTTCTTTGGCGCGTACCGAAAGCGGCGCACGGCGATCCCATCGATCGTCTCAACGTTTGTGAGGCGCGGCGCCGACGGCGCCAGCACCCGCACCTCCGTGCCGCCATCCGCGAGCGCTCGCGCGAGACGCAGAATGAATGCGCCCGCCACGTCGCCGCGGAAACGCGGGAACGAATGCGTGACGAAGAGGATTCGCACGTTTTGTCTTGGTGGCTCGGTCGTTCCGTTCGCTCAGCGGTCGCGCGGCGGACGCCGTTCGTCGAGCAGCCGGCGCAGCTCCCGCTGCTCGGCGCGCAGCACGGCGATCTGCTCGCCGAGCAGCCCCGTCGCGAAGAAGACCGAGCCGAGCACCAGGCACGTCTGGATGACCGTCCACACCGCGCGCACGCCGATGTCCTTGGTGAACAGGAGGATCAGCGCCGCCACACCTGAGAGCAAGCCGATCGCGAACAGCCCCGCACCCAGCATGCCGAACGCGAGCAGCGGCTTCTGGCCGAAGCGCAGCTCGAACCAGACGGCGAGCATGTCCAGCACGCCGATCGGAATGCGTGAGATTCCGAACTTCGATTTCCCCGCGTGGCGCGGATAGAGCGGCACCGGGATTTCCGTGACCGTGTATCCCTTTGCCGCCGCCAGCACGATCATGTAGCGGTGCCAGTCGGGCCGCGCCGGCTGCTCTTCCATGATCTCGCGCCGGTACGCCTTCACGTTGTTGAGGTCCCGCACCGGAACATGGAACAGCGTGCGCGAGAGCCTGTTGTAGATCCCCGACACGAAAGCCTTCCCGTACGCTCCCTGCTTGAAGCCCGTGACCATATCCGACTCGCCGGCGAGGATCGGCGCGACGAGCCGCGGAATGTCCTCGGGCTTGAACTGCAGGTCGGCGGGAAAGAACACGAGGATGTCGGCGCGCGCCGCGAGAAAGCCGCTCCGGAGCGCGTCGGCGATCCCGCGCTGGCTGCGGTGCCGCACGACCCGGAGGAAGGGATACTTCGCCACGAGGGTCTCGAGCACCTGCGCCGTGCCGTCGGTCGACCCGTCGTCGATGACGATGACTTCGTACGTTTCGGTGCGTGCGCGAAACGTCTCGTCGCAGAGCTGCATGAACAGCGGGAGATTCTCGGCCTCGTCCTTCGCCGGAACCAGCACGGAAACGGCCGGCGGAAGGTTGTTTAGGCTCATACGCGTTTCCTCATTCTTGCCGACAGCACGCCGAGCTGCTCGCGGTACTTGGCGACCGTGCGCCGCGCGATCTGAATGCCGTCCCGTTCCAGAATCTCCACGATGGCCTGGTCCGTCAGGGGGTTCTTGGGGTCCTCGTCGTTGACGAGCTTCGAGATCGTATCCTTGATGCCGCGTGCCGACACGTCCTCTCCGTCCACCGTGGAGAGTCCCGATGAGAAGAAGAACTTCAGCGGCAGGACGCCCCGCGGCGTCTGCGCGTACTTCTCGTTCGTCACGCGGCTCACCGTGCTCTCGTGCATGCCGATGGCGTCCGCGACTTCGCGCAACGTCAGCGGCTTGAGGAACTGCACGCCCTTTTCGAAGAACTCGCGCTGCCGATCCACGATGAAGTGCATCACCTTCAGCATCGTGTGCCGCCGCTGCTCGATGGCCTGGATCAGCCACTGCGCGGCGTTGAGCTTGTTCGTGATGAATTCCTTGTTCTCGCCCTCGAACTTCTTCTTGTCGCGCGCGATGTCCTGGTAGACGCGGCTCAGCTTCAGTCGCGGCAGGTTGCCGTCGTTCACGAACACCATGTACTCCCCGTCGATCTTCTCGACCACCATGTCCGGGACCACGTAGTTGTCCTGCTTGCCCGACTGCGCGAGTCCCGGCTTCGGGCTCAGTTTCGCGATGTTGTCCGCCGCGCGCTGCACCTCGACCGTCGTCACGCCGACCTTTCGCGCCACGTCGCTCCAGCGGTGCGCGATCAGTTCCTGGAAGAAATCGCGCACGAGGCGCTCGGCGAGCGTGCCGGACTGCCCGGCATCCTGCAGCTGCAGCAGCAGGCACTCGCGAAGGTCGCGCGCTCCGGTCCCCGGCGGGTCGAGCCGCTGGATGATCGCCAGCATTTCCTCCGCCTCGGCCATCGTATAGAACGGCAGCTTCTCGTCGTCGCGCCCGGCGCGCTCGGCCGCTTTCGCCACGACGTCGTTGATGCCCTCGAGGATCTCGCTCAACGACGCCGCGAGGTAGCCGTCGTCGTTGATGTTTCCGATGAACTCTTCGGCGAGCAGCAGCTGGCGCGGATTGAGGTCGAGCAGCTTGATCTGTTCGAGCAGGTAGTCGTCGAGATGATGCGCGCCGACCGACACCGCCTCGTACTGCTCCCGATCGTCGCGCTGCGCGCTCATGCCGCCCGGCGACTCGAACCCGTCGAGCAGGATCTCTTCCCAGTTGGTCTCGTCGTCCGTGTTCGTGTTGGGTTCCTCCACCGCGACTTCGGGCGACGCCTCCAACTCCGTCTCCGCCTCCTCGTCGGCCCCCGGCTCTTCCTCGTCGTCCTCGAGCATGTCGAGGAACGGATTCGTGAGCAGTTCCTGCTTCAGGTGCTGCTGCAAGTCGAGCAACGGCATGTACAGCATGTCCATCGCCTGATAGAGGCGAGGATTGATCTTGAGCTCCTGCCCAAGGCGAAGGCTCTGGCTGAGCCCTCCCTTCATCCGGCGGGCTCCGGCGGCGACTCGGTCGGCTGCACGGCGTGCGCCAGCGCGGGCGCCAGCGCGGGCGCCAGCGCGGGCATCGGCGCGGGCGTGCGGTCTCCGTGCTCGGCCTGGAAGCGCGTGCGCAGGCGGGCCGTCAGCGTCGGACCGAGGTAGATGTCCGCGACGGTGTCGTCGAACACGAGGTCGCGAACGAGACCGGAGACCTTCACCTGGCCGTCGAACAGGATGTACGCGCGATCCACGATGTCGAGGGTCTGCTCGACGTTGTGGTCGGAGATCAGCACGCCGATGCCGCGGTGCTTGAGGCTGGCGACGATCTGCTGAATGTCGTGCACCGCGATCGGATCGACGCCCGCGAACGGCTCGTCGAGCATCATGAACTTCGGCTGCGTGACGAGCGCGCGCGTGATCTCGAGGCGCCGGCGCTCACCGCCGGAAAGCGAGAACGCCTTGTTCGCCCGCAGGTGCTTGATGTTCAGCTCGTCGAGGAGCCCTTCGAGCCGCAGTTCCCGCTCCTTCCTGCTGATGGGGAGTGTCTCGAGGATCGCGAGGATGTTCTCCTCGACCGTGAGCTTGCGGAACACGGACGGTTCCTGCGAGAGATAGCCGATGCCCCGCCTCGCGCGGCGGTACATCGGCATGTTGGTGATGTCTTCCTCGTCGAAGAGGATCCGGCCGTGCTCCGGCGGGATGAGGCCGACGATCATGTAGAACGTCGTCGTCTTGCCGGCGCCGTTCGGGCCGAGGAGGCCGACGATCTCTCCCTGCTTCACGTCGAGCGCGACGTCGTTCACCACATTGCGGCGGCGATACGTCTTCACGAGTCCTTCGGCGCGCAGGACGCTGTGCCCCTCGACTCTCGGCGCTACCGAGAGGCGGCGCGGCGCGGCCGTGAACTCACCCGTCTCGCGCAGGGCGGCACTGAGCTCGCCGCGCAGGCCACGGACCTGGCTCCAAAGCTCGGGCGCCATCCGCAGCTTGGTGTGCGTGGGATCGCCGTCCACGGTGACGAGCGCGCCACTGCCCACCAGGCGTGGGACCACGACGTTCGCGAGGTGGAAGCGCACTTCGTCGAGGCTGAGCCGTCCGGCCTCGGCGTCGGCGTCGCGTCCCTCCGCGCGCACGGCAGCCAGGTAGTCCGTGCGCAGTCCGAGCGCGACCTCGTGGAACGACGCGGCACCGTCGTCGTCCGCGAGACGGACGAGTGCGAGCAGCGCGAGCGCCGCGGACCGGTCTTCGCCAGCGTACCGCTGGGCGATCGCGTGGACCGGGTCGATTGCCCCGGGGTTTCCGTTGCCGATCACGGTTTCTTCTTCTCCGCCGGCTTCTGCGCCGGCTTGGTTGCCGGCTTGGTTGCCGGCTTGGTTGCCGTGGAATCCTTCGCGGCCGCGGACTTGGTGCTGTCGGCGACGAGTTCGACGTAAAAACCCTCCGCGTGCCCTCGCACGCGGACGTCATAGACCTGGCGCTTGCGGAACGTGACCGTAATGCTGTCGCCGAGCACGTAGTTCACGTTCGGCCGGTCGGTCTTCTCCTCACCGCTGCGCGCGACCTGGTAGTACGATTTCGCCCTCGCGGCCGGCGTGCCCCTCGCGAAGATCTCCCTCACGCTCGGCTGCTTCACGGTGTCGGTCGCGAGAGACGAGTCGAAGTGCGCGACGATCGTGTCGCCCGCCAGGTAGTCGAGCTGCTTCGACGTGATCTTAGTCGAATCGGGGTTGCTCTCCGCGAGCGCGCGGCCGAGTGCCCGCATCGTCCGCAGCGTCTGGCCGGGCATAGTCACATCGATGGAATCCGCGGTGATGTCCTGGTCTTTCGAGTGGGCGTGCGCCCGCGTGCGGCCCCACGCGAAGGCCCGCTCGAGCTTCTGGTTGGAGACGCGGAGGTCGATCGTATCGGCCTTGAGCGTGACGTCGTCGCTCGTGGCTTGCGCGTGCCCGAGGCTCTTCACCCGCTCCACCTCGTGCTCTTTCGAGTAGATGTCGATGACGTCGCCGTCGAGCGTGAAGTGCCGGTCGCCGCGGCCGACCACCTTCGGCGTCTGCATGAGCCTCGCGAATTCGGTGGCCTTGTTGACGAACGCGGAATCGCTCGTGGAGAGAATATCGGGGCGCTCGATGATCACGATGCCCTTCGCGAAAATCAACGAATCGTTGTCCATGATCAGGCGATCGGCCTGGATGTTGACCGAGTCCTTGGTATCGTTGCCCTGATCTTTCGGGCTGACCCAGATATTGGACCGCGGCTCCGCCACGAGGTGCGACTTTTCCCGAACGCCCACCGCAGGCCTCAGGTATTCAGCGCGCGGGCCGATGAAGCGCGTCCCCGTGTTCGTCATCCCCACCACGTTTCCCTCGGCGAGCAAGCGTTCTTCCCCGGTATAGTATGTAATGCGGTTGGCGTCGAGCTTGAGCCGCTTCTCGGTGTAGTGCACGTGCCCGATGAGGATCAGGATCTTCCGGTCGGCGTAATGCTCGGCGCTGTCCGAGAGGACGCGCTGGTCGGTGCCCTCGCACTTGGCGTCGAAGCCGCCGCCCACCCACGTGGTGTCCTTTCCGTGCATGTCGGAATGCGTGGTGACCTGGCCGTTCACTACGACGCCGGTGGTGATGACGACGCACTCCTTCGCTTTCTCACCGCCGCGCACGTTTCCCTGCGCGTGAGCCCGGAAGGCGGCGCACGCGAACAGGGCCGGGAGCACGGCGGAACGACGCATCCCTACTTGGGCACCGCGACCGGGCCGGCCTTCGCGCTGAGCATCTTGACCACTTTCAGGTCGTTCAGGTCGGGATCGGTCGTGAAGCCGATGCCGTGCAGCTTCCGGCCGTCCGGGTCGGTAAGCGTGAAGATGCTGTCGCTCGAGACGAGGTTGACGCGCTGATCGTAGCGCACGAACGGTGTCTCGAGGCGCCGTCCGTCGATCGTCGTGATCACGACGTCGCCGCGCGCCTCGAGGGAGTTGAGGCGCTGGTTGTAGAGGCCGGTGCGCGAGGTGAGCACCGCGTCGAGCAGCCCCTGCGAGTTGAAGAATTTGCCGTCGACGATGCGCATCTCGGTGCGCGTGTTCTCGTCGAAGAAGTACGCGGTGTCGGAGTGAATCTCGGCGCGATTCAGTCCGCGGTCGGTGATCAGCATGCGCTGACCGAAGAGCACCTGGTCCGCCGAATCGGCGATGGTCTGCTTGTTCGCGGCGATCGGCGGTCCCTTCTCCTCCTTGCACGCGCAGAGCAGCGCGATCGCGAGCAGCAGCGCCTTCCTCACGCCGCACCGGCCCGCATGAG
>JADGQS010000028.1 GCA_017881585.1 Gemmatimonadaceae bacterium | reverse complement strand
GCTCTCGCGCGGTTGCGGGCGGCGGGCGTCGGCGAGGTGGTGGTCACCGATTCCATCGCTGGACCGGCGGAGGGCTCGCCCCAAGTGACGCGTGTACACATCGCACCGTTGCTCGCGAAGGTCGTGCGACATCTCGCCGAGAGTGACTGCTCGCCGGTCCCGGGCTGTCTTCCATAAGGCGTGTTCGGCAGGATCGGTCGGCGCTCGCGCGGAGGCAGAGCGCATTTCCCCTACGGCGCTTCATCCGCCGCCCGACAGACAGCCGCCTGCGCGCTCACAAGATTAGGTCAGTTGCGGTGTGCCGAGTGACCGGACTCCGGGATCCGGCGGTTCACCAGACTCGCGGGAGGCACCATGAGCGACCATGAGTTCAACGAGGCGGTCCTCGATAGCCCCGACATCGCAGTCCTGGACGACGAGGACAAGGCGCGCCTCCTGACGACCTTCCTGAGCGGCCCGGATGCGACTACGCTCGCGTTGCACTACGTGCGCGCATCGTCGGACGGTCAGGCTCCCGCATACGTCTTCGATGACGAATCAGGAATGGTGTACATCCTCGACTGACATCGGACGGCCGCGCCGGGACCGACCTTGAGTTTTCATCACGCACTGAGGAGAAGAGGACTATGATCGCCAAGGACCTTATGACCGCGAACCCATTCGTCGTCGCCGCGTCGGCCAGCCTGCAGGATGCGGCGGAGCTCATGCACAAGCATGATGTGGGGATGATTCCTGTCGTGCGCGACCTGCAGACGCGCACTTTCGAGGGTGTGATCACCGATCGGGACATCGCAATCCGGTGCGTCGCAAACGGGCGCTCGTCGGACGGCTTCGTGGCAGCCTACATGACGAAGGAACCGCTCGCCACGGTACGGCCCGAGTCGCCGGTCGACGAGATCGTGCAGTTGATGGAGCGGGCACGCGTGCGGCGAATTCCCGTCGTCGACGGGTCGAACCGCGTGGTCGGCATCGTCGCGTTGGCCGACATCGTGCGCGGGCTGGGCAAGCGGGAACCCGGTACGGTGGAGGAAGTTCTTGAGAGGGTATCGGCGGCATCGCACGCGTTGACGTAGGGGCCGCACCGCACCGGCCTGACTGGTGATGCCGACGGCCCTCGACGAGCGACCGTCCCACGCAAGGCGCCCTATATTTCGCCGGCGGAGATCACCACACCAAACGCGAGGGCATCCCGATGGGCACGTACGGCGCGGCGCAGATGGCCAGCAGTTTCCGGACGGTTCGCACGAACACCATTCAGATCGCGGAGGACATCCCGGAGTCCAAGTACGACTTCGTCCCGGCACCGGGAACGTTGTCGGTCGCGGGGCACCTCAAGCACATCGCGATGGCGCCCATGCTGTACGAGGACATGCACCGCCACCAGCGCGTCACCACGCTCAAGGGTTACGACTTTCCTGCCGCGGTTGGCCGGGCCAGGGCCGAGGAGGAGAAGCCGCGGTCGAAGGCGGAGATCATCGCGTTGTTGAAGAGCGAAGGAGACCGATTCGCCGCATGGCTCGAATCGCTGACGCCCGAGTTCCTCGCGGAGACGTACACGGACCCGTCCGGCCAGCACGAGCAGACCCGCCTGGCGAGCCTGCTCAGCCCCAAGGAGCACGAGATGCACCACCGCGGCCAGCTGATGCTGATCGAGCGGATTCTCGGCATCGTGCCGCATCTTACCCGGCAGCGCCAAGAGCGGGCGCAGCAGCACGCGCGGAGCGCAACCTGACGCCGAAGTCGAGTCCCGCGATCGCCATTTCGATCGGCGCGCGCCCTACTGCAGCACCCCCACCGCAATATGCGACGCCTGCCCCGGCCCGTGACACACCGAGTGAGTCTGCGCCTTGAAGTCGCTCGCCTTCGCATCGAAGATGTTCGCCACGTACGTCTGCGGATTCCGGTCGTAAAGCGGGAACCACGTGCTCTGCACCTGTACCATGATCCGGTGCCCCTTGATGAACCGGTAAAGCTGCTCGTGGAGGTCCACGGTGAATGGCGTCACCGTGTTCGCCGGAATCGGCGTCGGCACCGACCAGCTCTTCCAATAACGGCCGCGCATGATGTCGGCGTTCGTCATCAGTTCGTAGCCGCCCCACGTCGGGTTGCCCGGCACACTGTCCGGGTATACATCGATCAGCTTCACCACCCAGTCCGCGTCCGTGCCCGTGGTCTTCGCGAACAGGTGCGCGGTCACGTCGCCGGCGATCACCACATCTTCGGTGAGCACGTCCGAGCGCCACGTCAGCACGTCGGGACGGTTGTCGACGAAGCGCTGGTCTTCCACCAGCCACTGACGCCAGCGAGTTCCGTCCACCGGCCGCGCGATGTACGGGATCGGATGCTTCGGATCCGACACGTATGAGTCACAGCCGGCCGCGGTAGGCGCCTCGAACGAAACCTTCGCGTTCGCTCCGAGATAAATGTTCTTCGGCTTCGCTTCTTTCGGCGGCCAGGCGCTGAACGTGTGCCACTTGCTCTCGCCGCTCTCGAACATGTACGCCTCGGCGAACTTCCCGTCGCCCTTTCCGTGCAAATAGAACGCGAACCAGGGACGCTGGATGTTCTCGCGGAAATACAGGCCGATGCCGTCGCCGAATTTCACCGGGCCGATGTTGTCGCCCGGGCCCGACCACCCGCCGTGGAACCACGGACCGAGCACGATGTGGTTCCAGTTCTTCACGTCCTTCTTCTCGAGCGTGCGGTACTCTTCCTGCGGGCCGTACACGTCCTCCTGGTCCCAGAACCCGCCGACGTTCAGCACGGCGACGTCGGGACTCGTGAGCACTTTTTGCATCGCCTTTGCCTGCCACCACGCATCCCACGCCGGGTGCGTCGAGAAGGCGACCCACGACGCCGTCTTCTCGATGCCGTTCTTTGCGCCGAGTTCCTTCAGGGTGGGGAACTGCATGTACCAGTCGTAGCGGTCGTAGCTGTTGATCGGCACGCGCTGACGACTGTCCTTCGTCAGTTCCATGGACGGCGCGTACTCGAGGCCGAACGACTGCCGGAACGCGCCCTGATGGAAGAAGTCGTCGCCCATCCACGTGTCGGTCATCGGCGCCTGCGGCGAGATCGCCTTGAGCGCGGGATGCGGGTTCACGCCCGCGATGCCCGCGAGCCAGCCCGGGTACGACACGCCCATCACGCCGACCTTGCCGCTGTTGTTCGGCATGTTCTTCACGAGCCAGTCGATCGTGTCCCACGTGTCGGTCGCTTCGTCGACGCCCTTCGGATTCTTCGGATCGTGCAGCGCGCCGTTCATGATGAACAGGCCGTCGGAGCCGTAACGGCCGCGCACGTCCTCGGTCACGAAGATGTAGCCGTCCTCGGCGAGTTCCTTGTACGACGCGGGGAGCTGCGCGGTGCGGAACGCCCCCGCGGCGCTGTACGGCGTCCGGATCAGCATGATCGGGAGCGGCGTCGCCATGGACCTCGGCACGAGCGCCACGGCGAACAGCTTCACGCCGTCACGGACGGGGATCGTCAGTTCGCGGCGCTCGAAGGCGTCCTGCGGGTGCAGCGACGCGATCGGGACGAGCGCGCCTGCAGCGGCGAGAACTGGAAAGGCGAATCGAGAGAGGATCCTGCGCACGCTCAGCCTCCGGGAAAGGGAACCCCTCGAAGATACGCTGTTCAGCGCGCGTGCGCTGTGCGGCCGGCCGGGTACTCGACCTTCCGGACCACGCTCGCCCGCCTATTTCTTGATGGCGTCGCCGGGTGGGTGCGCCGTCGAGTCAGCGGCTCGCAAGCCGTTCAGGTCACGGAGAGTCTGGCTCCACGCGACGCTGTCCTTTTTCGTACCCCTGCGCATCGTGGTGTCCCGGTAGAACGCCAGGATGTTGGCACGGAGTTCCGGCGTCACGTCCTGGAACTTGTTGCCCGCGATGGAGTGCAGCAGGTGCTCGAAGGTGCCGTTGGCACGCGTGTACTCGCCCGCACGGGTCGGCTTGCCGGTGTCGAGATCGCGGTCCTCGAGATGGAGGTTGTTCGCGCCGAGCTGAACGAGCGACTTGCGATACGCCACCGTGATTGAATCGAAGCCCCGCATGAACAGCAGCTCGGTCTCCGGCGTCGAGGGCATGATGGCGAGACTCCTGAACGGACCGATCTTGGGCATGATGCGGAACAGGAACGACAACACCTTGTCCAAGAAGCTCGGTTTCGAATACTGGTCTCCCCATTCCTTGCTGTACGCCGAGCGGGACAGGTTATAAAGGAACTTGTCGCGTGTCAGGGCGGCCCCGGATTTCGGCGCCTGCGCCTTCACACTGTCCGCTGTCACCGTACTGGCCTGGGCCACGCCCTTCTTCGCCAGATCGCGCTTCGCCGTTTCCCACGCGACTCTGGTCATCGTCGGAATCAGCGTGCTCACGGTATGCCGGTATGTGCCGAGGGAGAGATCGAGGTTGCTGAACAGGCTCCCGAGCCCGATGCCGTAGGTCTCCTTGAACGCCCGCTCGAGAAGCGGCTTCGCAACCGAGAAGCCGATGAAATCGTGGTAGTCCTGAGACGCGAAGTGTCCCTGCGCTATCTGCAGCACGTCGAATCCAAACTCGGTCTGGATGTGCGCCGACGGACTTTGCTCGTACGTCACGTTGCTTCCGAATTGGCGCTTAAGCTTGGGATACAGGAGCGGCACGGACAGGTTCGTCGCGATCGGGTGGCCGCCGTTGTCGGCCCAGTAATGGCTGAGCGCGCCAACCGCGAACGCGTATTCCTTGATGTCCTGCGCATCGCGCAGGAGGGCCTCCACAAAATCACCGCTCCGCACATAGTGCGTGAGATCGCTGTAGAACTTGCTGCCGAACGGGTAGTAGCCCATGTCCTGGATGATGGCGCCGCCATAGGCGTATGCGTGCGCCTCACGCAACTCGTCCGTCGTGGCGCCTGGAAACCTCTTCAGCAGGACCGGCGTGATGTCGTGCACCCACATGGAATCGATGATCGCCTCGTGCGTCAGCACCGAGTAGCCGAGCGACATGTTGGGGACCACGCAAATCAGCAGCAGCGCGAACAGAACTTGCGCGCTCCGGTGCGTGGTCTTGCGCTTCTTCGCGCTCGTGTTTGAAGTTGCACTTGTCATCGCCATTTCCACCAAGGCAAACCGCGTGAGCCTGCAGATAAAAAGGTAGGTGCGCGGCGCACTGAAATCCATGCACCAATCAGCCGCTCGCGGGCACGCCCTCGACCAACCTGCGCTTCCGCCAGACGATCACGGCCACAGCGATCCCCGCGAGTGCGTCGTTCTTTGGTTCCGTCATGAATATCCTCGCGAGAGTCGTTACGGCTGCGCCGTCGGACGCGCCGGGTTGCTGCCCAACCACTCGAACCCATACATGTGCTGGTCTTCCGTCGTCGCGACCGTCGCACCCCACCCCCTGTGGCGGAGCGACGTGATCCCGTGCACCTCCCGTATGATGTCGATCGCGGCTGAGACCTCGCCGAAGATCGTCGTCACGTGGACGGCCGTGACCTGCGGCAGGCCCGCGGGAACCTTCGTCAGCTGGAGTTCCGCGCGGCGTATCGCGTACGTCTTCGCGTCGAGGTACACCGAGCCGTCGACATCGGGTGTGCGAATCTGGACGTCGGCCTGGAAGTCGATGCGAATGAGATCGCCGTCACGCGTGGACTCGAGGCCCGCGTAGCGAAAGCAGTGGTTGTTGAGGAACTCGTAGCCGGCGAAATCGCGAAGCGTCGGAAGGTGCATCATGGTGTGGCCGTCACTGCGGCGCTCGATCATGTCGCCCATCTTGTATTGCCAGCCGTGCGCGTCGCTGCGATAGTCGGCGGTCTCGATCCTCGGGTTCACGCGACTGCTGTCGCCGCGCATCGAATAGTACGTCTGCTCCACCCGGTACCTGAACGGAAACGAATCGGAGAGCAGCTGATACTGCTCGGCGTTGAGCCTGAGCTGGGCGACGATCGCGGCGAAATCGGGCTCCACGTCGGGATTGGGCCTTCCGGGAGCCGTGCATCTGCGTGCGGCGACCACCCGCACCGTTGCGAGCTGCACCGAAATGTGCGTGAGCTCGATCCGGAGGCGCGGCGGTGCGGCGCCCGCCGGCACATCCACGTTGATCTCGACCGGGGTGTAGCCGATGTGGACCGCGCGTATGCGATACCGCCCCGGCGCCAGTGACGAGAACGCGAACACGCCGCCGTCGGAGGTGAAGGTCTGACGCTCCGCCCCGAGCACGGTGACCATCGAGTGGCCGAGCGGAGTGCCGGCCTCGCGGCTCACCACGTCGCCGATGAGCAGCGTGGATGTTCCCTGTGCGCCGGCGATTCGCACGGCACCGAAGATCACGGCGACGACGACCGAACGTCCGACCCTCGATGCCGTGAAGCACATATGCGTACGTCCCGATCCCGTGTTCGATCTTCCCACTGCGGGCGACGTCGCGCGCAAGCGATCCCGAGAACTTATATGGATGTCGTGCGACATGCCGCGGCCCCCGGGCTCGCCCACCAAACCCGGTCTGCGGCTCCTCTGCTTCCGTTCCCCGTGCTGGTAACACAAGTTCATCAGGTGCCGATTCCATTCCTGGTTTCCGAGGTGCGACCGATGTTGACACTCGCCCGACGCGCCGCCACGATCGCCGCGCTCCTCCCGCTCGCCATGGCGCCCGCCGCCGGCCAGCGCGTGCAGATCAAGCTCGATCCTTCCGTCGCCAGCGGCCCGCTGACCGGCCGTCTGTTCGTATTCTTTTCCAAGAACGCAACGCGAGAACCACGGCTTCAGGGCGGCTCGTACGGCGGCAGTGTTCCGTTTTTCGGCCTGGATGTCTCCGCGCTGAAGCCCGGCGCGTCCGCGACGATCGATGCCAAGGTCCTCGGCTATCCCTACGACAACCTCTCGAAGGTTCCGGCCGGCGACTACTACGCGCAGGCCCTGCTCAACGTCTACACCGAGTTCAAGCGCGCCGACAGCCACACCATCTGGGTCCACAACGACCAGTGGGAAGGGCAGCACTTCAACACGTCGCCGGGCAATCTCGTGAGCGAAGTGGTCAAGGTGCACTTCGATCCGAAGGCGAACGCGCCCATCACGATGACGCTCGCGCGCACGTTGCCCGCGGTCACGGTGCCGCCCGATACGCGATGGGTGAAGCGCATCAAGATCCGCAGCGAGCTGTTGTCGAAATTCTGGGGCCGCCCCATGTACATCGGCGCGACGATGCTCCTGCCGAAGGGATTCGACGAAGAGCCGTCACGACGCTATCCGGCGATCTACGACCAGGGTCACTTCGGTCTCGGCGCGCCGTTCGGATTCTCCGAAGACTCTGCCGCCGGTGGCCGCGGCGGCCGCGACGGCCGTGGCGGCACCGTCGAGAATCCGTTCGCGGAGCTGCCGACGACCGCGCGCGAGTCGGGCTACGCGTTCGCCCAGCGGTGGAAGAGCGACGACTTTCCCCGCTACGTCGCCATCACCTGGCAGCACCCCACGCCGTATTACGACGACTCGTATGCGGTCAACTCGGTGAACAACGGCCCGTACCAGGAGGCGCTTCTCACCGAGCTCGTGCCGCTGCTCGAAAAACAGTTCCGTCTCGAATCGGGGGCGCACGCGCGTTTCCTCACGGGAGGCTCGACGGGCGGATGGGAGTGCGTCGCGCTGCAGGTCCAGCGGCCGGACTTCTTCGGCGGCGCCTGGTGCTTGTATCCCGACCCGGTGGATTTCCGCCGCAATCAGCTCGTGGACATCTACAACGACTCCAACGCGTTCGTGCCGAACGGCGACACGCCGCCGATTCCCGAGCGCTACATGATGCGGACGCCGGAAGGACAGCCGCAGGTGACGCAGCGCGAGATGAGCCGGCTCGAAGCGGTGCTCGGCAGCCACGCGCGGAGCGGCCAGCAGTTCGATGCCTGGGACGCCGCGTACGGACCGATCGGAGCCGATGGCTATCCCGTGCGCCTCTGGGATCGCCGCACCGGGACGATCGACAAGACGGCCGCCGCGTACTGGCGCGACAAAGGGTACGACCTCACCTGGTACATGAAGAAGAACTGGTCGCGCATCGGGCCGCAGCTGGCCGGCAAGATGCACGTCTACGTCGGCGACATGGACAACCACTACCTGAATCTCGGCGTCTACCTCATGGAGCTCGAGGCGTCGAAGCTCTCAGGACCCAAGGCGAACTTCACCTTCGACTACGGCCGGCCGATGAAGCCGCACGGGTGGCAGCCGTTCACGAGCGCGCATCTCGTGGAGTTGATGGACCAGTTCCGCGCGGAGCATCGCGTGCAGCCGTAGCATGACGGCTCTTGTGTGTCGCGGTTTCATGGTCGCTCTCGCGGCGGCGCCGTCTACGACGTGATCGATCGGCGGGGCGTGGTGATCGATCGGATTCAGGTGCCGCCGGGCCGGGTCATCGCGGGGTTCGGTCCCGGCGGCGTGGTGTACATGGGCGTTTTGGACGGCGCGATCGCGAGGATCGAGCGCGCGCGGGCTCGCTAACGCTCAGGCGGAATCGACTTCGAGGGCCGCGCTCCCGTTTTCCCGGCTTCGCCGCGCGCCGCGGGAAGCGCCGCATCCTGAGGCAGCCGCACCAGCCGCACCATATGCAACTGCACGCTGTCCGCGACGTTCGGAATCCGCAGTGTCGCCACATCGAAGCCGCGCCTGGTCACCATGACGAACAGCATCGCGCCCGCGCGGACCGGCACCATGGTGAATCCGATCTGCGAGGTCAGCCGCACGCGGTTGGCGATGAGATCGTGCACGATCGCCGAGTCGATCGCGCTTCCGGTCCAGTCATCGACGACGATGATTCCGACACTGTGCCACACTGGCTTCACCGGCATTCCCGATAGCCGCGTCGGCTCCGATGTGCCCTCGATGGTGTCGGCCCCCGGGAGCCAGACGGCTCCGATTCCGTGTCCGACGAGCGTCGCGATGATCGCCACGTGGATGGCGACGGCGATGACAGCGGCGGCGCCCATGCCGTCGGCGTGCCAGGGCTTCCTGGTCGGAGCGGCTCGCATGCGTTTCGGTGACGACTTGAGCTCGATCCGCTAGCGGATGCGTGCCACGCCGTCGCCGGGTAACGGGAAACGCACGAACACCGCGGGGTCGTGCCCCGGAACGATGAGTCGCGGGCTCGCCGCGATCCGCGTCATGCGCTCCTGCGCCGCGAGGTTGGAGGCGGCGTCGAGCGTCTGCGAGATCGGCACGTGCTTCTCGAGATTCTCGTAGAGGTACATGTTGTCCGACGCGAGCACGACGATGCCCGATGAGGTGTTCACGCCGGCGTACTGCGACTGAAACGTGTGCTTCCCGCCGATGTACACCGTGATGCCGGGGATGATTTCACGTGTGTCGCCGTCGACGAGGTTCACGCGTCCGGCGCGCTTCATGTTGAACAGCATCGTCGCATCGGCGGTGTCGATCGCGTTGGCAATGCGCTTGCCGGTGGAGTCGATGTGATGCTCGTATTCGTCCCGCTGGATCCAGATCTTCGCGTTCGGAAAGAGATCGGCGCCGTCGAGATGGTCCCAGTGGACGTGCGAGATGATGACGTCGGTCACCGCCTCGGGGCGCACGCCGAAGCGCTCGAGCGCGGCCGCAGGAGTGACGTAGTTCGCAGGCTTCCAGCGATCGATCAGGTCCTGGCGCTTGAACCCCGCGTCCAGCACCACCACGCGGCCATCGGGGCCCTTGATGAGCCAGACCATCATCGCGATGTCGAGGCGGCGCGACGTGTCGGCGCCGGCGATGAGACCGGAGACCTTGAAGCCCGGGATGCTCGCGTAGCGGATCGCGTAGACTTCGTACGAGGGCGCGCGGCCGGGCGCGGCGCCGAGCGAGGCGACTGTGGCGATCAGGGCGAACCAGCGGGCGATGCGGCTCATGGCGGGTGACCCATTTCGTGAAATGTGCGGACAATCAGAGCGGAATTGCGCCAACGGGAACATCGCCGGTGATCGTCTGTATCGATAGGATCTGCCGGCGGCGTTCGATGATGGCGTTCGATCCATCGCAAGAACGGAGTGGCCAGATTCCCCCTGCCTGTCGCGTGAAGATCGCTTCGCAGCTGCGCCGCGCGCTCGTCCTCGCGGCCTTCGCGAGCGCGTCCCTGGGCGCCCAGTCGAACGGCGTCATTCAGGGCACGATCGTCGATCAGTCGGGACGAGGCATCGCGGGCGCACAAGCCACGCTCGCTCCGCCCGGACGCCACGGCGTGAGCGACGACGAGGGCCTCATTAAGTTCGCCGACCTCGGGCCGGGGATCTACACGCTCTCCGTGCGTCGCATCGGATTCGAGCCCGCGTCGGTGCGGGTCGTGCTGCGCGTCGCCGCGCCCGACACTGTCGCGCGCACGACCGTCACGCTGGTAGCGATTCCCCGCCTGCTCGACTCGGTGCGCATCTCGGAAAGAGTGTCGGGCCTGCGCTACTCCGCGGCCGTGCTCGACCAGTACGATCGTCCGGTGCCAGGGGCCGAGGTCATCGCGATGGGAATCGAGAGCGACGTCGTCACGGACTCGGCCGGACACTTCTCGATCGGCAAGCTCGGCAAGGCCGCGCTCATCGTCCGGGTGCGCAAGATCGGCTACTCGCCCGTGCTGCAGTCGATGCGCATGCTCGCCGACCGCACCGACACGCTGCGCATGACGCGTCTCGCGACCTCGCTCACGCCGGTACAGATCAGGGAAGCTAGCGGCTATGGCATGGATTTTTGGGCGTATCGCGAGCTGCAGTCCCGGATGGCGTGGAAGAGTCCGAGGGGCGGCGCGATCGCGCGCGAGGAGCTCGACGCGCGGGGGAAGCAGGATCTGTGCGACGCACTTCCCGGCACCGCGAGCGGCGCGAGGTACAGCCTGCACAACGATCCGAACTGCAAGTTGTTCCCGCGCGGGATCAAGAATCTCCTCATCGACGGCGCGATGTGTCGCAAGGGTCTGCTCGCCGACTACGTCGCCGATCAGGTTGAGATGGTCGAGTACGTGCCCACGGACATGTCGGGAAGCCTTGCCGCGCGAAGATGCGGCCCTCCGGCGTTCGTGATCTGGCTGCGCAAGCCGCCCGTGCGCGCCGCCGGTCCGCCGTGACTGCGATCGCGGGAGTGGAAGCGTTCGGCGTGCAACGGCGAGCCGCTACTTCCCGAACACCACTCGCCCGTCCACGATCGTCATGGTGATCTTGGCATCCCGGATCGTCTCCGGCGCGACCTTCGTGAGGTCGCGATCGATGACCGCGATGTCCGCGAGCATTCCGGCTTTGAGCACGCCGCGATCCTTCTCCGCGTAGCCGGCGTACGAGCCGGCGGCCGTGTACGCGCGCAGCGCCTCGTCGAGCGTGACCTTCTGCTCGGGGAACCAGCCGCCCGGGTTCTTGTCGTCGAGCGTTCGGCGCGTGACTGCCGCGTAGATCCCGGTCAAAGGAATCGGCGGCGCGACGAACCAGTCGGAGCCGAACGCAAGCGTGGCCTTTGCGTCGAGCAGCGACCTGAAGGCATAGGTGCCCTTCGAGCGCTCGTGGCCGATGACCTTCTCGACCCAGCGCCCGTCGTCGATCGCGTGGTACGGCTGCACCGACGCGATCACGCCGAGCGTGCCGAAGCGCGCCATGTCGGCCGGCGCGATGTGCTGCGCGTGCTCGATCCTGAACCGGCGGTCGCGCGGGCCGTTCTCCTTCTCGACGCGCTCGAAGATGTCGAGCTGCGTGCGGATCGCGCGGTCGCCGATGGCGTGGACGATCACGTGCAGCCCGTTCTTGTCGGCGTTGGAGGTCCATTCATATAGATGCTCGGGCGTGTTCACGAAGAAGCCCGAATCCTTTGGCGAGTCGGCGAACGGCCTCAGCATGGCGGCCGTGTGCGATCCGATCGATCCGTCGACGAATCCCTTGAGCGCGCCGATGCGCAGCCAGTCATCGCCGAAGCCGCGCGCCTTCACGGTGTCCGCGAGCTGCTTCCAGCTCGAGAGCGGCACCGCGGCGTAGATCCGCGTGATCAAACGGTTCGCGTGATGCGCCCGCTCGAACACCGCGAGATCGGCCCAGCTTCCCATGTTGTGCACCGAGGTCACGCCCTGTGCGGCCACATAGTGCATCGCGGCATCCAGGGCGCGGTCGGACACCGCCGGCGGCGCGTCGGGAATCGCGCGCTCGACGATTCGCTGCGCGTTGTCCTTGAACACGCCGGTCGGTTCGCCGCCGGCATCGCGAACGATCGTGCCGCCGCCGACGTCGGCAACGCTCCGCGTGACACCGGCCGCATGGAGCGCGGCGGCATTCGCGAGGTTCATGTGGCCGTCGAGGCGGTTGATCCACACGGGATTGTTCGGCGTCACGGAGTCTATCCATGAACGTGTCGGAAGCTCGCCGCCCCAGTTCTCGTGATCCCAGTCGCCGTTGGTGATCCACGCGCCCGGCGGCACGGTCTTCGCGAACGCGGCGATTCGACGGATGAACTCTTCCTTCGTTTTCGCGTCGCGCAGCTGCACCGAGGCGAGTGCGAAGCCTCCATCTATGAAATGGACGTGCGCGTCGGTGAACCCCGGAACGACCATGCCGCCCTGCGCATCGACGAGCCGCGCGGAAGGCGGCGTGCGCTTTCGGACTTCCGCGCTCGACCCGACGAGCGCGATGCGATTGCCCGCGACGGCGATCGCATCGGCCCAGGGGCGAGTGGCGTCGCCGGTCCAGACGCGGGCGTTGACGATGGCGAGCGTTATCACCGCGCTCTGCGCAAAGAGGTTCATGCGCTCAATGCTAGCGTCCGGCTGTCTCTCGATCCAGATCGTGTTCGTACCACCTGCTCACCCGATCACGCCGGCGGGTCTTTCTGCCGCATGCGGGTGACGGCTGTGACAATGCCAAGACCCAGCATGATCACGCAGATGATGAGGATGTACGTGGTCGAGACATGAGCCACGGAGAGCCCCCACGCGATGCCCCCGATGACGACGGCGATGCCGACGAGATAGATCCAGAAGTTCATGCCTGAACGGTAGCGCTCTCGAACTCCGCCGTGAAGTGCCGCAGGTATTTCGCCTGCTTGACGATCTTCACGCCCCGCACTTCATGGGCCCGCGCCTTCAGCTCGCAGATCGCTTCCGCGGCGTAGTCGAAATGGCTCTGGGTGTACATGCGCCGGGGGAACGCCAGGCGCACCAGCTCCATGCTGTGGTACGACTCGGTTCCATCGTCGTTGTGCCTGCCGAACATGACCGAGCCGATCTCCACACCGCGGATGCCGGCCTCGAGATACAGTGCGTTGCAGAGGCTCCATGCAGGGTACTGTTCGGCGCTCAGATGCGGCAGAAAATCCTTCGCATCCAGGTACACCGCGTGGCCGCCGGTGGGCTCCACGATGGCGACGCCACCCGCCTTCATCTTCTCGCCCATGTACTCGGCGGTGCGCAGGCGGTAGCGGAGATAGTCCTCGTTCAGCCCTTCCTCCATTCCCACCGCCAGCGCTTCGAGGTCGCGGCCGGCGAGGCCGCCGTACGTCGGGAAGCCCTCCGTGAGAATGAGCAAGGTCTTCGCAGCCTCCACCCAGGTGCCGAGGTTCAGCGCGAGGAAGCCGCCGATGTTCACCATGCCGTCCTTCTTGGCACTCATCGTGCAGCCGTCGGCCAGGCTGAACATTTCCTGGGCGATGGATTTCACGGTGCGGTCCTGCTGGCCTTCCTCGCGCAGCTTGATGAACATGGAATTCTCCGCGTAGCGGCAGACGTCCAGGATCAATGGCTTGCCGTAACGGTTCAGCAGTTCGCGATACGCGCGCAGGTTCGCCAGGCTCACCGGCTGGCCGCCACCGCTGTTGTTGGTGAGCGTCATCATGCCGAAGGGGATTCGGTGCGCTTCGCGTTCGAGCAGATCTGCTACGCGGGCGAGGTCGATGTTGCCCTTGAAGGGATGGTAGGTGCGCGGCTGCAGTCCCTCGGGGATCACCAGATCGATGGCCTCAGCGCCCTGGTATTCCAGGTTGGCGCGGGTGGTGTCGAAGTGGGTGTTGCTGGGGACGAGATCGCCCCTCTTGGTAGCCACGCTGAACAGGATGTGCTCGGCCGCACGGCCCTGATGGGTGGGAATGATGTGCTGGTAACCCGTGAGATCCTTCAGCACCGCTTCCAGCCGGAAAAAGGATCTGGAGCCGGCGTAGCTCTCGTCACCCTCCATGATGGCGCCCCACTGCTTGGCGCTCATCGCGCCCGTGCCGCTGTCCGTCAGGAAATCGAGCAACACACGGTCCGCTGGAAGCTGGAAGACATTCAGCTTGGCCTCTTCGAGCCAGCCTATTCGCTCTCCGCGCGTGCTGATGCGGATGGGCTCAACCGCCTTGATGCGGAAGGGTTCTATGATGGTGTGGATCATGGGTTGCCTGAGAATGAAAGATCAGACGGGCATTCCCACGCAAGTTACTTGCGGAACGCGCGCCGAGGATCGTCGGTGGAGTCCGTTTCACACCCGCATTCCGCCCCGCACGCGCCCGTGTTCGTCGCCCCGCGCCCGAACGCGCTCGCGACGCGGCGCACGACCCTCCGCGTCAGGTACGCGCTGGCCGCCAGCAGGATCACGGCGACGCTGATGCGGTCGATCCACATGGCGCTCACGCGATGCCACCCAGCCCGATCGCGAGCCCCGCCCGGTATACCACGAATGCGCTGCCCCATGCGAGTGCGAGCATGTACGTGAACTGGAACGCGGCCCACCCGGCGCCGCGCCAGCCGCCCCCGGTCTCGCGCACCGTGACCGCGATCGTACTCGTGCACATCAGCGCAAAGACGTAGAACGCCAGCAGTCCGAATGCCGCCGCGCGCGAGTAGCTCACGCGGCCATCCGCGCCGCGCGCCTCGCGCAATCGCCCGGCGAGGGCTCCGGATTCACCGGTCCCGCGAGAGACGCCGTACATCGTGGCCATCGTCGATACGAATACTTCGCGCGCGGCGAACGACGCTGCCATCGCCACGCCGATCTTCCAGTCAAGGCCGAGCGGCCGCACGGCGGGCTCGACCGCGTGCCCGATGTGGCCGAGCGCCGACTGCGAGAGCTGCACGTCGGCCGCCGCCGCGCCGGTCGCGCGCGGGTAGCTCTCCAGCGCCCACAGCAGCACGGATATCGCGAAGATCACCGTGCCCGCGCGCCGCAGGAACACCGCGACGCGCTGCCACACGGTCGCGGCGAGCACGCGCGCACTCGGCAGCACGTACGGCGGGAGCTCGATGATCAGCGCACGCGTGGCCGAGCGCAGAATCGTCCGGCGGAACAGCATCGCGGATCCCAGCGCGGCGACGGTGCCGAGGAGGTACATCGCGAGCAAGGCGATCCCCTGCAGCGTGAAGAACCCGGCGACCGCCGTGGCCGGTATGAATGCGGCGATCAGCAGCGCGTACACCGGGAGCCGAGCCGAACAGCTGATGAGCGGCACGACCATCACCGTCGCGAGCCGCTCCTTCGTGTGCTGGATGGTCCGCGTGGCGAGAATCGCGGGCACCGCGCACGCGTAGCCGGAGAGCAGCGGAATGACGCTCTTCCCCTGCAGTCCGAGCGGCCGCATGTAGCGATCCATCACGAACGCCGCGCGCGCGAGGTAGCCGCTGTCCTCGAGCACGCCGATGAACAGGAACAGGATCGCGATCTGCGGCACGAACACGAGCACGCTGCCGACGCCGCCGAGGACCCCGTCCACGAGCAGACTCTGCAGGTCGCCCGCCGGCAGTACGGCGCGCAGGCCGCCGGCGCCGGCATTGAGGATCGCCTGCATGCCGTCGGCGAGCGGGTGCGCGACCGTGAAGAGGGCCTGAAACGCCAGCGCCATCACGGCGAGAAAGATCAGCGGACCCCATGCGCCGTGGAGGAGCACGGCATCCACGCGGTCACTCATCGAGCGGCCGGTGCGCGGCGCGCGCGTGACCGTGCGCGCCATGACGGACGCGATCCAGCGATACCGCGCGCCGGGGCCGCCTGCCGCATCGAGTGGGCGTTCGTGCATCCACGACTTCGGCAGTTGCACCGCGCGCGCGATCGCGTGGCGGAGTCGCTCGATGCCCTCGCCGGTCGTCGCGACGGCCGGCACCACCACCGCGCCCAGGGTGTGAATCAGCTCGACGACATCGATCGACATGCCCGCGGCGGCGAGCCGGTCGCTGCGGTTCAACACCAGCACCGCCGGCAGGCCGAGTTCCAGCACTTGTGTGGCGAGATACAGGTGACGCTCGAGATTCTCGGCGTCGAGCACCACGACGATGACGTCCACCGGCTCGATGCCGGGCGCGCGACCGTGCACGACGTCGAGTGCGATGGCCTCGTCGGGGGAGTCCGGCGAAAGGCTGTACGTGCCGGGCAGGTCGAGCACCGTCACGCTCGCGCCGTCGCGGACGTACGTACCCTCCACGCGCTCGACGGTCACGCCCGGATAATTGGCGACCCGCTGCCGGCGCCCGGTCAGCGCGTTGAACAGCGTGCTCTTGCCGCAGTTCGGATTGCCGACGAGCGCCACGCGCAGCGGACGCGCGGCCGGCATGGCGACGTCGCCGCGGATCGCGGTCACCGGAGCGGCGAGCGCGGTCACGCCGCCACCAGCCGCACGAGAATTGCGGCGGCGATCGCGTCGTTGAGCGCGAGCCGCGTGCCGCAGACGTCGAGCAGCACGCCGCTGCGACGATCCACGACGCTCACGATCGCGCCCTCGTAGACGCCGAGCGTACTCAGCCGATGCGCGTCGAGTGCCGGGCACGTCACCCGGAGCACCGTGGCGCAGGCTCCCGCCTTGCACGCGGCGAGTGCGCAGTCGCCGGAGAGGTCGACGGCACAGTCGACGGCACAGTCGACGGCACAGTCGATGCGCGCGGGAGCGGCGCGCCCGGCGTTCCACCAGCGCTTCAGTCGCTTCAGAGGCATGCGGTGCTTCCGATCTGACAGGTCGCGAGCCAGCGTCCCAGATTCTCGCCGGTGCGAACGCCGTCAGCCGCGGCGTCGCCGAACGCGACTCCTCGCAGGCCGAATCCTGTGACGGCCAGCCCAGGCATCGTCTCGACGGCCCGCTCTACGGCAGCGACCCGGAGAGCATGCCCGACCTCGTACTGCGGGATCGCGCGTGCGAGCCGCACGACGTGCTCGAACACCGGCGCGGCCGTCAGTCCGTACAACTGCGCGACTTCGCGTCTGGCCAGGGTCAGCATCTCGGCCTCATCGAGCGCGCCGATCGACTCGTCAACCGCCCCGCCGAACATCGCGCGAACGAGAATGCCTCCCGCCGGTCCCCGTCCCGGGTACAGCGACGTCTCCCAGAGATTGCCAAGCATGCGAATGCCTTCTCCGCGCGCTATGAGAACGCCAAACCCATCGGGGATGCGTGCGCGCGCCGTGGAATTGAATCCGAGCGCGACGACCGTCACCGGCGGGCAGGGAATCGCACCCAGTGCGTCGGCGGCGGAGGCGTCGAGCGGACGAAACAGTGACGCGGCCACCCAGGGTTCCGCCGCGATGACGACCGCATCCGCCTCGAGCGTCGCGCCGTCCCCTTCGATGGATACGGTCCAGCCGATGTCCGCGCGATCGATTCGCCGCACGGTCGCTCCGCAACGCACACGAAATCCGCCGTTCTCCGCGAGCTGCCGCGGCAGGCTCTGCATTCCGCCGCGCAGTGACGTGAGCGGTCCCGCACTCGTGCGCCCGCGACGCGCGATCAGCCCGCGGATGAGCGAGCCATGCTCCCGCTCGAGTCGCGCCATTTTCGGAAACGCGGACGCGAGAGACAGTTTCCGCGAGTCTCCGGCGAAAATCCCGAGCGTCATCGGCGATACGAGGCGGTCGGCGGCTTCTGTGCCGAGCCGGCGCGCGGCGAACGCCCACACGGTTTCGTCGTCGGTGCGCCGCGAACGCGGGATGAAGGGCTCCACGCCGAGACGCAGGAGTCCGCCGAACGACATGATGCCCGACCGCGCGAACCCCAGCGGCGACGTCTTGATCTCACGCAGGCGGCCCGCACGGAAGAGAAACCGTCGCTTCGCACGTGCGCTCGCAAGCACCGCGTCATTCTCCAGCCCGCTCGCACGGAGCAGCGAGTCGAGCTCGGGGCGGCCACCGAGAAAGCCTGACGGCCCACCCTCGACCATCCAGCCGTCGCGCACGATGGTGCGGGCCTTTCCTCCAACTTCGCTTCCGCGCTCCAGCACAAGGACGTCGAGCGCCACGCCGGCGCGCGCGGCGGCGCAGCGCGCCGACCACGCCGCGGCCAGTCCCGCGATTCCCCCGCCGACGACGACGAGACGTGCCACGATTACACCGTGCGGCTGAACGCCGGTTTGGAATCGGCGGCATGCTTCTCGCGCTGATAGCGGTCGAAGCACATCGCGAGGTTGCGCACGAACAGTTCCCCGATCGGCGTGGCCTCGATGCCGGCCGGCGATACGCGCACCATCCCCTCGCGCTCGTGCGGCTCGAGCAGCGCGAGATCCTCGGCGAAGTAGCGCGCGAACTCGATACCGTACTGGCGTTCGATCGCGCCGGTGTCGATGCGGAAGTTGCACATCAACTCGTGGATCACGGTGCGCCGCAGTTCGTCGTCGGGCGAGCGTCGCACGCCGCGGACCACGGGCAGCCGCCCCTCCGAAATCGACTGCTCGTACGTCGAGAGTTTCTTCTCGTTCTGCACATAGCTGCCGCGGACGTCACCGATCGCCGAGATGCCGAGCCCGACCACATCATCACCCGGGATGACGGCGTATCCCTGAAAGTTCCGTCGCAGGCGTCCCTCCCGGCGAGCGATCGCGAGATCGTCGTCGGGGCGCGCGAAGTGGTCCATGCCGATCGGTTCGTATCCGGCGGCGAGGAAGCGCTCCCGGGCGATCGCGAACAGCTGCACCTTCACTGCGGCGGCGGGAAGCTGGTCCTCCTCGATCCGCTTCTGACTGCCTTTCACCCAGGGCACGAAGGCGAAGGAGTAGACCGCGGCGCGGTCGGGACCGAGCGCGATCACCGAGTCGACGGTCCGCTCGAAACTCTCGGGCGTCTGCAGCGGCAGTCCGTAGATCAGGTCCACGTTGATGCCGCGGTATCCCTGCGCGCGGGCGTGATCGACGAGGCGCGCCGTCTGCTCGCGCGTCTGCACGCGGTTGATCGCCTCCTGCACGTCGGGATTGAGATCCTGCACGCCGAACGACACGCGGTTGAAGCCGAGGCCGCCGAGCGCGTCGAGATGGTCGTTCGTCGTGACGCGCGGATCGGCCTCGAAGGCGAGCTCCGCGCCGGGCAGCGGCGTGAAATGCTTCAGCAGGCCGCCGATCAGCCCGTTGAGCTGCTTCGGCGTGTAGTACGTCGGCGTGCCGCCGCCGAGATGGAGCTGCGCGAAACGCCGGCGCTCCGGCAGCCGCTCCGCGAGCAGTTCGATTTCGCGTCCGAGCAGTCCGAGGTAGGGCACGGCCACGTCTTTCCGCGGCGAAATGATCGTGTGGCATCCGCAGAACAGGCAGCGCTCCTCGCAGAACGGCAGGTGCATGTACATCGACAACGGGGCGTCGCCGAGCGCGTTCGCGGCGGCGAGACATTCGAGATAGTCGCCGGTGGTGACTCCCTCGTGAAACTCGACCGCCGTCGGGTAGCTCGTGTAGCGCGGCCCCGGCCGGTCGTAGCGCGAGAGCAGGTCGACGGTGATGGCGCGCTCCACCGGGCGCGCGAGCGGAACGGCCGCGGATTCACTGACGGCGGGATTCATGATGTGTGCTCCGCGTGTACGGCGTCGACGAGCGCCTGCACGCTTTCAATGGGGGCTTCCGGCGTGATGCCATGGCCAAGGTTCACGATGTGGCCGCGCGCGGGGACGGCCGCGAGCAATGCTCGTGCCGCGTCGCGCGTCGGCCCGGGTCCGGCCACGAGAATCGCGGGATCGAGATTGCCTTGCAGGCCTTTGTCGGGACCCACGGCACGGCGAAGCGCCGCGAGATCCTCGCGCCAGTCCACCGCGAGCGCCTCGCTCGGCAGCTCCGCATACGCCGGAACGAGGTGCGACGCGTCCTGCAGGAAGAGAATTCGCGGGCGGCCCGCGCCGCGCGTCTCCTCGAGGAAGCGCGCGATGTGCGGGCGCACGAGCCGCGTCCACGAGTCACGCGACAGCAAGCCCGCCCACGTGTCGAAGAGCTGCACGGCGTCTGCGCCGGCCTCGAACTGCGCGTGCACGTAGTCGATGATCAAGTCGGTCAGCTTCGTGAGCAGCAGGTTGACCAGAGCTGGATCGGCGGCGGCAAGCGCGCGCAGTGCCGGGAATCCGGGGCTGCCGCGCCCCTGCACGAGGTACGCGGCGATCGACCATGGCGCGCCCGCGAACCCGAGCAGCGCGCGCTGGCCGCGGAGCTCCTTCTTCACCATCCGCAGGGCGCTCATCACCGACGGCGCGATCTCGTCGCGCGACGGTGTGCGAAGCGCCGCGATGTCCGCCGCGGTGCGCACCGGACGCGACAGCACCGGGCCGGGCGCGAATTTCACTTCAAGGCCCAGCGCCGCGACCGGACTCATGAGATCGGCGAAGATGATCGCGGCGTCGAGCGGAAAGCGTGCGAGCGGCTGCAGCGTGACCTGTGCGGCGAGCTCGGCGTTGCCGGACAGTTCTTCGAACGTGTGACGTTCGCGGAGCGCCCGGTACTCCGGCAGATAGCGGCCGGCCTGCCGCATCACCCACAGCGGGCGGCGGGCCGTCGGCTGGCAGGCGATGGCGTCGAGAAAGAGTTCCCGGCCGGAGGCGACGACGGATGTGGTGGCGCTCATGGTTCCGGCTCCGCGGTGGCGGTGAACCGATAGCCCACGCCCCGAACAGTGTGAATGAATTGCGGCCGTTCCGGATTCGGCTCGAACCGTTTGCGCAGCCGCACGATGAAATTGTCGATCGTGCGCGAGGAGGGGAGCACTTCGTCGCCCCACACCTTCTCGAGGATGTCGTCGCGCCACAGCACTTCGCCTTCCCGTTCAGCGAGGACCTTGAGGATCATCGCCTCCTTCTGCGTCAGCACTTGCTCGGTGCCGTCGGCGGAATGACCGCGGAAGGTGCGGAAATCGAACTCGTTTCCGCCGAACCGGAGCACGGGCTCGAGCGCCGTCATCTCGTCATAGCGTGCGCGACGGCGAAGGATCGCCGTCACGCGCAGCAACAGCTCGCGCAGCTGGAAGGGCTTTGCGAGATAGTCGTCGCCTCCGGCCTCGAGTCCGCGGATACGGTCCTGCCCCCCGCTGCGCGCGGAAAGGAACAACACCGGGGTGTCGCGGCCCTCGGCGCGCATGCGTTCACACACGGTGAAGCCGTCGGTGCCGGGCAGCATCACGTCGAGAATCACGAGTCCGAATTCCTCGGCGCGAATTTTCGCGAGCGCGTGCAAACCGTCGGCCGCCACCTCGACGGCATAGCCCTCGGCCTCGAGGTTCTCGCGAATGCCGCGGGCGAGGTTGAGCTCGTCGTCGACGACCAGGATGCGCGAGGTCATGATTCGCTCGCGGCCGTGCGCGAGGCCGGCCAGCGCACCTCGAACCGTGCGCCGTGGCCGGGTCCGTCGCTCGATGCCGTGACGACGGCGCCGTCCATCTCGGCGCATCGGCGCACGAGGAACAGGCCAAGGCCGGTGCCGGGAAGTCGCTCGTGACCGTTGGCCTCGATGCGATGGAATTTCTGGAAGAGACCACGCGCTTCGTTCATGGCGAAACCGATGCCGGTGTCATCCACGTGAATGGTGACGCCCTGAGCATCCTGCGCGCCGCGCACGATCACCGTGCCGGCGCTCGGACGCGAGGCCTTGATGCCGTTGTGAATGAGGTTTCGGGCAATCGTGCGAACGCCCTCGCGGTCCGCATCGACCGTGAGGCCGTCGTCAATCATCAACAAAACCCGGACGCCGCAGTCATCGGCGAGCGGGCGCAGTTCGTCGGCGACCGACGCGAACAGCGGCCGCAGGTCGACCGGCTCCCGGGACACGCGAACGCTCTCGCGCGAGAGGCGCGAGGCGTCGAGTACGTTCGCGATCATCTGGTCGAGGCGGCCGATATCGGATAGCAGCCGCTGCACGAGCTCGGCGCGATGTGGCGGTGCCGGATCCCGCATGGCGATGGTTTCGGCCGACAGCCGCAAGCTCGCGAGCGGGCTCTTGAGTTCGTGCGAAGCCGCCGCCAGGAAGTCCTCCTGCTGACGGCGAAGCGAGTGCTCCTCGCGCAGCGCCGCATAGACGACGGCCATCGCCGCGATCAGCACCAGCAGGAAGAACGACCCCTCCCACGCGTATCGATTGAGCCGGTGGAAGCGATCGGCGTCGAGCTGCGCCAGCATCGCCGCCGACACGCGTGGCACGCCGTCGGGTCCGAGGTCGATCTCCGTCTGCGAAGCGCGGATCTGCGACCACGGGACTCCCGCACGCAGCAGCGCGGCGGACGAGCGTGCCTGTTCCTCGAACGCGGCGCGGCGATGATCGCGCACGGTCTCGGTGTACCGGTACTCATCCGCCATCCAATAGGCGAGCTGTGCGCTGCACGCGAGCAGCAGGACGATGAATCCGATCTGCATGGCCCGCACGGTGCGCTGCGAGGTTCTCGCCGTCACGCGGCGCCGCCCGAGGCCGCGAACGCGGCGGCCAGCGCGTCGCGCAGCCGCTCGAGGTGCGCGGGAGTGTGCGCGAGCGAAAGGAACCCGGCTTCGAACGCCGACGGCGCCAGCGCGATGCCGCCGTCGAGCAGCGCATGGAAGAGCGGACGATAACGCTCGGCGGCGGCGGGATCGATTGCCTCGGCCGATCGCGGCGCGGCGCCGTCCTGCAGCGACATCCAGAAGAGCGATCCCGCGCGCACCAATTGCGCACTGTACGGCGCGCGCGCCAGCACCGGCGTGAGGAGCTGTTCGAGCTGCCGGCCCGTCTCTTCCAGCCGCCGCCAGCCGTTCTCGCGCTCGAGCGTGCGCAGCGCCGCGAGTCCGGCGGCCATCGCCACGGCGTTTCCCGAGAGCGTGCCCGCCTGATAGACGCCGCCGAGCGGCGCGAGGTGCCGCATGAGGTCGCGACGGCCGCCGAACGCGCCCACGGGCAGTCCGCCCCCGATGATCTTGCCGAACGTCGCGAGATCCGGCGTGATGCCGAAGAGTTCCGCGGCCCCGCCACGCGCGAGCCTGAACCCGCTGATCACTTCATCGAAGATCAGGATCGTTCCGGCGCGCGCGGTCTCGCGCCGCAGCGTCGCGAGGAACTCGGGACGCTGGAGCAGCAGCCCGTTGTTCGCCGGCACCGGCTCGATGATCACGGCGGCGATCTTGTCGCCGTCGCGCCGCAGGAGATCGGTGAGCCGCTGCTCGTCGTCGAGGGGCAGCACGATCGTCTCCCGAATGAACGCCTCGGGCACGCCGGCCGACGACGGACGGCCGAACGTCACGAGGCCCGAGCCGGCCGCGACGAGCAGGTGATCCGCGTGCCCGTGGTAGCAGCCCGAGAACTTGATGATGCGATCGCGCCCGGTCGCTCCGCGGGCCACGCGAATTGCGCTCATCGTGGCCTCGGTGCCCGACGACACGAAGCGCACCTGTTCGAGTCCGGGATAGCTCGAGGTCAGGTACTCGGCGAGCTCAATTTCCTGCTCGCACGGCGCGCCGAAACTCGTGCCGCGCGCCGCCGTCTCCGTGATCGCGCGCAGGATTTCCGGATGCGCGTGTCCGAGGATGAGAGGACCCCACGAGCAGACGAAGTCGATGTAGCGTTTGCCGTCGACGTCCTCGAACTCGGCGCCCGCACCGGAGCGCAGCACGAGCGGAGTGCCGCCCACGGCGCGGAACGCGCGGACGGGCGAACTCACGCCCCCCGGCATCACGCGCTCGGCGCGCGCCATCAGCGCGGTGGATTTCGGCCCGGCGCTCAGAGCCAGCTCCCGGCCAGCGCCGCGCGGGCGTGGTACGTGATGATGAGGTTCGCGCCCGCGCGAACCATTGCGTGCAGGTTCTCGCGCACGACCGCCGCCTCGTCGAGCCAGCCGCGCTCGGCTGCCGCCTTCACGGCCGAATACTCGCCCGACACGTTGTAGGCGGCCAGGGGAAGGGTCGTCATTTCGCGCACGCGCCGGATCACGTCGAGATACGCGAGCGCGGGTTTCACCATCAGCATGTCGGCTCCCTCCGCTTCATCGAGCATCGCCTCGCGCCCGGCCTCCGCGGAGTTGCGCGAATCCATCTGATAGCTGCGGCGGTCGCCGTCGTGCGGGGCCGAATCGGCCGCGTCGCGGAATGGACCGTAGTAGGCCGATGCATACTTCACCGCGTAGGACATGATCCCGGTCTCCGAGTGACCGTCGGCGTCGAGCGCGTCGCGCAGCGCCGCGACGCGGCCGTCCATCATGTCCGACGGAGCGACGAGATCCGCGCCGGCTTCGGCGTGCGCGAGGGCCATCGCCGCGAGCGGCGCCAGCGAGCGATCGTTGTCGACTTCGCCGCCGACGAGCACGCCGCAGTGTCCGTGATCGGTGTAGGCGCACAGGCACACATCGGTCATGATCACGAGGTCTTGCCCGAACGCGCTACGCAGCGCTCTCACGGCGCGCGGCACCGCGGCGTCCGGATCGTGCGCGCTGCTGCCGGTCGCATCCTTCGCACCGGCCGGCGGCGTGCCGAACAGCAGGACGGACTTGATGCCGAGTTTGTGGTCCGATTCGACGGCACGCAGGAGATCGTCCACGCCGGTGCGGAAAATGTCCGGCATCGAAGCAATGGGTTCGTTCGCTTTCGCGACGGGGAGCACGAAGTGCGGCATCACGAGCTGGCGCGCGAGCACGCTCGTCTCCGCGACGAGGTCGCGCAACGCGGGGCTGCGCCGCAGTCGCCGTGGACGAATTCGTCCAGGGGCCGCGATCCGTGCTTCGGTTGCCGCGTTCCATTCACTCATTGCATGGCCTCCACGAGCGATTCGAAATCGGGATGTATCGCTTCACCGCTGACGGAGAGTCCGGCGGCGGTGGCGGCGGCGCTCGTCGTGGGTCCGATCGTGAAAATGCGCGCGCCGGACGGAAACGATGCCTGGTTGAGCAGTCCTCTCACGGCCGACGGGCTCGCGAGCAGCACGTCGCCGATTCCTTCCACGGCCAGGTCCATGGGCACCGAGGTCGGCGACGCCGGGACGGTTCGATATACGTCGATTCGCGTGACCAGTGCGCCGGCGCGTTCGAGCGCGTCCTCGGCGTCGGTGCGTCCGCCTTCCGCGGCGGCCACGACGATGCGTGTCGATGCCGACGCGGAGGAGAACGCCTCCGCGAGCAGCTCTTCACCGAGCGCCCGCGAGGTTCCGCCTCGCGCGACGAACGGTGTGAGGCCAAGTGATGTGCGCACGGCGGCGGCGGTGCTGTCCCCCACCGCGGCGACCCGGATCGCAGCGGGCAACGGTCCCGCGAGCAGGGCCACGGCTTCGGCGCCTCGAGCCGACATGACGCAGAGCCAATCCGCGTCGCGCAGTGCGGCCGCGAGGCGCGAACGCGTTTCCGCATCGTCGAGCGTCTCCGTACGAATGCACGGGAGGATCACGGGTTCGGCGCCGAGGGCGGCGAGTCTCTCCGCCCACACACTGGAATCCTCAAGTGCGCGGGTGACGAGCACGCGCCGTCCGGATAGCGAAGCGGCGATCATGCGTGCACTCCGCGGGACAGTTCGTCCCACGCAGCGCTCGCAACCGCCTGCGGATCCTCCCCGACGGCCACGCTGCGGGCGACGGATCCGTCCTCGAGGCCCAGTGCCGCGACCAGCGTGAGCGTTCCATCGCTCGCGACGCTGCACCATGCGCCGAACGGAAGCGTGCAGCCGCCCTCCGCGAGATACAGCGCGGCGCGTTCGGCCTGAATCGCGCGACGGCACGATCGATCGTCGAGCGGAGCGACGGCGGCACGAACCGCGAGGTCGCTCTCCCTGACTTGCACGGCGATGGCGCCCTGCGATGGAGCGGGGACGAACACCGCCGGATCGAGCCGCACCGTCGTGATGTCGTCGCCGAGCGTGAGGCGATGCTCGCCATCCGCCCGTGCGAGCCTGGCGAGGCCGGCCGCGGCGAGTACGATGGCGTCGAATCGTCCCTCGGAAAGGGAGCGAACGCGCGTGGGCACATTGCCGCGCAAGAGACCAAGCACCAGATCGGGACGCGCGTCGAGCAGCAACGCGCGGCGACGGGTTGCCGACGTTCCGACACGCGCGCCGTCTGCGAGCGGCAGGCCGCCGCGCTCTGCGGCGACCGCGTCGCGCCGCACGAGCAGGACGTCCGCGACGTCGACGCGTTCCGGGATCGCCGCGATCGCGAGACCCTGAGGCATTCTCGACGGAACGTCCTTGTACGAGTGCACGGCCGCGTCGATGGCGCCCTCGAGCAGCGCCGACTCGAGTTCGCGCACGAACACACCGAACGATCCCACGTCGGTGAACGCGCGGTCGGTGACGCGATCGCCCACCGTCGAGATGACCACCAACTCAGGATCGTGGCCGAGCGCGCGGAGGCGTGCCGCGACATCCGTGCTCTGCGCCAGCGCGAGCGCCGACCCTCTGGTGCCGATGCGCAGCCTCATGGCTCGATCATCTCCGGCTCGAGCACCTCGGCGCCCGCGCGATCGCCCGCGGTCGTGAGTGAATCGCGCATCGCCTGATCGCTGCTCTCGAAGAATGCCTCGACCGCCGACGGTCCGACCGTGAAGGCCAAGTCGCGCAGGCCGATCGACGGCACGTGCGCGAGGCGGTTCGCCAGCGTCTCGGCCCAGCGTCGCAGCATCTCGCGGTCGGCCTCGGCGAGCCCCGGCAGCGATTTGGCGAGCAGCCGGTCGACACCTTCCATCGCGGTGCGACGGTAACTGAGCCGGAGTTGCGCGATGGCGGGCCCGACGAGACGCTCGGCAGTTTGTTTGCGGAATTCGATCACCGCGTCATCGATCACGGCGCGTGCGTCCGCGAAATCGAGCAGCAGGCGATCCCTGCCTTCGGCCGCTTCCTCGCTGATGCGGTCCATCCCGATGCGCGTGATTCCGGTCGCATCGGCCACTTCGGGCGCCACGTTCGGCGGGACGCCGAGGTCGATTATGAGCGGCAGCTCGCCCGACGGCGTCCGCGCGGCGATGCGCTCGAGTTCGGCGCGGCCGAGCACCGGCTCTTTCGCGCCCGTCGCCAGCACCAGCACTTCGACTGCGTCCGGCGCCGCGCGGAACGCGTCGAGTTCCCGTGCTTCGCCGGAAATCTCGCGCGCGAGTTCCTCAGCCCGGCTCAACGTGCGATTGACGACGATCACGCGAATGCCGTGCGCGGCGAGCGCGCGCGCACATTGTTCGGTCATGGTCGACACTCCGATCACGGCGACGGCGCCGCGCGTGCGCAGCGCGCGTTCGGCGGCGTGGCGCTCGGCGATCTCGGAGAGCGAGACGGTGCCGATTCTGCCTTCCGTCATGGGCTTCACGCGCTTGGCGACCCGCAGCGCCTCCGTGAACACGCGTTCGAGCCGCGGACCCACCGTGCCCGCCGCCTGCGCATCCGCCAGCGCATCCCGGATCTGCCCCGCGATCTCGCTTTCGCCGACTCGTGCGGAGTCGAGGCCGGAGGCCACGACGAACAGGTGCTCGGCTGCGCCCTCTCCATGCCATGCGCGCATGGCGTGTTCGGCCTCGCCGGTGTGCGCCTCGCGACCCGTCAGCGCCTCGAACACGCGCCGCCGGCACGCATCGAACGACACGTTTCCGTCGGTGGCAAACACGACTTCAACGCGTCCGCAGGTCGCGAGATAAACGAGTTCCTGGACGCCGGCGAGATCGCGCAATATCGGCAGCCGTTCGACCCGCGATTCGCGGGGAATCGTCAGTTCCGCCAGCAGCGCGCTGCGACGCTGTCGCCAGCAAAGTCCCACGACGCCTATTCGATGCATGGACTCCCATTCCTTCCCAGAGAGTTGCGTGCGACCACTGGGAGGGATCGTAAGGTCCGCGTCGACGCGCGTGTCACAGGCGAGTCATGGCGCGCGAAGTTCCGGCTATCTCGGACGCCTTTGTAGGGATTTCGCCTACGGGCCGTCAAACGCCGGCCAATCGAACGAGGCTGTCGATCATTGATGGATGGTCCTCGACCGTCCCGACGAGAATCAGCTCCTCGCCTCCCGCCGCGAGAAAGCT
>JADGQS010000112.1 GCA_017881585.1 Gemmatimonadaceae bacterium | reverse complement strand
GCGTGGCGCCCACCAGAGTGCGACGGCGATTCATGGCTTGCCTCCCGACGTCGGCCACAGCACGGCGCGGCCGGCGGTGCTCACCGGCCCGAGCCCTTTGTACGTGAACTTCTGCACGCGCTTGCCCTCGTAGGTTTCGGTCGTGTAGATGTTCCCCTTCGAATCCGTCGCGATGCTGTGCAGCGCGAAGAACTCGCCGGGCACGCGCCCGCCCTCACCGAAGCTCGCGACGAGCGCGAGCGACTGCCGGTCGAAGACGTGCACCTGGTTGTTCATCCCGTCGGCGACGTACAGAAAGCGCTGCGCGGCATCGCGCGAGAACGCGATGTCCCACACCGACCCTTCGCGCAGCGTCTTCGGCATGACCGTCTGCTCCTTCACGAACGAACCGTCCTTCTTGAACAGCTGGATCCGGTCGTTCGCGCGGTCGCACACGTACACGAGCCCGTCGCTGCTCAACTCGGCGCACATCACCGCCGTGCCGAACTGCTGCGAAGCCGGCGCGTCCGGCGAATAGGCCGGCGTGGCTGCATCCGAAGGTG
Source organism: Gemmatimonadaceae bacterium (assembly GCA_017881585.1). GTDB lineage: Bacteria > Gemmatimonadota > Gemmatimonadetes > Gemmatimonadales > Gemmatimonadaceae > Fen-1231. Next base: position 7,852 of record JADGQS010000112.1, on the reverse strand, counting down.
TCTTCCCGTACGCGCCCCAGAATCTCTTGATGGCGCCGGTGTTCATGTCGATCACCGCGATCCTGCGATTGCGTGAGCCGTCCGCGACATACGCTTCGTTCGCGCTCGCGTCGAACGAAATCCGCGTTGCGCCGGCGAAGCTCTCCATGCTCGCATTGTTCGGCGGCGTCGGAGGCGGCCCGGCGCGTCCGCCGCGCCCTCCGCGGCCCCCGCGGCCCGCAGGAGCGGCGGTCGGAGCCGGAGCCTGCATCGGGGGCGGCGCCACCGCCTTCCCAGCCGCCATCAGGAACTTCCCGTCATGAGAGAACTTGAGGAGCTGCGTGTCGTTCGGTCCGCTTCCCGCGATCCACACGTTCCCCTGCTTGTCGATGGCGATGCCGCTCGGCGTTTGCGGCCAGCTGTACCCGCTCCCCGGGCCGCCCCAATGGCCCACGAGCTCGCCCTGCTGGTCGAACTCGAGGACGCTCGGCGCGGGCGAGCAGCACTCGCCCGTCGGTGGTGTGGCGGCCGCGCCGATCTCCGTGCGCGCGTTGAACGCGTCGCCGATGTTCAGCACGAACACATGGTCCTGTGCGTCTACCGCCACGCCGACCGACGACCCTTCGATCCAGTGATTCGGCATCGGCTTCGGCCACAGCATGGCCACCTCGAATCGCGGTGCCTGCGCGGCCGACGGTCTCGACGCGGCCGCGGCCTTCGGCGTCGCCGGTGCCTTCGACGCGCCTTGGGGAGACGCTGAAACGGCCGCGAGCGCGCCGAACGCCGCGCACGCAGCCGCCTGTAACAGGAGCGTGGGCCTCCGCTTCATCGCAAGTCTCCTCTCGGTTCGCCACCCGGGCCCGCTCGCGGCAACGTGCAGTGACAGGCACCGGGGCGGCGTATACTTTCGGTCGAATGCAACGCTCTCATTTTACGCCGTGAGTCACTCCTCCGTTAGAGGGCGCGCCGTTGCGCTCGCGGGCGCGTTGGTCCTCGCGCTGCCCTCGGTCCCGTCGGCGCACGAAATCCCCTCCCGCGTCACGATCATCGCTTTCGTGAAGCCGGAGGCGAACCGCCTCCGGCTCATCGTGCGCGTGCCGCTCGAGGCCATGCGCGACATGCAATACCCGCTCCACGGCGCCGGCTATCTCGATATCGCAGCCGTCGATTCGCTTCTCCCCGACGCCGCCCGAATCTGGATCGCCAATTCGGTCGACGTCTATGAGGGAGATGCGAAGCTCGGAAACGCGGCAATCGTCGCCGCACACGTCGCGCTCCCGTCCGACCGATCGTTCCAGAGCTACGACAGCGCGCTGGCGCACATGAGGGGTGAGGGGTTGCCGCAGAAAACGGAACTCGCGTGGCAACAGGCGATGATGGACGTGCTCTTCGAGTACGAGATCACGTCGGACCACTCACGTTTTTCCATCAATCCCGCGCTCGCGCGGCTCGGCGTGCGCACCAACACCATCCTGCGGTTCCTTCCGGCCGGCGGCGCCGAACGGGCGTTCGAGTACGTCGGCGATCCGGGGCTGGTGCACCTCGACCCGCGCTGGAGCCAGGCGCTCTGGCGGTTCGTGCAGTTGGGATTCGGGCACATCATGGACGGCATCGACCACCTGCTGTTCATCATTTGCCTCGTGATCCCCTTCCGGCGGATCCGTCCGCTCGTCGCGATCGTCACGTCGTTCACCGTCGCGCACTCCATTACTCTGCTCGCGTCCGCGCTGGGCTTCGCGCCGAGCGCGCTCTGGTTTCCGCCGCTCATCGAGGTGCTCATCGCGATCTCGATCGTCTACATGGCGTTCGAGAACATCGTCGGACCCAAGCTCGAGCGCCGCTGGCTCATCGCGTTCGGGTTCGGCCTCGTGCACGGCTTCGGCTTCTCGTTCGCCCTTCGCGAGTCGCTGCAGTTTTCCGGGACGCATCTCGTGACGTCGCTCCTCGGATTCAACGTCGGCGTGGAACTCGGCCAGCTGTGCTGCCTCGCGCTGGCGATCCCGCTCCTCAATGTGCTCTTCAAGTACGTGGTGGCGGAACGCATGGGAACCATCCTTCTCTCCGCGCTCGTGGCACATACCGCCTGGCACTGGATGCTCGACCGCGCGGTCGTGCTCCGGCAATACCGGTTTCAGTGGCCGGCGTTCGATCTCCTGCTGCTCCAGGGCGCCATGCGCGCGCTGATGCTGATCCTCGTCCTCACCGGCGCGCTCTGGCTGATGTTCGGACTGTACCGACAGCTCAATACTCCGCGCGGAGCGGAGCAATGAGGATCACGGGATGGACGATCGCACTCACGGCGTGCATAATGGGCACGTTGGCCGGAGTCGCGCCGGCCCAGCAATCGCCGACGGCCACGACGCCGGCCGCGAACGCGACGGCCCGGCCCGACTCGCTTCGCTCGACGCAGGCCGGCGTGTACACCGAGGCGCAGGCGAAGCGCGGGGCGCAGACGTATGCTGGCTTCTGCCAGAGCTGTCACACGCCGAGCGAGCACACGGGTTCGGCCTTCAATCAGAGCTGGAACGCGCACCCGTTGTCGGACCTGTTCGTGTACCTCTACGAGAAGATGCCGAAGGACAATCCCGGCACGCTCGACCTGAACGATGCCGCGGACGTCACCGCGTACCTGCTCAAGCTCAACGCCATGCCGGCAGGCACCGAAGAACTCGCCGGCGACAGCCTGGCACTGAAGAAGATCCTGATCGACACACGATCCACGAGGCCCACACCATGACGCGTAGCCAGCAGCGCTTCACCCGGCAGACCCTCCGCACCGCCGTCCTCGCGGGTGCGGTGGTCGCCGCCGTATTCCTCGTGCGCGCGACATCGTCGAGTGCACGCCAGGGCAAGCCGATCGTGCGGGGCAATGTCGCCGGAGAGTGGCGCGTCTGGGGTGCCGACGCGTGGAGCACTCGCTACTCGCCGCTCGACCAGATCAACGCCGCAAATTTCAATTCGCTGCAGGTGGCGTGGACGTGGGACGCCGCGAAGGACGGAAGCGACGAGTACTATCGCACCACTCCGCTGTATGCGAACGGTCGCATCCTCACCGTGGCCACGACGCACCGGTACGCGTACGCGATCGATCCCGCCAATGGGACGACGCTCTGGACGTACAAGCTGAACGAGGGCATTCGATACCAGAAAGCGCCGCGCCAGTTCGCCGGCCGCGGTCTCGCGTACTGGACCGACGGCAACGCCGAGCGCGCAATCGTCATCACGCCGGGATACCATCTCGTCTCGCTCGATGCCAAGACGGGCCTTCCCGACCCGAAGTTCGGCAAGGACGGCGTCGTGGATCTCGACGACGGTCTTGGGTATCCGCTCGTGCCTTTCGCCGTGGACGACTCGAGCTCGCTCGAGATCAGCGAGGCGTATCCGGCGCGCAAGGCCAAGCCCGGCGAGACCTGGGACCCGGTCAAGAAAATCGGCGCCGACGGCACGGTGGGAATCGATCCGGCCGCAGGCCAACTCGCCAACAGCTCGCCGGCCATCATCGTCGGCAACACGATCGTCCTCGGCAACTCTTCGATTCACGGCTATTACCTGCTGCACAACCACAACATTTCCGGAACTATTCGCGGGTTCGACGTTCACACCGGAAAGCAGCTGTGGAAGTTCAACCTCCTTCCGCTGCCGGGTGAGTACGGAGCCGAGACGTGGAAGAACGGTTCCAAACTCGGCGATCCGGGCACCGGAAAGGTCGATCCGTGGGCGACATACAGTGCCGATCCGGCGCTCGGCCTCGTGTACATTCCCGTCGGCGAAGGCATCGTTGACGAGTACGGCGGCCACCGGCCCGGCGACAACCTGTTCGCTACCAGCATCGTCGCGATCGACGTGAAGACCGGCAAGCGGAAATGGCACTTTCAAATGGTGCACCACGACATCTGGGACTACGACATCCCGATGGCACCGAACCTTCTCGACGTCACGATCGACGGACGCCCGCGCAAGATCATCGCCGCGACAACGAAGATCGGCTGGGCGTATGTGCTCGATCGCGTGACGGGCGAGCCCATCTGGCCGATCGTCGAGACTCATGTCGGACAAAGTGAAGTTCCCGGAGAAGTCTTGTCGCCCACGCAGCCGATTCCGACCAGGCCTGCGCCGTACGCGCAGATGGGACTCCTGGAGTCCGACCTCATAGACTACACGCCGGCCATCAAGGATTCGGCGCTGAAGCTCGCGAAGAAGTGCCGGATGGGACCCTACTTCATTCCCGGTTCACCGGCCGACGGCAAGGGCAAGAACGGCCCGACGCAGTACACCTGTTCGTGGTATGCGCCGGGAGCGGCCGGCGGCGTCAATATCGACGGCGGCACGGCGGTCGACCCCGAGACGGGAATGATCTACGTGGGCGCGCAGACCGGCATGACCACGATCAGCGTTGCGCACGACCCGTGTTCGGAAATCCTGTATACCTCGCCGCACAATAGCTGCGGCAAACTGGGTGCGCTGCCTCCGCCCCCGAGCTATCAACCGCCGCAGGAAGGCCCCAGCAGTACCGGTGCCTACAGCCGTCCGCAGGTGCCGAACACGATCGGTGGTGTTTCGATTTTCAAGGTGAAGGAATACGGCGGGATCACCGCGTACGATCTCAACACGGGTGACAAGAAGTGGTGGCAGCCTAACGGAGGCATCTGGCGTGATCCAGCTCCGACGAACGATCCGCTGTTCGCCGGGGTGACGCTGCCGAAGATCCCGAACCAGACGAGCCAGCCGCAGTTGATGGTGACCAGAACGCTGCTCATCAACGGCACCGGGCGCGGCGGCGGAGGCGGTCGCGGCGGCGCTCGCGGTGGCGCGGCCGGAGGCGGGCGAGCCGCTGCACCGCCGCCCCAGCTCTACGCGTTCGACAAGGCGACGGGGAAGCCGGTCGGCGCCGTAGTCATCCCGAGCGCCACCAGCGCCGTGCCGATGACCTTCCTGCACCAGGGCAAGCAGTACATCGTGTTTGCCACGGGCGCGGGAGATCAGACCAAGTTGGTTGCGCTGACGCTGCCGAAATAGAAACAGCGACGGGCGACGAGCACTACAGCGACGAGCGACGAGTGAGGGGCGATCTGGAGAAGAGCAACGAGCGACGAGTGAGGGGCGATCTGGAGAAGAGCGACGCGTGAGCAGCGAGGAGACGTTCTCCTCACCCCTCACGCGTCGCTCTTCGCCAGATCGCCCCTCACGCGTCGCCCGTTGCTGTAGTGCTCGTCGCCCGTCGCCGTTTTATCGCCCTCCGTTCCCCGCCCCACCCGAAGCCGCGCCCATCACGTCCTTGAACGCCGCGTTGAAGCGCTGCATCTCGTCGGGATTGCCGATCGACACGCGCAGGTGTTCGAGCATCGGCGGGAACGGGCGTCCCACGAGCACTCCCTTCTTCTGGAACGCGGCGATCACCGGCTGCACCGGCCGCTTGATGTGCACCATGAAGAAATTGGTGTCCGACGGGATCGACTCGTAGCCGAGGCCCTTGAGGTACGCGATCGTCTGCTGGCGCAGTTCGATCGTCACCTTTTTCACCTTGGCCTGGCTCTCGGTGTCCTGCAGCGCCGCCACGCCGCCCCATTTCACGACCGCGTTGATGCTCCCCATGCTGTACGGGCGCATCTTCTGGATGAGTTCCCTCGGCGCGACCGCGTAGCCCAGCCGCATCCCCGCGAGTGCCGCGATCTTGGAGAACGTCCTCGTGACGATCACCGGGCGTCCCTCGAGGACGTACGGCACCGACGTGGCGTAATCGCCGTTGTCTACGAAATGATGGTATGCCTCGTCGATCAGCACGGGCACGTCTTCCGGAATGCCGTCGAGCAGCTGCCTCACTTCCGACTTCGTGACGATGCGCCCCGTCGGGTTGTTCGGATTGCAGAGATACAGGAATCCGACATCACGATAGTGTTTCTTCGTCACCCTGATGAGCGCCGGAATGTCCTGTCGGTAGTCGGCGGTGAGCGGAAGCGTGATCGCGTCGGCCTTGACGCTCGTGACGTGCTGATAGACCTGCGAGTACGACGGTTCGACGCCAATGACCTTCTTGCCGCCCTGGGTGAACGTCGTCCCCACCACGTCGAGGATCTCGCCGGAGCCCGCGCCGAGCAGGATGTTCTCCGTCTTCACGCCGTGGAGCTTCGCGATCTCCTCCGTGATGCCGCCATCGGGATAGCCGTAGCGGTTGGCGTACTTGAACGCCTTCGTCATGGCTTTCATCACGGAATCCGGCGGTCCATATGGATTCTCGTTGAACGAGAGCTTCGCGTACGAGTCGTACTCGTCGAGCGAGGGGCGCACGCGCGCCGCGCCGCCTTGTGGCTGCTGCGTCGCCTGCGCGAACAGGTCGATCGACGGCCTGAGACCCATCACTCCCACGGCGGTCGCCACCCCACCAACGAACCTGCGCCGCGAAACCGTGTTCCGTTCGTCCACGATCGCCTCCCAGTGGAAGTCGCCTCCATCTTCGGTCTTCCATCTTCCATCTTCCATCTTCCATCTTCCATCTTCCATCTTCCATCTTCCATCTTCCATCGTCGTTACGTCCAGCTCAGATCCTGCTTCGATAACGGCAGCGTCCGGACTCTCTTCCCCGTCGCCGCAAAGATCGCATTGCACAGCGCGGGAATCACCGGCGGCAGCGCGGGCTCGCCGAGTCCGGTCGGCGGGTTGTCCGTCTTGAGGAAAGACACCTCGACTGGGCACGACTGCCGCATGCGCAGCAGTGGGAAGGTCTGGAGGTTCGTATTGACCGTGCGCCCCTTGTCGATCGTGATCTCCTGCCCCAACGCCTGGGCGATGCCGTCGAGCGCCGCGCCCTGACTCTGGTTTTCGGCGTGGATCGGATTGATGATCTGGCTGCCGATGTCGCCCACGACCCAGACCTTGTCGACCTTCAGCACGCCGGCCTTCGAGACCGTCGCCTGCACGACCTCGGCGAAATAACCCATGTGGCTGAAGTGGAACGCGACGCCCATTCCCGTCCCCTTGGGAAGCGTCGTCTTGCCCCAGCCGGACTTCTCGGCGACCATCGCGACGACGCCGCGCGCGCGCACCGCGTCGAACCGCGGCCCGCCTCCGCCGCCGCGACCTCCGGCGCCTGGAGCCGCTCCTGGCGGCGGGGCCGCCGGGGCCGCCGGGGCCGGCGCGGGTGTTGCATTGGAAAGCAGGTCGAGTCTGAACTGAACCGGATCCTTCCCCGCCGCATGCGCGAGCTCATCGATGAACGACTGGGTCGCGAACGCGATCCCGTTGCTTCCCGGCGCGCGCATCGCGCCGGTGGGAACGCCGGACGACATCACCGACGCATCGAGCGCGAGATTCGGGACGAATCCCGCCGGAAACTCGGCGCCGTTGAGCGAAGCGCTCGCAGCGAAGCTGTTTCCCTCACCGAAACTCACGAAGTGATCGCGCCACGCGACGAGCTTGCCCGCCGCGTCCACGCCGCCGCTGAAGTAGTGCCATCCGGCCGGACGATAGAAGTCGTGCTGGATGTCGTCCTCGCGCGTCCACAGCACCTTGACCGGCACCGGCACCTGCTTCGCGATGTATGCCGCCTCGACCATGTAGTCGTTGCTGAGGCGCCGGCCGAATCCGCCGCCACTGCGCGAAATGTGCAGCGTGATGTCCGATTCCTTCATGCCGAGGGAGGCCGCCACCAGCCGGCTTCCGCTCTGCGGCTGCTGCGTCGGCGACCAGATCTCCAGCTTGCCGTCCTTGAAGTGCGCCGTGGTGTTCTGCGGCTCGAGCGGCGCGTGCGAGAGGAACGGATAGAAGTACGCGCCCTCGGCCGTCTTCGCCGCGGACTTCATCGCGCCGTCGAAGTCTCCGTCCTTTCGAAGCGACCGCTGGGCGGGCTGCTTGGAGAGTTCGAGCGACTTCGCCGCGA
>JADGQS010000111.1 GCA_017881585.1 Gemmatimonadaceae bacterium | reverse complement strand
TCGTCGCGCTTCGTCTCCCATGCGTCCGCGACGGAGAGCAGGACGCGCCGGAAACTCGGCATGCCGTGACGGTCCTCGGGCGGAAAATAGGTGCCGCCGTAGAACGGCTCGCCGGCGGGCGTCAGGAATACCGTCATGGGCCATCCGCCCTGCCCGGTCATCGCCTGCACCGCCTGCATGTAGATCGAATCGAGATCGGGCCGCTCTTCGCGGTCGACCTTCACGTTCACGAATCGCTCGTTCATGAGGCGCGCCGTCTCGTCGTGCTCGAACGATTCATGCGCCATCACGTGGCACCAATGGCACGCCGCGTAACCGATGGAGAGCAGGATCGGCTTGCCTTCGTCGCGCGCACGCTGCAGCGCGGCGGCGCCCCACGGATACCAGTCCACCGGGTTATCGGCGTGCTGGAGCAGGTACGGACTTGTTTCCTGCGCGAGACGGTTCGGCATTCGCTAGGAGCAGCGGGGAGAGTGAGTTTGAGTCGGAGGGATGAGTACGAGAAAGTAGAATTGAGTTTGAGTGGGAGTCGGAGTTCAGTCGGAGTGGGAGTCGAGTGGGAGTCGAGTAGGAGTGCGCTCGCTCTCCCTCTCCCACCACTCCCGTTCACTCACGCTCCCACTCAAACTCAGCGCTACTTTCTCGTACTCATCCCTCCGACTCGTACTCACCTCTCACCCCTGTGTTGTAAGTTTAGGGTGTGACCGAATCCCGCGCATGGCGCCACGCGCTCACGATCCTCGCCGGCACCACGCTGCTCCGGCTCGCGATCGGGGCGATCGTGCCGCTCTTTCCCGACGAGACGTACTACTGGGACTGGTCGCGTACGCTCATGCCCGGCTACTTCGATCACCCGCCGATGATCGCGGTCTTGATCCGCGCGGGCACGGCGATCTTCGGCTACCACGCCATCGGCGTGCGCTTCTTCTCCATCCTGGCCGGCTCGGGCGCGATATACGCCGTGGCGCTGACATCGCGCGAGCTGGCCGGCGATGGCGCGGCGAAGCTCGCGGTCCTGCTGCTCTGCTGCATGCCGCTCGCTGCCGTCGGACTGATCCTCGCGACGCCCGATGCGCCGATGCTGTGCGCCGCGTCGTGCGCGCTCTACGCGGTGGTGCGCACGCTGAATGTTTCCGCGGAGAGAGACCGGCATCCGCTCGCGCGGTGGTGGCTCGTCGCCGGCCTCGCGATCGGGCTGGCGATGGCGTCGAAGTATACCTCGATCCTCATCCCCGCCTCGATCGCGCTCGCCTGCATTCTCCATCCGCGCTTGCAGAACAAGTTCGGCGAGCGCGGGCCGTACCTCGCGGTGGCCGTCGCGGCGCTCGTGCTCGTGCCGGTTCTCTTCTGGAACTGGAGGCACGACTGGGTGTCGTTCAAGTTCCAGCTCGGGCACGGGCTGGGTGAACCGCAGGGCGGCATCCTCGCCGCGCTGAACCGCGAGCTGGAGCTGCTCGGCGGACAGATCGGGCTCGTCTCGCCGATCCTCTTCTTCTATGTCATGCGCGCGATCAAGCGCTCCTTCGAGCCGACGCCGGATGGCATCCGCCTCGTCCTCGGCGTGACTGCCGCGTGCTGCCTCGCATTCTTCGTGTACAGCGCCACGCATCGCCGCGCCGAGGCGAACTGGCCCGCGATCGCGTGGATTCCGGCCGTGATCCTGCTGGCCACCGAGCCGGTGGGTTCCGATCGCTCGGAACTGTGGCTGAGGCGCGGCCTTCAGCTCGGCGGCGTGCTCTCCGCGATCGTGTGCATCCACGCGGTGTATCCGATAATCCCGCTGCGCGCCGATCGCGACCAGGTCGCGAAGGCGTACGGATGGGAACTCCTCGCGAGCGTGGTGGACCGGCACATCGACGCGGTGAAGGGACGCCCGTCGGCCGGCGACGATCTGTACGTCGCCGGCGAACGCTACCAGGACGCGAGCGAACTCGCGTACCACCTGAAATCGCATCCGCGCGTGTATTCGCTCAACCTCCTCGGCCGCGCGAACCAGTATGACCTGTGGACCACGTTCGACGAGCACGCCGGGCCCGGCGCGGGGATGATCCTCGTGCTCGACGACGAAAAGGGGGAGCCGCGCGAGATTCGAAAGCTCGCCTGCTGTTTTCACATCGATTCTGGCGAGAGTGTCGCGCTGATGCGCGGCGACTCGTACGTTGCGCGCAAGCGGCTCTGGTTCCTCTCCCAGTGGAACGGAGAGTGGCCGCTGCGCGCACAACCATTTCCCTGGACCCAATGACCATGTCCGCTCCCAAGGTTCTCTCCGATCTCGACGCATGGCTCTCGAAGAACGACGCGAGAATATTCGACGAGCTGTTCGAGTTCCTCCGGATTCCCAGCGTCAGTGCGCGCTCGGAGCACGACGCCGACACGCGCCGCGCCGCAGCCTGGCTGCACGAGAAGCTCGCGAACATCGGCTTCACGACGGAGACGATTCCCACCGCCGGCCATCCCGTGGTGCTCGCCGAGTGGCGCAAGGCGCCCGCCGGCGCGCCGACCGTGCTCGTGTACGGGCACTACGACGTGCAGCCGCCCGAGCCGCTCGAACTGTGGACTTCTCCCGCGTTCGAACCCGCGATCCGCGACGGCAAGCTCTTCGCTCGCGGCTCCGTGGACGACAAGGGACAGCTCTGGATTCACGTGAAGGCGCTCGAGGCGCAGCTCGCCGTGCGCGGAACGCTGCCGGTGAACGTGATCGTGATCGCCGAGGGCGAGGAGGAGATCGGCAGCGAGCACCTCGCGGCGTTCGTGGAGAAGTACGCCAAGCGTCTCGCGTGCGATGCGGTGGTCATCTCGGATTCCGCGATGTTCGCGCCGGGTATCCCGTCGATTCTCAGCTCGCTGCGCGGGCTCGCGTATTTTGAGATCACGGTGAAGGGGCCGTCGTCGGACCTCCATTCCGGATCGTACGGCGGCGCGGTGGTGAACCCGGCGATGGCGCTCGCGCGCATTCTCGCGACGATGCATCACGCAGACGGCCACGTCGCGATCGAGGGATTCTACGACGACGTGCGCCCGTTTCCCGATGCCGTGCTCGCCGGCATGCGCTCGCTCCCGTTCGACGAAGCCGGCTTCGTCCGCGAGCTGGGCGTGAGCGCGCTCGGCGGAGAGCAGGGAAGGACCACCCTCGAAAAATTGTGGACGCGCCCGACGTGCGAGGTCAACGGCCTGCTCAGCGGATACACGGGCGAGGGCGCAAAGACCGTGCTGCCGGCGAAGGCGATGGCGAAGGTGAGCTGCCGGCTCGTGCCCGACCAGGATCCCGCCGTGATCGAACGCCTCATGAAAGCGCACGTGGAGAAGGTCGCGCCTGCGGGGGTGCAGGTTGCGGTGCAGCCCCTGCACGGCGGCAAGCCGTGGCGCGCCGATCTCGACGGCAGGGTATTCGACGCGGCGCGTCGCGCGCTCGCGGCCGCATTCGGCCGCGAGCCCGTGATCGTCGGAGAGGGCGGGTCGATTCCCGTCGTCGGCGATTTCGAGCGCGTGCTGAAGGCCCCCGTGCTGCTGGTGGGATTCGGGCTTCCCGGCGAAAACGCGCACGCGCCCGACGAGTGGATCTCCGTGGACAACGTGCGCCGCGGACTGCGCGCGATGGCCATGTTGCTCGACGAGTACGTAGCCTGATTTGAGTAGGGCAGCGACAACCGCTTTATCACGGAAACTTCCGGAACAGAAGCCGGATTTTCGCGGATAAAACTCAAAAAGGGGGAACTACAACTGCGCAGTTGTAATTCCCCCAGAGTTTATCAGTGAAAATCCGGCCGTCGATCCGGCGGTTTCCGTGTTAACGCTGTGGCAGTTGTTGTTGTGGTTAGAGCCCCTGCAACAGCGCGTCGTTGGAAGTCGTCGCGGCGATGCGCTTGATGAGCCATTCCATGGCGGACGACGGCGGCATCTGCTGCAGCCCGCGGCGCAGCGTGTAGATCGCGGGGAGTTGTTCGGGGCTGAAGAGCTTCTCCTCGCGCCGCGTGCCGCTCGTGCCGATGTCGAACGCCGGGAAGATCCGCTTCTCCGCGAGCGAACGATCGAGCTTGATCTCGCAGTTGCCCGTGCCCTTGAACTCCTCGAAGATCACGTCGTCCATGCGCGATCCCGTCTCGACGAGCGCGGTCGCGATGATGGTGAGCGACCCGCCGCCGTGCTCCGGCGCGATGGAGCGCGCCGACCCGAAGAACGCCTTGGGCCTCGCCATCGCCGAGGAATCGAGGCCGCCCGAGAGCGTGCGGCCGGTGCCGCGTTCCGCGGTGTTGAAGGCGCGAGCCATGCGCGTCAGCGAGTCGAGCACGATCACGACGTCCTTGCCCTGTTCCACGAGGCGGCGTGCGCGCTCGAGGACCATTTCGGTCACCTCGACGTGCCGTGACGCCGGCTGGTCGAAGCTCGATGCGATCACTTCACCGACGCCCCACGAAATCGCCTCGCTGACTTCCTCGGGACGCTCGTCCACGAGGAGAATGAGCAGCGTGGCGTTCGGATGGTTGATTGCGACGCCTTCGGTGATGGCGTGCAGCAGCATGGTCTTGCCGGCGCGAGCGGACGCCACGATGAGCGCGCGCTGGCCGTATCCGATCGGCGCGATGAGGTCGATGGCGCGCCGGGTGAGTTCGGGACCGCTCTTCGAGGGCCGGCCGGTTTCGAGCGTGAGCTTTCGCTCGGGGTAACTCGCCGTGAGGGTATTGAAGTCGGGGCGGCGCAGCGCGAGCGCCGGATCGTCGCTGTTGATCGTCGTGATTTCCGCGGCCATGATGCGGCCGCGGTGGTCGCGTCCCGTCGTCGCGGAGATGAGGTCGCCGCGGCGGATGCCGAACTGGCGAATCAGATGAGGACCGACGTAGGCGTCGCCGATGTCGGCGAGGTAGCTGTTCTCGGCCCGGCGGATGAATCCCGCGTCGCGCGATGCGTCGAACCAGCCTTCCGTCGCGCCGTCGGGGACGATCACCGGCGGCGGTCCCGACATGACCTGCTGCTCGCCGCCACCGCCACTGCCACCGGGCTGGCCCGTCCGCTGGCGTCCGCGCCGGTTACGGCGCCCGCGACGGCTGCCGCCGCCTTGCTGGTTGTTGTCGTTCTGGTGCTGCCGGGGCCCGTTGTTGTAGTTGTTGTTGTTCTGGTTCGTCGGGCCGCCATCGAATCGTGGAGCCTGCGGCGGTGGAGCGGATTCGCCGCCGTTCGACGGCATGCTGTCGCCGCTGACTTCGCCGGACGGTGCCGCGGAAGGTGGCGGGCCCGCAAGCGTCGCCGGCGGCGTCTGCTCTGCCGGCGGCTCGGACGGATCGCGGTACGGATCCGCCTCGTTGTAGGTCTCGTTCGTAGGGTTCCCGCGCGGGCGTGAATTGCGGCCGCGACGATGCGGGCGTCGACGTTCGTTCATGAATTGTGTGGAACGGGATTGCTAAAAAAATATCGGACGGACGCAACTGCACCGTCGCGCAACGACTGTATGAAAAGCGATCGGATCGGGGCGGGTCGTGCTCGATGATGCTGTTGGCTCGATCTCGCCTCGGGCCGCCACAAGCGCGGATTACTCACACGCGGTCCGGCGATACAAACCACCCCGGCGCCCAACAGCCAAAAGAACAGTGGGCGGGTGACCCGTTGAGTATGGGGTCCCGGCCCCGCCCGCGCAAGGCCAGGGCGGGTCTATGTCAACGTTCAGTAGAAATGTCCCCGGTTACGGCGGGACTACATACGCTCGCCGATCCCGTCCAGCGATTTGCCGAGTTCGATGATCCGGCGGCACAGCCCCACGATGCGCTCGAGTGCCCCGTGCTGGTCGGGCGGCAGTGCGTCAAGCAGCATGAGCTGCGCCTCCGCGAGGATTCCCGCGAGGGGGTTGTTCAGCGAGTGCTGGAAGCGGAGCGCGATCTCACCAGCCGCAATCAGCCGCCGCGCGCGCATCACTTGTGCGGCGTGCTCGCTTCCCGCGTGCGCGAGCTGCTCGGCGAGGCGCGGAACCAGCTGGTGTGCAAGCTCCTGCGGCGGTGCATGGGCCGCACCCGCGGCGGCAAGCGCAGCGCCCGTTTCGCCACTCCCGTCCGACACGACCACGAGCGCGCCCGCGAAACCCATCGCACGAAGGCGTGTCGCGAGCTCCGCGCTTTGCGCGCCGTCCGCATGCCCGTCGATCACCACGCAGTCTACGAGCGGGCGCGTTTTCAGGTGCCGGGGATCGAGCGTCTCCGAAACCGAGTCGGGGAGCTGGGCGGCAAGCACCTCGCGTATCGCCGCGGCGAAGGCGACGTCCGATCCCACCACGATGAGTCGCACGGCGCTCATCGGGTCACCGATGCACCGCGGGATAGCTCCCGGTAGATTTCAAAATGGTCACGCAAAACCCCTCGGCGAAAGAAACGAGCGTCCGCGCCAGGCTCGACGCCGTGGTGCACGAATATCATCAGCGCGGCGACGTTGCGCGACTGCTGGAGAGCCTGGCGCACTTCGCGGCCACGGCGTCCACGGAAGAACTCGTCACGGCGGTCGAGCCCTACCGCGAGATGCACGAAGTCGCGGGTCCGATCTATGAAGCCATCGTTCAGCGCGAACCGGAAAATGCGCGCGCGATCGTCACACTCGCGAATGCGTACTGGCTCACCGGCCGCGGTCCCGACGTCGTGTCCGGTCTCGCATCGCGCGCACTCACGGCGGACCCGTCGAATCGCGCCGCCTGGCATTTGTGGGCCTTGTCCGAGTCGTCGCCCAGGTCCCGCGTGAATCGCTGGCAGCAGATCACGGCGCGCTTTCCGGACGACGAACTCGCGAAGGCGAGCCTCGCCGACAACGCGGCCGCCCTCGCCGGCGCGGAGAACGATCCGGTGGCGCTGAAGCTCGCCGTGGCGACGTACGAGTCGCTGCTCGCCACCGCCTCGCATCCCGCGCAGCGCGCGGCGCTCGAAAATGCGCTCAAGACGCTGAAGAACTGGTCGCTGTAGGGTCGTCGATCAACGCGGCGCGGCGAGCGTCCCGGTGCGATCGGCGAGCAGGTCGCGCACCGCGTCCACGAGCACGGCGTTCGGGAACGGCTTCCAGAGCACGCCGCACCCGGTCTGGTTGATCATGCGCTCGCCATCCGGCGAGATGTCGCCGGTCATGAACAGCGTGTGCCGCCGCAGCTGCGGGCAGCGCGCCGAGGCGAGGTAGTAGAACACGTCGCCGCGCATGTGCGGCATACGCAGGTCGAGCAACATCGCCGCAATCGAATCCGAGAGGAGCGACTCTGCTTCGGGTGCGCTCAGCGCCGCGACCGGGTCGAAGCCGGCACGGCGCAGCACCTGGGTGAGCGCGGCGCAGATCGCGGGCTCGTCGTCGACGATGAGCACGCGGGGACTGCCGGGCGTCAAGATCCAGTCACGCATTGGGGATCCTGGCGCCGACGTGGCCTGCGAACCAATAGTGCGCCTCATTGAGATTCGCGCCCGGCGCGATCCGTGCCGCAAGCCGTGCGACGAACTCTTCGGGTCCCATGCGATCGCGCGCGCGACCGGGTGTCATGCCGACCCCCCATTTCATGGCCTTGGTGAGGGCGTCCGAATCGGTGAAGCGGACGTGATCCGCGACGGCCTCGAGCGAGTATGCGGGTTCACGGAGGAAGGCGTATCCCCGGAGCAGCCGTGCGCCGGCGACGAGTTCGCGGGGCGTGACGAAACCGGCGCGCTCGAAGTGCCGGTAGAGCGACCGGCGCGGGACGCCGGCCGCGGCCGCGAGATCGGGCACTCCGCGGAAGACCGATGGATTGCGGATCAGCCGTTCCAGCGCGCCGGCCACGGAAGCCGGGACACGGCTGAGCGGACGCTGGAGGTGGCCCAGGAGCCGTTCGGACAGGACGATGCCCGGCTGGCGCTCCAGCATCTGCCGGAGGTGCTGGGGGTCGTCGTCGAGGCCGAAGAGGATGAGCTGTTCCATGCCCTCGCGGCCGAGCTCGACTAGGGGCCGCAGGGTCTGGGCGGCCAAGATCGAGTACACGATCATGGGGAGCGACCGGTACCTGTTCCTGACGGCGCGGATCCGGTCCGACCGGGCCTCGGCGGGCGTGTCGAACTGGGGGTCGACGACCAGGACGTCCACGGGATGCCGGCGGATGATCGAGTCGGCGTGGGCCCAGTCGAGCGCTGCGTGCACGCTATGCGCGCTTCCAGCCGCCCCTTGGAGGCGGGAGAGTTTGGCAGGCTGGACGCATGCGGCGACGTGCATTGGGGTTGTTGACTGTCGCGGGTTGTTGACTGTGGCTAAGCGATTGGGGACAAAATGATTACGGTCGTGGCACAAAAGCAAGGTTTTTTGGCACAAAAGGCTACTGTATGTCCAAAGCAGATCACATAGCTTCCGCACTCCACTTATTCACTCGCCCATTCTTCGAGGCCCTTTCAAATGACGATCCGCCGCTCGATCGCGCTGCTGGTTTCCGCTGCCGCCCTGATTGCCGCCGCAGCTTGCTCGTCGCCGACCGCGCCGAAGGGCTGCGATATCGTCAC
>JADGQS010000110.1 GCA_017881585.1 Gemmatimonadaceae bacterium | reverse complement strand
GGGAACGGAAAGATCGTGCGGACGATGGCGGCGCCGCTTCCGAACGAGGTGATGGCGCTGATCGGTGGTCCGAATGGAACACCGGGATTCGACATGCAGGGACGGCTGGTCTATCGGGCGCAGCAGCGGTTCGCCATGAACTCCTCCAGGGGGGCTGCGCCGGGACAGTTCCAGCTACCGGCGTTTCCGGAGTCGTCGTTTGTCGTGCGGGTCGATCTCAAGACCCGAAAGGTGGATACCGCCGCGACGTTCCGGATCCCGAAGATCCAGATGAACATGACGCGCGACGAGAACACCGGGAATGTTCAGGTCACGACGACCGTGAATCCGATGCCTTGGACCGACGACTGGGCGATGCTGTCCGACGGCACTGTCGCGATCATTCGCGGGCAGGACTACCGTGTGGATCTCGTGAGCCCGGATGGCCAGAAGACTGCGGGCTCGAAGATGGCGTTCGACTGGCAGCGCCTTACCGACGAGGACAAGACGGCGATCATCGACTCCACGCGGATCGCGATTGAGAAGCAGCGCGCCACGATGATGGCGCAGATGGCGGGGACGTCCGGTGCCGACTCCAAGACGACCAGCGACACCGGCAAGGCCGGCACGCGCCAGCGCCCGCAGGCGGACGGCACCATGACCATTAGCATGGGCGGGCGCGGGGGTGCGGGCGGCGCGCCGTCGGGAGTCTCGCTGCCACTGAATTTCGTGTCGCTCAACGAAATGCCGGACTATCGCCCAGCGTTTCGACAGGGTGCCTCGCGAGGTGACGCGGACGGCAACCTCTGGATTCGCACGAGCAAGATGGTCAACGGTGGTACGGTGTACGACGTGGTCAACAACAAGGGAGAACTGAAGGATCGGGTGCTGATTCCGCCGGGCCGCGTCATCGCAGGCTGGGGCCCGGGTGGCGTCGTCTATATGGGCGTCGTGGATGGCACCATCACGAGACTCGAGCGCGCGCGAGTGACAGCGCCAACAGCGAAGTAGCCCGCCAGGAATGGCTGGAGGAGGCGGCGTGTCCCATTATTGGACACGCCGCTTTCCCGTTAACCGCGAGGAAGTCCATCGGCGGAGGAGACGGCGAGACATATGCCGTTCGTGCTAATCGCCAACGTCACGATGGCGATCCCGTTCGCGTGGATCTACGAGCGCGGCCGGACGGAGAAGCCGTGGTTCGGCCAAGGGCTGCGATACGGAATCGCGATGGCGGCGCTGGTGCCGGCGGCAAAGTTCATCACGTACTATGCGATCCAGCCGATCGCGTACGCTCTCGCACTGCACCAGATCCTGCTCGACGGCGCGGCGATCGTGCTCACCGCTCTCGTGGTTGCGCGCATTTACAAATAACAAACGGCGTTGCCACGGATTTCGCGGATAAGGGAAAGACGATAACCACCGGATCAATCCTTTGGGGGAACTGCAGCTTCGGCACCCGTGCCGTTGTTGCTGTTCCCCCAAGGATTGATCCGCGAGTTATCGCCTTCTGTTCTCCGTGAAAATCCGCGGCAGAGCTGTTTGTTTCTACACTCTGGCCGGGCGCTAAAGCCAGAAAGCGCTGCCTAATGAGCGCTGTCATTCTATTGACACGATTCAACAAGTGAGCTCACCGCCGCGTGATTCGGGTGCAGG
Organism: Gemmatimonadaceae bacterium; assembly: GCA_017881585.1. Classification (GTDB taxonomy): domain Bacteria; phylum Gemmatimonadota; class Gemmatimonadetes; order Gemmatimonadales; family Gemmatimonadaceae; genus Fen-1231. The sequence goes on along the minus strand of JADGQS010000110.1, from coordinate 6,889 downwards.
TTAGGCACTAACTCCAGCCCCCACATCAGATGCGAATGCGCGTGTCGTTCTCCCGACTGCTGCCGGCCCTCTTCCTCGGTCTCGCGACGACGGTGTCGGCGCAGACCCCCGACTCGGCCACGCTCGCCTCACTCAAGTGGCGCTCGATCGGCCCGGTGAACATGGCCGGACGGAGCACCGACGTCGAAGGTGATCCGCGAAATCCCAAGGTGTTCTACGTCGCCGGTGCCGCCGGCGGCATCTGGAAAACCGTCAACGCGGGCACGACGTGGCAGCCGCTCTGGGATCACGCGCCGATCGCGTCGATGGGCGACATCGCGCTGACGCCGAGCGATCCGAAGATCATCTGGGCCGGTACGGGCGAGCAGAACTCGCGCAACAGCGTCACGCCGGGTTTCGGCGTCTACAAGTCGGTGGACGGCGGTGCGACCTGGACGTCGATGGGGCTCGAGAAGACGCAGCACATCGGCCGCATCGTCGTGCACCCCACCAACCCGAACATCGTGTACGTCGCCGCGCTCGGCGCGCAGTGGGCGTCGAATCCGGAACGCGGCCTGTACAAGACCGTCGACGGCGGCAAGACGTGGACGCTGAGCAAGTTCATCAGCGACAAGGCGGGATTCGTCGACATCGTCATGGATCCGCGAGATCCGAACACGCTGTACGCCGCCAGCTGGGAGCGCGTGCGCAAGCCCGCGTACCTGAAGAGCGGCGGCCCGGGCTCGGCGCTCTGGAAGACGACCGACGGAGGTGCGAGCTGGCACGAGATCAAGGGCGGCGGATTCCCGGAGACGCCGAAGGGGCGCATGAACATCCAGGTCGCCCACAGCAATCCGAACATCGTGTACGTCATGGTCGAGGCGGACTCGATCCGCGGCAAGAAGCCGCAGCGCCTGCTGAGCGGCCTCTATCGTTCGACCGATGCGGGCAAGACGTGGAAGTGGATGAGCACGATCGACAACCGACCGTTCTACTTCTCGCAGATCCGCGTCGACCCCAAGAATCCTGATCGCATCTACCGCCTCGCGGTGGACATGCAGTTCTCCGATGATGGCGGCCACTCGTGGCGCCTCGGCATGCTCGGACAGCACGAGGATTATCACGGGATGTGGATCGATCCCAACGATCCGGAGCATTTCGTCATCGTCGGCGACGCCGGCATCTTCCAGACGTGGGATCGCGGCGGCAACTACGACGCGCTGAACAACATGGCGATGGGCCAGTTCTACGGCGTGAGCTACGACTTCCAGGTTCCGTACCGCGTGTGCGGCGGCCTGCAGGACAACGGCTCGTCGTGCGGCTGGAGCCGGCGTCGCAACGGCCAGCTGCAGATGACCGACTGGTTCGCGCTGTTCGCGGCCGACGGCCTCCAGACGGCGCAGGACCCGAACGACCCGAACATTGTCTACTACGAGTCGCAGGGCGGCAACATGGCCCGGAAGAACCTCGCGACCGGCGTGACCACGAACATCAAGGCGCGCACCGTCAGCGTGAACACGTACGGGGCGCAGATCCAGCAAATCAGAGGAGACGGCAGTACTGCGTTGACGGCAGAGCAGGAGAAGCAGATCGCCGACATTCGCGCGAAGATGAAGAAGGACATGTCCGACCCGAGCGTCGCGACGCGCTGGAACTGGAACACGCCGTTCATCCTTTCGAAGCACGACCCGAACGTCTTCTACAGCGGAGCGGACAAGGTCTTCAAGTCGGTGAAGAAGGGCGACGCGCCGTACGCGATCTCGCCGGACTTCTCGGGTGACAACAAGGACTGGATCCGCATGTCGAGCGGGTTCGACGAGAACGGCAACGCGGCGCCCGACGCCTCGGGCGGGATTACGCGTGACGCGACGGGCGCCGAGGAGAACGCCACGGTCGTCGTGATCAACGAGTCGACGATCCGCGCGGGCCTGCTCTTCGCCGGCACGGACGACGGCAAGGTCGAGATGACTCGCAACGACGGCGGATCGTGGGAGAACCTCGGCGGCCATTTCCCGGGCGCGCCGAACGTCATCCACGTGAGCAGCATCGAACCGTCGCACGTTGATTCCGCGACCGTCTATGTCGCGCTCGACAATCATCGCGAGAACGACTTCAAGCCGTACCTGTACGCCTCGAATGACTGGGGCAAGACGTGGCGCTCGATCGCGTCCAACCTCCCGACGAACAAGCCGGGCTCGGTCTATGTGGTTCGCGAAGACCTCGTGAACCCGAACCTGCTGTACTGCGGCACGGAGATCGGCGCGTTCGCCTCGCTCAACAAGGGCGGCAGCTGGTTCCCGCTCGCGGAGAACCTTCCGACGGTGCCGGTCTACGATTTGCAGATTCATCCGCGCGATCACGAGTTGATTGCGGGCACGCACGGACGGGCGATCCAGATTCTCGACGTCGCGCCGCTGCAGCAGATGAAGCCGAACGTGCTGGCGGCGTCGGCATACCTGTTCGAGCCGACGGTCGCGTTCAACTATGCACAGATGCCTCAGGGATCTGAGCCGCGCGCGCAGCGCTCATGGAAGGGTGAGGGCGGACCGAGTGGCGCGGAGATTCAGTATCGTTTGGCGTCGGCGGTGACGAGCCCGGTGCGGGTCATGGTGGTGAACGCGGCGGGCGACACGGTTGCCCGGCTCACGGGTCCGCAGAGTGCGGGCATCAATCGGGTGACGTGGAACTTCGCCATCGGCGGCGCGGACTTCGCGGGACGCGGTGGTGGTGGACGCGGGATAGCGGGGCCGGGTTCGCCGACCAGGCCGTCGGAGTCTCAGGCAGTGCCCGACTCGAGCGGATCGCCGACTGCGCCTCGCGATGCGGGCGCGGGCGCGGGACGCGGCGGACGTGGTGGCGGTGGAGGCGGCGGGTTCGGCGGCCGCGGGAATGCGGAGATGGAGACGGGGGATTACCGCGTCGTATTGGATGTGGGAGGGGTGAAGATGGTGCAGGTGCTTCGGGTGGTACGCGTCGAGCCGGGGCAGGTATCCGTCAAATAGAGCGGGGACGAGCGACGGGGAGGAACGGGGACGAGCGACGTGTGAGGGGCGACTTGCCCCTCGCGCTTCTGCAGCCGTCAGAGCTTTGGTGGCGGCGCTACGTTGACCACATATCGTCCGCCCTCTTCTGTGCGGACCGCCGACTTCATCCCACAGTTCGTGCACCGGGCGAGCAGCGGCGGAAACGTCGGAAGCTGAAGTTCCGTCCCGCACATCGGACACCAGACGCGCAGTTTCTCGGCGTTGAGGATCGCGAGCATCGCGGGCGGGACGCCGGCGGGGAGCGCCGGGGCGGGCGGCATCGGCGCGGGTGCAGGCGTCGGCGGAGCAACGGGGACAGCGGTTGGTGCGGCAGCGGGTGCGGAAACGGGTGCAGTCGGCTCGGCGGATGCGAGCCTCTGTTTCAACGACCCGAACAGAAACGTCCGTTCCATCGCCGTCATCCCCGCCAGCTGCGACGGCACCACGAGCCCTCGCGCGATCGCTTCCTTCATCATCGCGGGCGGCACCTGCTCGAGCATCGCGAGCCCCGCGGGATCGCCGCCGCGCGCGGCTCCCGATCCGAGCTCGCCGCGAATCATTCGCCCAACCCACACGATGCCGGCGAATGCGAGGCCGAGCACGACCAGGGCGATGAGCAGATATGCGAGCTGTGGTCCGCTGAAAATCGCGTTCAAGCGCGGCGTGGTGACGCGATCTCGTGAATCGTGATCGTCTGCTTGGCGGTGCCGTCGGTCCACGGGACGCGCGCGCGGATGCCGACGGTGCAGCCACGCTGCTCGCACGCGGTCACGAACGAGAGCAGCGCCACACGGCCCGGATCGGCGACGAGGGCGACGCCGCCCGGCGCGAGCGACGCGACGATCGCATCGGCGACGAGCGTCGCGTACTCGCGCTCATAGAGTACGTCGGACGCCAGCACGAGGTCAAAGCGCCCGAGATCGGACGGAAACTCGCGCCAGTCCACGTGCCGCGTGCGCGGCTCGCGGCCCGCGGCGCTCAATCCGTTGCGCCGCGCGAAGAGCAGGGCGTCCTCGTAGTAGTCGGTGGCGACCACATCGAACCCGGCGCGCAGCGCGCCGATGGTGACCAGGCCAAGGCCACAGCCGAGTTCGAGCGCGCGCTTGCCCTGTCCGTCGAGTTCGGCGACGACGCTCGCGAGCGCCGTCGACGACGGCCAGATGTCCGCCCAGTACGGCAGTCGCTCATCGCGCTCGAAATCGATTTCATTGATCAGCTCGTCGGCGCTGCGTGGCGTCTCGAGCGTGACCTCGCCGCCCGCGACCGCGACGTTCACTCTCGCGAGAACGAAACGCCGGTCGAGCGCCTGCAGCTCCGGCGCGAGGTCAGAGGGCAAAATCACTCGCGAGTTCCGCGTCGTCGCCGATGAGAATCGCGTTCAGCGTTTCGCCCGCGCCCACGCTCCGGCGATCGGGCGGAACCACCAGAAGCGCGTTCGCATTCGACATCGACGTGAGGATGCCCGAACTCTGCGGGCCCGTGAGGCGCGCCGTACTGCGCCCGTCGCGCACGGTGACGATCGCGCGCAGGAAATGCGTGAGCTCGGCGTGGGTCGTGACGGGCTCGTCGAGCACCACCTGCACGGGACGCCGGAAGAGTTTCCGGTGGCCGCGCATCTTGTGAATCGCGGGCCGCGCGAAGAGCTCGAAGGTCACCATCGTCGAGACGGGGTTCCCGGGGAGCCCGATCCACGGCTTGCCGTCGAGCAGGCCGAATCCGATCGGCGCACCGGGTCGCATGCGCACGCGCCAGAACTTCATTTCCGCACCCATTGCCTCGAGCACGCCGCGCATGTGGTCGTGCTCACCCACCGAGATCCCCGCAGACGTGATGATCATGTCGCACGAGCGCGCCTTCTCCAGCAGCGCGCGCAGCGATTCGGGCGTATCCGACGCGATCCCCAGATACACGGGCTCGGCGCCGGCCGCGCGCACGAGCGCCTGCAGTGTGTAGCCGTTGGAGGAAACGATCTTCTTTCCGGCCCGAACCTGGTCGAATCCATCGAGCTCGACGAGTTCGTCACCCGAGGTCAGGATCGCGACGCGCGGTGCGCGGACAACCTTCACCTCCGCGAAGCCGAGCGAGGCGAGCACGCCGATCTGCGCGGCGCCAATCGGCGTGCCCGCGGCGATGGCCACGCGCCCCTCCGCGATGTCCTCGCCCCGCGGTCGCACGTTCCTCCTCGCGTCGCGCGCGTCGCGAATCTCCACGCTGACGGTGCCGCCGTCGGTGTCCTCCTGCCGCACCACGGTGTCGACGCCTGCAGGAACCGGCGCGCCCGTCATTACTCGCGTCGCCTCGCCGGGGCCCACGGTGCGCGACGGGAACTGTCCCGCGGCGACGCTCTCGATCACGCGTAGCTTCACCGGCAGACGCACGAGGTCCGCCGACCGGACCGCATAGCCGTCCATCGCCGAGTTGTCCCACGGTGGAAGCGTCACCGGCGCGACGGCATCGATCGCGAGCACACTGTTGTATGCGTCGAGCAGCGGGCGCTTCACGGAGCCGAGCGCGCGCACCTCGGCGAGAATTCGCGCGACGGCGTCGGCGACCTGGAGCGGCGCGCTGTCGCCCGACCGTTTCTCCACGGTCAGCGACTCCCGATGCGGCTGGACGCGAGCAGCACGAGAATCGCATCCTGCACGCGCTCGACCTCCCTGTTCGGAACCGTGAAGTTGTTGCACAGGAGGCTGAACAGGAGCATCCGGCCGTCGGCGGTCGTCACGTAACCTGACAGGGATCGCGCCTTGTCGACCGTTCCCGTTTTCGCACGCACATTCCGCTCGGCGGGCGTTCCCTTCATGCGCGCGGAGATCGTGCCATCGACGCCCGCGATCGGCAGCGCGTCGTACCACACGGGGAAATCGCGGCTCGTTCGCATCGCGTCGAGCACACGAACGATGGTCTCCGGCGTCACATAATCGTGGCGCGACAGGCCGCTGCCGTCGCGCACGGCGAAGCCATCGGGAAGGGCGCCCCATGCGAGCAGCTGGCGTTCGACCACGCGGCGGGCGCTGTCGGCCGTGCCGACCCCGGTCTTCTCGAGCGCGAGCGTCTTGAAGAGGATCTCGGCGATCTGGTTCTGCGACGGCTTGGCCATGCGCGCGAGGATCGCCGAGAGGGGCGGTGAACGCAGCTCGAAGATCGGCAGCAAGCCGGAGTCGGGGAGTGTGGCTCGCGCATCCGCCGATCCGTCGAGCGTGATGTGCCTCTCCGAGAGAGCGGCCGCGAACGCGTCGAGGAACGCGGCAGCCGGCTCGCGAATGACGACCGGGGCGGACACCGTGTCGCCGTTCGAGCGCACCCGCTTGCCCGGCAGGAGCCCTTCGTTCACGAACAGCTCGTCGACCACCGCGCCGGAGGACGTCCGGAGATCGTCGACCTGCCATCCGAAGCCGTACGTCGAATCCGGGAATGCGTCACCGGCGCGCCGGAGCGAGCCGCGGATCCGGCGAATGCCCCTGCTGGAGAGCGAGTCCGCCATGTCGCGGAACGCGTTCCGGTAGTCGCCCGCGCGCATCGAGTCGCTGAAGGTCGGGTCGCCGCGGCCCACGACGATGAGATCGCCGTCGAGCGTGCTGTCGCGCTGTGGCCCGTTCGTGGCGAAGCGCGTGACGAAGCGGAAATCGGGACCGAGCTGCGTCAGCGCCGTGGCGCCCGTAAGCAGCTTCTGGTTCGACGCGGGCATGAACAGCTTGCCCGCGTTGTGCGAGTAGAGCGTGTCGCCCGACAGCGGATCGACGACGAGCACACCCCAGTTCGCCGTGCGGAACATCGGATTGGCGATGAGCGAGTCGGCGTACGGCCGCAGTGCGGCGCGCGAGCCCGCCGGAGCGAGCGCCGTCGCATGCGTGCGGCCTCCGCACGCGGCCGCGAGGACGACGGCG